>DATJPX010000179.1:0-51781 GCA_035506155.1 Anaerolineales bacterium
GGCGCACATATTACGCCGGGGCGCGTTTCAATGAGCTGGCCTTCACCCAGGATCTGGACTGGAACGCCGCCATGCTCCAGCTGTATCCTCCCGAGATCCTCAACACCCCCACCATGGTCATCCCGGTCACGCGTACGCCGACGATCACGCCGTTCGGTTACCATCCACCCACCGCGACCCGGACGCCGACCACCAACCCCACCCATTCCCCATGAAACGTGCGTATTTACTGTGCTTGACCGGTTTATTGGTACTGGCGGGTTGCGGAAGCCCGGCCGCGCCGGCAGCCACGCCGTCCGCCACGGCCAAGTCGCAACCGACGAAAACGCGGACCGCCCAGTCGACCGCCACGGCCTCCCCGGTTCCGAACATTCTCCCCTTCCAGCCGACCGCGGATCTAAATTCCCAGGCGACCCCAACCGAGACGCCCATGCCGGTCGTCTCCGCCGCGCCGCCGCCGCTTCCGACCGCGACCATCGGGGCCATGGAATTGTTCTTCCCCACCGTGATCCCGGCGGCCGGGGCGGAGTACCGGGCGCCTCTCTATCCGATCCCCTGGTCGCTCTCGCCGCACGACCATTTTTATTTTGCCGCCCCGATTGCGGCCGCCTATCCGGGTGAGCCGATCTGGGATTATCGTTATGGCGGGATCTATTTCGGTCCCAACATCATCCACACCGGGATCGACATCCCCGCCCCGCGCGGGACCTCGGTCCTGGCCGCCGGGCCGGGAACGGTCGTTTGGGCCGGGATCGGCCTGTATTCCGGCTCGCCTCTCAACACGAAAGACCCGTATGGGAATGCAGTCGCCATCCGCCACGACTTCGGCTATCTCGACCAGCCGCTCTATACGATCTATGCCCACATGGACGAAGTGGACGTGACCGTCGGCGAATGGCTGAACACCGGGGACGTCGTCGGCAAGGTCGGCAGCACCGGCATGACCACCGGTCCGCACCTGCATTTCGAGGTCCGGCTTGGCAAGAACGACTTCTTCTTCACCCGCAATCCGGAACTCTGGCTGGCGCCTCCCCTCGGGGACGGCGTGCTCGTCGGCCGGGTGATGGACAAGTATGGAAAATACCTGCCCACCCGGATCGTCGGCATCAAGAACCTCGCCACCGACAAGACCTACAACGCATACACTTACGGTCCGGAGGTCGCCAACCCCGACGACTACTACCGGGAAAACCTGGTCATGAGCGATATCCCGGCCGGGGTCTACGAGCTCAATATCCCCTACGGCGCCTACAACCGGATCGTGGACATCCAGATCCTGCCCGGCCAAGTGACATACTTCTCCTTCTACGGTTTCCTCGGGTTCGATTTCAACCTGCCGGCCGGCCCAACCGCCGCCACGCCGCACCCTTGACGCATCGAACATCTGTGCTATACTCTGGGCACCACGATTAAGAGAGGAATATTATGGCTAAGAAATCCGATTCAGCTTCCGAATCATCCCTGGATGAAGGCCGCCGCGCCATGCTGGACAAGGCCGTCGGAGATATCGTCAAACGGTACGGCGACGGCTCCATCATGCGCCTGGGCGATGCCAATCGCCTGACCATCGACGCCATCCCGACCGGTTCCCTTTCGCTTGACCTGGCCCTCGGCATCGGGGGCATCCCGCGCGGCCGCATTACCGAGATCTACGGTCCCGAGTCTTCCGGCAAGACGACCCTCTGCCAGCACATCGTGGCGGAAGTCCAGAAGCGCGGCGGGACGGCGGCTTACGTCGACATGGAGCACGCCCTCGATCCTTCCTATGCAGCCAAGTGCGGAGTGGATGTCGAAAACCTGCTGGTCTCCCAGCCCGATACCGGCGAGCAAGCCCTCGAGATCACCGAGACGCTCGTCCGCTCGGGAGCCGTGGACCTGGTGGTGATCGACTCGGTTGCCGCCCTGGTGCCCCGCTCCGAGATCGAAGGCGACATGGGCGACGCCCAGATGGGCGCCATGGCCCGCCTGATGTCTCAGGCCCTCCGGAAACTTTCCGGGGCGATCAACCAGACCAAGACCTCCGTCATCTTCACCAACCAACTGCGCATGAAGATCGGCGTGATGTTCGGCAACCCCGAGACGACCACCGGCGGCAACGCCCTCAAGTTCTACGCTTCCGTTCGCCTGGACGTCCGCCGAATCCAGTCGATCAAGATCGGCGCCGAGATCGTCGGCAACCGCACCCGCGTCCGCGTGGTGAAGAACAAGGTTGCCCCGCCTTTCCGGACAGCCGAATTCGACATCATGTACAACGAAGGCATCTCGAAGGTCGGCGACCTGATCGACTTGGCGACCCAGCTCGGGATCGTCGAAAAACGAGGCGCATTCTTCTCCTACGGGGAAACCCGCCTCGGCCAGGGACGCGAGAATGCCAAGGAATTCCTGCGGCAGAATGCGGATCTGGCGAACGAGATCGAGCAGACCATCCGCCAGCGCGCCAGCGGCGGCGAAGTATCGCTGCCCCTGACATCCACGACCGGCGCCAGCGAGGATGCCGGCGACGCCGAACCAGAAGAATAGCTCCAGTCAATCTGAGGCCACAATGGACACAGAAAAGTTCAAGCTCGCGCTTTCTGTGTCCATTTTTATTACCCTGTCCGTGCTGACAGCCGCTTGCAGCGGCGCTTTCCCGTCCCCTTCCAGTTCCTCCCCGACGGATACGCCGGCAGTTGCGACCCCAACCACAGGCCAACTTCCAGCTTCCATACCAACCCCCGTCTGCGTCACAGGATTATCCTTCCTTTACGACATCACCATCCCGGACGGGACCGCAGTAGCGCCCGGCAGCCGGCTGGACAAGCAGTGGCTGGTCCAGAATTCAGGCTCCTGCAACTGGGACGACAGCTACCGGCTCCGCTTGGTCTCGGGCAATGCGATGGGGGCGCCCACCGAGCAGGCGCTCTTCCCAGCCAGGGCCGGCACCCAGGCCACGATCCGGATCGTCTTTACCGCCCCCCAGGATGCCGGGGAGTACACCAGTGAATGGCAGGCCTATGCCCCGGACGGGACGCCTTTCGGAACTTCCTTTTTCATCAAGATCACTGTCTCCCCCTGACCTACGTAAACAGCCCTGTTGAATTCGAAGGTGCGCCGGTGCGCGCCTTTTTCTTTTTGTTCCCTGTATAATCAGGATATCCCAGACAAAGGAGAGCAGGATGCCGACGATCAACCCGCCCGTCAACATGGTGCACTTTTCAGACAAGATGACCGAATCGCTGATGAACATCAACAAGGTCATCCAGGACAATAAATCCACGCTTGATTCCATTCAGGATATGGCGATCGAGCTGACCCGTGCCATCCAGTCCCTGGAGGCGGCCGCCGTCAAATATGTAAGAATGGCAGATAAAGTCCTCGAGACGATCGTGCCGCTCTTGAAGGGCCTGCCCATCGTCGGCAAGGAAGTCCTGGATTTTGCGACCGAGGCCCAGGAACTCGCCGCAAAAATCGTCAACGCCTGCGAAATGGCCGAGAAGGTACTCCCGGGTGTCGAAGCCGGACTGACGAACGCAGACATGGTCAAACTGAAAACGTCCACCGGCGATGTTCAGCAGCTCACCCATTCCCTCCAGGCCCTGATGCCCGCCGCCGGCAAGTGACCGTGGCTAACATCGGCATTCATCCCCTCTCGCAATCCGATCACGATTGGGTGGCAAGACGCACCGCCGAAAATTGGGGCGCCGAGATCGTCGTCGCCCACGGAACCGTCTTTCGCCCGGCGGACCTGCCCGGCTTTTACGCCGAGGCAGCCGGGGAAAAGCTCGGCCTGCTCACGTATCACATCGACGGTGAATCCTGTGAAATCGTCAGCATCGAAGCCTGGCAGGAAGGATTAGGCATCGGCACCGTCCTGATCGAGGCGGCCCGCCATGCCGCGATCCAGGCCGGATGCCATCGCCTGTGGTTGATCACCACGAACGATAATACGAACGCCCTGCGGTTCTATCAAAAACGCGGCTTCTCGATCGCCGCCATCCACATCAACGCTTTGGAGTATTCCCGCAAGTTGAAGCCCGAAATCCCCGTGCTCGGCAACGATGGGATCCCGATCCGGGATGAGATCGAGCTGGAAATGAAGATCTAGCAGCCGGACGAGTACTGTTTTTTAAGCACGCTCCCTGGAGGCCTCATGGAAAATTCGACCATCGACCTGATCCACCGTCACGCCTCAGCCCGTCATTTCAAGCCAGATAAGGTGACGGTCGAGCAGGTCGAATCGATCGTTTCAGCCGCCCAATCGGCATCGACATCCTCGAACCTGCAGGCGTATTCCGTCGTGGCCGTCACCGACCAGGCAAGACGGGAAAAACTGGCCTTCCTGTGCGGGGACCAGGCTTTTATCAAAGAGGCGCCGGTCTTCCTGGCATGGTGCGCGGACCTGGCCCGGCTGGAGCGGGTTTGCGAACTGCGCGGCCAGCGCCAGGTGACCGATCTCGTCGAGAACTTCCTCGTCGCTGCGGTCGATGCCGCCCTGGCCGCCGAGAACGCCGCCCTGGCAGCCGAGTCCCTGGGCCTGGGGATCTGCTTCGTAGGGGCGATCCGCAACAACCCCGCGGAGGTCATCGACCTGCTCGAGCTGCCCCGCCTGACCTTCCCGATTACGGGGATGTCGATCGGCTGGAAAGCCAGGGAACCCCGTCTCCGGCCGCGCCTGCCGATCCGGGCCATCCTGCACTGGGAAGCGTACCGGCCGGATCACGACCCGGAACTCTATGCCTACGACCAGGCGATGCTCAAGACAGGTATTTACAAGGGACGGCAGGTGCCGGCGCCGGGAAAGCCCGAAGTGGTCGAAGACTACGGCTGGCTGGAGCACACTGCCCGGCGGGTCGCCCGGGCGGATCGCGCCGGGTTGAGGGCTGTCCTCGAAAAACAAGGATTCGGCTTGAAATGACGCAAATCCTGTTCGGTGACCGGATCGGGAAGGAAGGAAAAATCCGCCTGGGCTGCGTGGCCGTCCTGCTCGACGAAAAGCGGGAGAAGGCGCTGATCACCCGCCGGAGAGACACCGGTCAGTGGTGTTTGCCAAGCGGCGGACTGGAGCCGGGCGAAAGCGTCAGCGAGGCGTGTGCGCGGGAAGTGTGGGAGGAGACCGGCCTGAAGGTCAGGATCATTCGGATGACGAGCATCTTCAGCGGCCCCGATCGATTGGTCATCTACGAGGATGGGAATAAATTCCAGGTCATCAGCCTGAACTTCGAGGTCGAGAAGGTCGGCGGCGAGCTCGGCCTGAGCGACGAAACGACCGAGGCCGGCTTTTTTTCGCCAGCCGAGATCGAGGCCCTGGACGTCTTTCCGCATCATCGCCAGTTCATCCTGGATACCATGAAAGGTCAAGATGCCGTCTTCATCCGCTGAAAACAAAACGAAAGTACTCTACGGGGATCACATCGGCCGGGAGGGCAAACTCAGGGTGGGCTGTTCGGCGATCGTCCCGGACGCCGCCCGGGAGAAGGTCCTGCTCACGCGCCGGAGCGATAACGGCCTGTTCTGCCTGCCGGGTGGGATGATCGACCCAGGCGAATCGGCCAGCGAGGCCTGCGAACGCGAGATGCTCGAAGAGACCGGTTTGCGGGTCCGGGTGGTCAAACTGGTCGGCGTCTACAGTGACCCGAACAAGTTGACGGTCTATCCCGACGGAAACAAAGCCCACGTCATCGTCCTGTGTTTCGAAGTGGAGCCCGTCGGCGGAACCCTGGGCTTGAGCGGCGAAACGACCGAGGCCGCGTTCGTCCCGGTCGGTGAAGCGGTCCAGATGGACCTCTTCCACGGACATACCGGGCACATCCGGGACTGGATGGAAAACGAGGACAGGGCCTTCGTCCGTTAACGGATTTAGTGGGGCGGCGATAAATGACAATTTGATTGTAAATTCGATTTTTACGGGAGAATTTGATATAGTTTGGGCGTCCATCCATGACGGAGCCTGACATGACGGTCGCATTTTCCATCTACATCATCTTCCTCGCAGCCGGGATCATCATCTCGGCTTTCATGGTCACGCGCCTGTGGGCGATCCGGAAAACAGCTGGGGCATACCAGCTCGTCTGGGCCATCTTTTGTGTGACCGTCTGGTCATTCGGATACATCTTCGAGATCGCCAGCGAATCTTCATTCTACAAAATCGCCTGGATGAAGGTGGAATATATTGGAATCCCCTTCATCTCCCTGGCAATTTTCTCGTTCACTCTCATCTACAGCGGCCGCGGCCAGTGGCTGACCCGCACCCGCCTGGGTCTGCTGGCAATCATCCCGACAGTGACGTTCCTGCTGGCCGCCACGAATGAATTCCACCACCTGCTCTGGTCGACGATTGCCATGCCTTCCCCGTTGTTCGGTCCGGTGGCGGTGGGTCATGGCGCCTGGTATAACGTCAATGTCGCCTATTCATATGGGCTGGTCCTGCTCGCGACTTATTTCCTGATCAGCCTTGCAGCCAGCGGCCACAACCTGTACCGGAGCCAGGCGATCATCATGATCACCGGGATGGTGATACCCTGGATCGGCAATTTCATTTACATGGTCGGCTTGAATCCCGTCCCGACGCTGGATTGGACTCCCCTGGCTTTCACCCTGACCCTGGTGGCATTCGAGATCGGTTTCGCCCGCTTCGGGTTGATGGACATCCTGCCGATCGCCCAGAGCTCGGCGTTCAACGCAATGCGGGACGGGATCATCGTGGTCGACGGCCGCGGCCGGATCGTCGAGATCAACCCTTCCGGTCAAAATATCTTCCAGCAGCGTGCAGACCAGATGATCGGGAAACACGTCCAGGAGATTTTCCCCGAATGGACCAGCTGGAGTTCGGAGACCGCGACCGCCTTCGAAACGAGCCAGGAATTCGTCTACGGCGATGCGCCCGCCCAGCGGACCTTCAACCTGCGGAATACTCCCATCATGGACCGGCGGGGCCGGATCACTGGCCATATGGCCATCCTGACGGACATCACCGACCAGAAATTCGCCCAGGCGCAGATGCGCCTGCAGGCGACGGCCCTGGAGGCCGCCGAAAACGGGATCGTCATCACGGACGACAAGGGGAACATCCAGTGGTCGAACAAGGCTTTTACCCACCTGACCGGTTACGCCCGCGAAGAAGCCATTGGCAAGAATCCGCGCATCCTCAAATCCTTCAAACAGCCGGTCGAGTACTACCAGGATCTCTGGCAGACCGTCCTGTCTGGAAAGGTCTGGCGAGGGGAGTTGATCAATCGCCGCAAGGACGGAAGCGATTACTACGAGGAGATGACCATCACTCCCCTGGTCCAGGCGAATGGGGCCATTACCAACTTCATTGCCATCAAACAGGATATTACCTCCCGCCGCATGGCAGAAGAACAGCTTCGCCAGGCGCACGAGGAAGCCCTGCAGGCCAACCGGATGAAGACCCAGCTGCTTGCCAGCGTCAGCCATGACCTGCGCACTCCTCTGGGGGCGATCATGGGATATTCCGAAATGATCCAGAAAGAGATCCTCGGCCCGGTAAACCCGGACCAGCGCAATGCCGCCTCAGAGATCCTGGACAGCTCCAATCAGTTGCTGGCTTTCGTCAACAACTTGATCGGCCAGGCCCAGATCGAAACCGGCAAGATTATCCTGCGGCCCGAGTTGTTCAAGCCGGATGAACTGGTCGATGGGGTCCGTTCGATCGTCGGTTTCATGGTCAAGAAAAAAGGCCTGGAATTCCGCTCGGAGATCGCCCCCGAGCTGTCCGGACAGATCAAAGGGGACTCGTACTGGCTCAAGCAGGTCCTGCTCAACCTGGTGAACAACGCACTGAAATTCACCGAAAGCGGCTCCGTCACGGTCCGCATCTTCAAACCGGACGGCTCCCATTGGTCGATCCAGGTGGAGGATACCGGCATCGGCATTCCTCCCGAAGCCCAAAAAACGGTCTTCGAGGCATTCCGGCAGGTCGAGGGGCGGGCCAGGGGAGGCTCCGGGCTAGGCCTGGCGATCGTCAGCCAGTTGATCACTCTCATGGACGGTAAGGTACAATTGGAAAGCGAAGTGGGAAAAGGGAGCGCGTTTACCGTCACCCTCCCGTTGCTGGGCCTTTAGGAGTGAAATGAGCGAAACCAAGAATCCCATCGCGCTGATCGTCGAAGACGACAGCAAACTGGCCGAGATCTTCACCCAGGCCATCAAAATGGCCGGATACGAAATCCGCCTGGCGGCGAATGCCCAAAAAGCATTCGATCTGCTGGCGGTTTGCGCCCCTGCGATCATCCTCCTGGACCTTCACCTCCCGGATGGGAGCGGTGAAAAAATTCTCACCCACATCCGGCAGGTCGATCACCTGAAGAACAGCATCGTCATCCTGAACACGTCCGATTCGATCATGGCCGACGCCTTGCGGGAACAAAGCGACTTCGTACTGCTCAAGCCCGTCAGCTTCAGCCAGCTGCGCGACCTGGCCGTCCGCCTGAGGCCAGGCGGGTAACGGCAACCGTCGGGGGAAGCCCGGGAAGGATCGAGTACCGCTAAGGGATCGTCCGAGGCTCTATAACAAAAACCTTCGCTCGTGGAGCGAAGGTTTTTATCGCCTGGTACCTTACTGGAGAAGCCAGCAGTACTGGCGCCGGTATTCGCTGGGGGTATACCCGGTCACTTTCCTGAAAGTCCGTCCGAAATGGGTGGGGTTGGTCAACCCGACGCGCTCGACGATCTCGTTGACCGACAGGGAGGTGTCCCTGAGCATCAAAGCCGCCAGGTTCATCCGCAGCCGGTTGAGATAGGTCATGACCGGCATCCCGGTGGACTGGTGGAACTGCTTGGTCAGGGTCGTCCGGTTGGTGTTGAAGGCGCGCGCCACTCCGTCGAGGCAGAGCTTCTGGCTGTAGTTGTTGTGCAGATAGAGCAGGACCGGTTCGACGTCCGTCAGGGAGGTGTCGGTGGCGAGGAGCTCGGTTTCGGCCACGTCCGCCAGGGTATACAGGCGCTCGAGCAGGAAGAGGATCTCCAGGAAGAAGGAGCGACTGCGGCAGGGCCAGAAACCGTCCCGCTGGAGGGACAGTTCCCGGCTGACGGCCGAAAACAGGCGGGAGAGTCGGGCGAACGCCGCCGGGCCGAGTTTTGCTACGCCGGTCCAGCGATCCTCCCGGACGAAGAATGGCCGGACCCACATCTGGTCGTTCCAGTAATTCGGCTGGTCCTGCTCCCGCACGTTGCAGAAATCGAAATCCTTGTTGATTACACTTGGATGGAAATAGAAAGCCTGCGCCTCGAGGTCCCGGGATTGGGAGAGCTGCGGCTCGTCGTTCTCGCTCAGGCAGACGAGAGCGGGGGCCGTCAGGACGTGGGGCCGGCCGCCAAAGGCAACGATCCCGGTGCCGCTTTCGACCAGGACGAGGCGGAAACGAGTGCCCTTGCCAAGGTACCGGTCGAACGTCTCGTGGGGGTTGTGCCAGAGCAATACTTCCGTCCCCGGGTAGATCACCCGTCCCACGGTCATCAGCAAGGCTTCGGATGTTTCCATTTCAGGCTCCGGTGATTTGTTCTGCGAAATTTGGTCCCGTTATTATAACAAGAGATTCCCGCCGCAGAAACAGAAACGAAACAACCCGGAAAGCGGTCCGCCATCCGGGCTATCGAGAAACAAATGAAAGGTCAGGGCTGTTGGTAGCGGAAGGTCGCGACGGCAAGCAGGCCGGTGTTGCTGGTCGTCAGGATCCTGCCATCCCTGGAGAGGTAAAGATTCAAGAGGCCGTCGCCCGCGGGCACCTGAGCCATCTGCCAGGATTTGCCGCCGTCCTCGGTGTAGGCGGACCAGATCGTGAAGCCGCTCCCTGAGGGATTGCGGTAAAGGGCGATCATGATTCGCGCCTCGTCGATGAGGCGCATAGCGACGCTCGGGGAAGGCATCTTCCCGAGCATGGCGCCCCCGGTGAAATCCAGCTTGAGCTCCGACCAGCTTTTCCCATCGTCATGCGTCATGAACAGCCGGCCGGATGAGTCGAGGACCGCCCCTTCGGCAGGGGTCCGCAGGTCCAGGGCGGCGATCGTCTGCCCGCCGGTCGGGAGGGAGATGTCCGTCCAGATCTGCCCGCCGTCGGTCGTCTGGCCCAGTTCGGTCGGGGTGGCCGCCCAACCGGTTTGGGCATCCAGGAAGCTCAGGAACCGGCACTGGTTAGGCTCGGTGGACCCGAAATTGCCGACCGCCTGCCAGGTCTTCCCGCCGTCGACCGATTTCCGGACGAAGGAGGCGTCACCGCAGACCCAGGCGACGTTCGCGTCGACAATGTCCAGGCCGTAAAGGAACCGGGAGGTGTTCTGTCCCTCGTTCCAGCTCGCGCCCGCGTCGGTCGTGGTGTAGATCCGGCCCGTATGGCCGCTCCCGGTCTGCCCCAGGACCATGCCTTCGGTTTCGCTGGCAAAGCCCGCGTACATGAACTGATGGCTGATCGTTTCCGACCGGACCGGCTGCCAGTTCCCCGGTTTCGCCGTCCTCGGCGAACAGCCGGCCACCCCGGCCAGGATCAGCGCGACGAGCATGATACGTTTCATGGTGTTCCTCCACAAAGTCAGGTTTTCCAGATGATAGTTTCCCTTCTTTCGGGTGGATAGCGCCAATCGTCAGGAAAATCCTTCAAAACGTAAACGAATTCGACCACGGCCGGAGAGGCAATAACGACCCGTGGTAAACTTGAAAAATCATTTCCAGGAGGCAGCCAGGTGAAGCCGCTCAGCCCAACCGCTCAAAAAGTACAGGACCTGCTCAACAGTCTCGGCGGTTCCTATCAAGTGATCGAGTTCGCTGAAAGCACGCATACCGCCCAGGAGGCGGCCGACCGGGTGGGCTGCAAGTTGGCCCAGATCGTCAAGTCGCTGATCTTCAAAGCCGTGCCGAGCAACGCCGGCATCCTTGTGCTCGCCAGCGGCATCAACCGGGTGGACGAAAAAAAGGTCGGCGCGTATCTCGGTGAAACCATCGCGCGGGCCGATCCCGATTTCGTTCGCTCCGTGACCGGCTTCGCGATCGGCGGTGTCCCGCCCGTCGGGCATTCCCAGCCCATGCGCGCATTCGTTGACGAAGAGCTGATGAAACATCCAACCGTGTGGGCTGCCGCTGGCACGCCCAACACCGTCTTCGAGCTCTCCCCAGCCGACCTGGTCAGGCTCACCGGGGGCACGATCGCGGATGTTCGATCGAACTAATTCGAAACAGGAGGAGGACACAATGAAGAAATTCAAATCGGCCTTATTCAAGCTGGCAATCGTCATTTTCGTGTTCGGCCTGGCGGCTTGTAGCGGGAAGACCTCCGGCTCGCCCCAGTCGGCCGCGACCGTCCAGCCGGTGGACTCCCAGCGCAGCCTGACCGTCGACGGCCTGGAACGGACCTATCTCCTGCACATCCCCGCCGGCCTGGACGGCTCGAAACCGGTCCCGCTGGTGTTCGTCTTCCATGGGCTGGGCGAGAGCGCCGGCCTGATCCAGCAGGCTTCCGGGTTCGACGGCATCGCCGACAAGAACGGCTTCATCGTCGTCTATCCGAACGGGAGCGGCCCCAGCAGCGGGCAGTCCTGGAATGCGGGCAAATGCTGCGGGTATGCCCTGGATAACAAGGTATCGGAAGCAGATTTCGTCCGCCAGATCATCGCGGATCTGGGCGGCCTGGTAAAGATCGATCCGGCCCGCATCTACGCGACCGGGTTTTCCAACGGCGGGCTGCTCTCGTACCGTCTCGGGTGCGAGATGGCGGATACGCTTGCCGCGGTCGCCCCGGTGGCCGGGGTGCTGGTCTTCGATCCTTGCCAGCCGGCCGGCCCCATCTCGCTGATCGATTTCCACGGGATGAGTGACACGACCGTCCCATACGCTGGCGGCGGGGTCATCCCAGGCCTGGGGGAACCGTTCCCTCCGGTCGGCCAGAGCGTGGCAACCTTTGCCAGCCTCGACGGATGTTCGGGGAATCCCAGGACGGACCAGACGAACGTCTTCAACCACTCCGTCTACGGCGGCTGCAAGTCGGGATCGTCCGTCGAGCTCTACACGATCAACGGCATCGGCCACAGCTGGCCTTCGCAATACATCGTGCCCGCCTCGCAGATGATCTGGGATTTTTTCAAAGCCCACCCGAAACAGTGACCCGCTCCGATCCCGCAGCACCAACAGCTGCGGGATTTTTTATCAGGCCATTGAACGCTTCCGGCAACTTTGCTAGAATAGGGATGTCAACGAAAAGGAGCCCATATGTCTTCACAAAGGATCATGAACTTCATATCTATGCTTAGTGCTGTCATCCTGTTATTCGGCATCGCCGCCTGTGGGACGACTGCCGCGCCGCCCACCCCTACCCTCGGGCCGACGCTCCAGCCATCCGAAGCCGAACGCACCCTGACCGTCGGAGGGTTGAAAAGAAGCTACCTGCTGCACATTCCCCCCGGCATCGATACGAGCCGCCCGGTTCCCGTCGTCTTCGCCCTGCACGGTTTCGACAACGAGATCCACTACGAAATCATCGACATGCAGAATGTCACCGGCCTGAGCGCAATGTCCGACAGCAACGGCTTCGTGTTGGTCTATGCCTCCTCCTATTCCGGATTCTGGAATGTAGGCGGGGGCTGCTGCGCCGAGGCTGCCACCGATAACGTGGACGAGCCGGCCTATTTCCGCGCCGTCCTTGCCGACCTGAATACCGTCGTCAAGGTCGACCCCAAGCGCGTCTATGCCATGGGCTTCTCGATGGGCGGGATGCTGTCCTTCGCCCTGGCCTGCCAGATGGCCGACACCTTCGCGGCAATCGCTCCCATCGCCGGCTCGGAGCTGTACACGCCCTGCCAGCCGAGCCAACCGGTCTCGATCATGCAGGTCCACGGAAAGCAGGACCTCGCCATGCCGTATGCCGGCGGGAAGGGCGGGTTCCTTTCAGGCACATATACCTTCCTGCCGGTCGAACAAACCCTGGCAGACTGGGCCAGGCTGGACGGATGCTCGGCGACGCCGACCACCGACCAGGTCGGGGTGGCTGTTCACACCGTCTATCCGAAATGCAAGAACGGGACATCCGTCGAACTCTACACCATCGACGCGCTGGGCAGCAACTGGCCGACTCAATACGTCCTGCCGGTCACGCAAATGATGTGGGACTTCTTCAAAGCCCACCCGAAGAAATAGAACAAAAAAGGAGTGCCGGTCGGCACTCCTTTCGTTTCCCTATTCTTCGATGTCTTCCTTCGACCGCTTCTCCCATTTGCCGCGATCGTCCGTGTTGAGAATGCGCTTGCGGATGCGGTAGGAGATTGGGGTCACTTCGAGCAGCTCGTCGTCCGCCAGGTACTCGATGGCCTCGTCCAGGCTCATCGTGCGCGGCGGGGTCAGGCGGATTTCCATTTCGCCGCGGGAGGAGCGGACGTTGGTAAGGTGCTTCTTGCGGCAGACATTGAAGGGCACGTCCGAGCCGCGGTTGGTCTCGCCGACCACCATGCCCTCGTAGACATTGACGCCGGGGGCGACGAACAGCGTCCCCCGCTCTTCGGCGGCCTTGAGGGCATAGGAAGTGGTCACGCCCTGCTCCCAGGCGATGATCGAATTGGTCGTCCGGGTGGCCATGGGTCCGGCCATCTCGTCGTAATTATAGAAGATCGTATGCATGACGCCCGCGCCGCGGGTGGCCGTCAGGAACTGGTAGCGGAAGCCGAGCAGGCCGCGGGTGGGGGCGATGTAGCGCAGGCGGGTCGTCCCCTGTCCGGTGTCCTGCATGTCCATCATCTTGCCGCGCCGGCTGCCGAGCATTTCCACCACCACGCCGACAGTCTCGGTGCTGGTCTCGATATGGACTTCCTCGTAGGGCTCGAGCAGCGAACCGTCCTCGGCCTTGTGGAAGATGACCTCCGGGCGGGAGACCTGGAATTCGTAACCTTCCCGGCGCATGGTCTCGACCCGGATGCCCAGGTGGAGCTCGCCTCGGCCGGAGACCATGAAGGTATCCGCCGAATCGGTCTCGGCGACGCGCAAAGCCACGTTGGTACGCAGCTCGTCGAAGAGGCGTTCACGGAGCTTGCGGGAGGTGCTGTATTTGCCTTCCTGTCCGGAAAACGGCGAGCTGTTGACCCCGAAGGTCATCCGCACGGTCGGTTCCTCGACCTTGATGGTCGGCAGGGCGATCGGGTTCTGCGGGTCGGCCAGGGTATCGCCGATGGCGATCCCTTCCAGGCCGGCTAGCGAGAGGATGTCGCCCGCATCGACTTCATCCGTCTCGACCTTGTTCAGCCCTTGGAAGGTGTACAGGTAGCGGGCGGTTTCGGGGAGGTTCTTTCCTTCGGCGGTCAGGCGGGCCAGCTTCTGGCCGGCCTTGATCTTGCCGGCGAAGATGCGCCCGACGGCCGTGACGCCGCGGTAATCATCGTACCCCAGAGTGGTGACGAGCATCTGCAACGGGGCCTCGTCGTCCACCTTCGGGGCCGGGATGTGGCGGAGGATGGCGTCGAAGAGCGGCGCCAAGTCCGGGCCGAGCTGCGGGGTCAGGCCGGCCTGGGCGCTGGTAGCCTGGGCGTAGATGATCGGGAAATCCGCCTGCTCGTCGGTGGCGCCCAGCTCGATGAACAGGTCGAAGGTCTGGTTGACCACCCGCTCAGGCTCGGCGTCCTTGCGGTCCACCTTATTGATCACGACGATGGCCTTGTGGCCCATCTCGAGGGCCTTCTTGAGGACGAAGCGGGTCTGCGGCATCGGTCCTTCGGCCGCGTCCACCAGGAGCAGGACCCCGTCGACCATGTTCATGACCCGTTCGACCTCCCCGCCGAAGTCGGCGTGTCCGGGGGTGTCGACGATGTTGATCTTGATCTTCTGCCCGGTGGCGGGGTCGGGGATGACGATGGCGGTATTCTTGGCGAGGATGGTGATGCCGCGCTCGCGCTCCAGATCGTTCGAATCCATGACGCGCTCGGCCACCTGCTGGTTATCCCGGAACGTGTGGGATTGGCGGAGCAGGCCGTCGACCAGGGTGGTCTTCCCGTGGTCGACGTGAGCGATGATGGCAATATTGCGGAGATCGGTCCGTTCTTTCAGCATTTTGATTTCCCATGGAGGCGGCGTCCTGCCGCCCCGAATAAATTCCTTCGATGGCTCCCATACAAAAACCCCGGGAGTAGAGACCGGGGCCTGACCAAGCGAATGATTCCGGCGTGCGGAATGTATTCTATCAGATTGTGGACGATTTGGGCAGAGGCTTATCTTACTAATAAGATGTACGGTGAATTTTATGGCTGAATCCAACCGACCGTGATCGAGCTGCCTCCTCCAAACTGGCGAAATTCCACAGTAATCGTCTGGCAATCCGTTTGGCCAACCAGATACTGAACGCGAACATCCTGCCTCTTTTGCCCAGTCCAGTCGTCGTAGATGAGGCTGCCTTCAACGATCAAGCGTAAGGCATCGTCGTAGTGTAAAAAGAAATACACGGGGCCAGGTTTGAAACAACTTCGGGTCTGCCAGCGGGCCGACCAGTATTCGTCCGATAACCCTGTGACTGGTGGCTGGCCATTCCAGATAAAATCGAGCAGGGGATCGTCACGGGTGGCGACTGGCTCTCCAGAGAGGTTGTCATTAGCATAATACTCTCCCGTCCAGTGGCTTCCAAAGGTGAGGATGGGGGTCGCCAGCTGGGCCTGCTGGTCATTACTGGTGGGTGTCACCTGCCCGGTCGGCAACCAGGCTGCCTCAGCCGTCCGGGTCGCATTAATCGGTCCGTTGACCGTGATATAGTCGCCGACCAGGCCGATCAATGCTGCCAAAATCACTCCAGCCAAGCCTATGACAGCGGAGAAAATGGCAATCCACTGGGTCGTGGTCAATTGTCTCCGGACCTTAGGCTGTTTTGGTTTCCCGCTAGGCTTAGGCAAAACCGCCGGATGCGATTCCACAGCTGGCTGGGCGCCCTTCTTAGTGTCCGAAGAGACAACTATCCGTTTGGGCCTGATCCCAGGTTCCAGCAAGATCGGCTCCGCCGGGGGATGTCGAGAGGGAACCCGGGGACGATTGGCCCTCACCGCCAAGCTCTCCATCAGGCGGTTGAATGCTTCGTCCTGGGCGGATGACGGGAAGAAATCGATCCACTCCATATCAGCAAGCAGGTATGGTACTTTGCACGCGTCCAATCGGATAGGGATCACGAACACCGTTCCCTCGGGTTTGGTCTTGGCAGTATCGAGGATGACTCTTATTTCTTTTTGGATCTCACCCTCTGCAGCTACCGAATACCGCGAAAGGAGCACGATGGCAATGCGTGCGTTCTTGATCGCCCGCTCGATTTCATAGGCCCGGTTTTGACCTGGAAGGACCCGGTCTGCAGCCAGCCAGGGATCAATCCAGCTCTCGGCGCGGAGGCGACGCCCAAGTTCGCTTGCCACCTGCTGATCGCCCGGTGCATAACAGATGAAAACGCTCGCGGGGGATTCCCTCAGTCGACTTGGCATGAGATCAACTCTTGCCTAAGTATACTGGCAGAATCGGATTTTATCCACGCGGGCTGACATCCCCTCTTGAAAAATTCGCCGTAGCTCGTGTTATAATTCTGCCGTTATGATCCATGCCAACCGGGCAACTTCCCTTCTTTTCGTGGTGGTCAGCGGATTCGTTTCCGCCGGGGAACCTGTTTACGCGCCTGTTGCCCGGAGATAAAAAGGACCACCGTCCCACCGAAATTTCCACAGCCGCAGGCCGCCCCTGCGGTTTTTTGTTCCCTTTGGATCGGACGCGGACACGCGCAGTGGCGGACGGCTGCGATATGCCAGAACCTGCCCTGCCAATATCTGTCCGCGTTCCAAACCCTGAGGAGAATACCATGATCGCGATTAGCTTATCCAATCTCACCCTGATCCTGGGCGCCCGGGCGATCTTTCGGGAGCTGAACTGGGAGATCCAGCATGACCAGAAGGTCGGCTTGATCGGCCCGAACGGGGCCGGAAAGTCGTCGATCTTCAAGTTGATCGTCGGCGAATATACCCCCGAGCCGGGCGGGGCGATCGTCCGGGTGAAAGGCGTCAGCGTGGGCTACCTGTCGCAGCAGCCGGAATTCGACCCGGCCTGCACGGCCTATGGATTGGCCCTGGCCGGCAACCCGCGTTACGCCGAAGTGGAAACCGAGCTGGCCCGGCTTGAATCCCTGCTCAGCCTGCCGTCCGTCTATAACGACCCGAACGCGCTCACCCGAACCCTGGAGCAGCAGCAAAAAGCCCTGGGGGAGTTCGAAGCGATGGGAGGCGCTGGCTACCCGAAGCGGGTACGCGAAATCCTGCTCGGCCTGGGCTTGCCGGAAGCCGACCTGGAAAAGCCCATCGGCTTGCTGAGCGGCGGCCAGAAGAAATTGGTCGGCCTGGCGCGCCTGATGATGGCGAAACCCGGCGTGCTTCTGCTGGACGAGCCGGACAACCACCTCGACCTGCCGGCCAAGGCCTTCCTCGAACGGCTGATCGTGGACTACCCCGGGGCGGTCGTCCTGGTCTCCCACGACCGCTACCTGCTCGACTCGGTCGTCACCCACATTGCCGAGATCGAAGACGGCCGCCTGACGACAATGCCCGGCAATTACTCCACCTACATCTTGGACAAGCAGGAACGCCTGCAGCGCCAGGAGGAGCTGTACCAGATCCAGCAGCGGGACATCGCTCGCCTGCAAATGGCGCTCAAGAGGTACAAGCTCTGGGTCCAGGTGAGCGACAAATTCGCCAGCCGCGTCCGCTCGATGGAAACGCACATCGCCCGGATCAAGGAGGACGCCCGGGACCGCCCCGTAATGGACCGCAGGAAGATGGGACTCGAGCTGAACGGCTTTCGCGGCTCGAACCAGGTGCTGGAGCTGATCGGCCTGCAGAAATCCTTTGGCCCCGCCCGACCGATTCTAAAAGGCGTAAATTTGCTGGTCCGGCACGGGGAGCGGGTCGGATTGATCGGCCCAAACGGCACGGGCAAATCCGTCCTGCTGCGGCTGATCCTCGGCAAGGACGAGCCGGACGCCGGCGAAGTCCGGATCGGCCCGAGCGTCCGGGTGGGATATTATGCCCAGGAGCACGAAACGCTGGACCAGCGCAAGACACTGATCGACACGCTCCGCCTGGCTGGCAACCTGAGCGAAGCCAACGCCGTGGCGCTGCTGATCCGCTACCTGTTCACCTACCAGCAGGCCTCCCAGAAGGTCTCCGAGCTCTCCGGCGGCGAGCGCAGCCGGCTGCAACTGGCCCTGCTGGTCCTCTCCGGAGCGAACTTCTTGCTCCTGGACGAGCCGACCAACAACCTCGACATCGCCTCGGCGGAAGTGCTCGAGAACGCCCTGGCGGATTTCATCGGAACAGTCCTGGTCATCTCGCACGACCGGTATTTCCTAGACCGGACCGTCGACCGGATCGTCCTGCTTCACGACGGAACGTTGAAGGAATACATCGGCGGTTATAGCGACTATGCCGGGAAAGCGGAAATGGAGGCTCGCCTCCTCGACGCAAAATCCTGAGGCGGCTGGGAAAGACCCGGTCGACCGCGGAATAGACACCCACAATGGAATAAGGTATGATCGGTCCAACAGGCAGGTGATTTGCGTATGGCCGAACTCAAGGATATCTACAACTTTCTGCCCCTGACGGAAACCATCCTGACCAGCGGGCAGCCCACCGAGGAGCAATTCGCGACGGTCGCCGCCGCCGGCGTCGGGACGGTCGTCAACCTGGCGCTGTCATCCAGCACCAACGCCCTTGCGGACGAGGAAGCCATCGTCCGCAATCAGGGGATGGATTACATCCACATCCCGGTGATCTGGGAAAAACCCGACCTGGTCGAGCTGGAGAAATTCATGGACAGCATGGACCGGCTCAAGGGACACAAAACCCTGGTCCACTGCGCAGCCAACATGCGCGTCTCGGCCTTCGTGGCGCTTTACCGCATCCTGCGCCTGGGCTGGACCCGCGACAAGGCGTTCCAGGATCTGAACCGGATCTGGAATCCGGACGAGACCCAGGTCTGGAAGAAATTCATCGACACAGCCCTGAAGACATCGAAAAAATGACGGCGGACCACACCGCCGTCATTTTTTCTCAGAAAGCCATCTCAGGACTGGCTGTAAAACTCTCCATCCACGGGGACGCCCGAGACGAACTGGCCCGCCCCGTTCTTGATCTTCTCGAAGGTCATCGGCAGAGAGCGCAGGAAGCCCTGGGCGTCCTGCCGGTTGATCCCGACGTGCAGGTGCGGCTCGCTGCTGCCGCCCGAATTGCCCAGCAGGCCGAGCTTGGCCCCCGGGCTGACCATGTCCCCAACGGCAACGACGATCGAATTCTGCTGGAAGTGGGCGTACAGGTGGAAGAAGTTCGCCTCCTTGTTGTAGACCACCACCAGGTTGGCGCCCTTCGAATTCGGGTTGGCGGTCCGGCCAAAGTTATCCTCGAAGGCGGAGTCGACATAAACCACCTGCCCGGAGCTGATCGCCAGGACATCCTGCCCCCAGGAATAGAAATTGCCGTTCTGGTCCAGTTTCGTCGGGTCCTTGAAGGTCTGGTTGCTGGTATCGTAGATGCCGATGTCATAGGAGTAACGGTGCTCGGGATAGGAGTGGGCGTTGAAACTGGTCCCGCCGATCCCGTTGCCCCAGTGCCAGCGGAAAGTCGGGTCAGGCGAACCGTTGATGACCGGCACGCCATAGGGCAGGTGTGACACGAAGGTCTGCGGGGCGAGGGCCACGTCCAGGATGCGTGTGTCCCCGTAGCAGTCCAGCGGCCCGGATTGGAACTTCACCTCGGCCTGGATCCTGACCTTGCCGCTCGTAAAGGACGCCGGCACTTCGAAACCATCGTAGAACTTGGGGAGCGGCACGTCGGCGTTCAAAATGGAGCCGGTCAGCGCCGGGCTGAGGGACTGGCCAAGCACATCCTGATCGGCCAACAGGTTATTCGTGAAATCGCCCTTATGGACCGTGGCATTGTTCTGGTCCTTGAGCCGGACGGAGACGCTGTTGATGTCCATTTTGTCCCCGGTGCCGTTGATGACCTGGGCGGCCACCGTCGCCCAGGATTTGCCGTTGGTCAGCTTGACCACTTCCACCGGCCCCTGGATGCCCAGGAAGATCGGCCAGTGGATCGGCAGCGTGGCGGGCGCCGGCAACCCGCTCTGGGAGATGACCGCCTGGGCGAGCAGGTATTGGTGTTTCCCGCCAGCCGTGGCGGCCTTGATCGGGAAAATGCCGATCTTGGGCGCATTCGATACCGTCCACCAGGGCGTCGAAGGATAGCTCTGCCCGGCAGCCAGGGAGAGCGGCATACCCATGACGTTCTGCCCGGACGGATTGGTGAAATTGCCCGACCACCAACTCCAGCCCCCTTCCGCAGCCGAGAACATGAAGGCGCTTTGCATGTCCACCTGATCTGCGACCAGGTTCTGCTCGGTGAGGTTCCACTGGATGTCCAACCATTCACTGGCCTGGAAGGTGGCGGTCGCATTCCCACTGAGGCTCATCAAAGTGGCCAGGTTCGGATCGGCGGGCTTGGGGAACTGCTGCATCAGGCTGACAAAGCGGTCCTTGGTGCAGTAGGCCACATCCAGTCCCCAGGAACAGAACTTGGGCGGCTCCTTGGGGAGCTGGTTGATATCCAGGCCGAAGTTCCAGAACCAGGTCTGCCCGCTTACGTCCTTGTACCAGACGGCGCAGAACTTTTCCTGGTCGCCCAGCCAGACAGTATTGTCGATGTTATCGATCGAGATCAGCATCCCGGAGTTCTGGTCGAGCGTATCCGAGATGCTGTCGGCGGTCGCATCCGGGATCCAATCCCACGGGATGCCGTCGTCCTTGACCCAGATGGCGCAATAACGAAGGGCGGGGTCCGTCAACTCCCCGCCCAGGGTGGTCATGTACGCCCGGATATTGGTCAGCTTGCCGTTTTCCTTTTTCAGACGCGCATTCAGGTCCTTGGCAGTCAGGTTGAAATCCCAGTCCCAGGTGACCGCCGGCTTGTCCTTGACCCAGGCGGCCGCGCAGAAAGTCTGCTTGCCCTCCTCGAAGCAATCCAGGGCGGTCAGGCGGAAGGTCTTGCCGAGGGTGCTCTTGAGATTGGCAGGCGTGATCTTGCCGTTCCACGACCCGCCCAGGCCGATATCCTTGACCAGTACCGCCGAATACACCCGGTCCTTCCCTTCCAGGAAGCTTTTGATGGAAAGGACCCGGTCGCTTTTAAGCTGGGCTGTTATGGCGGCAGCGGATTTACTGAGGGCGAATTTCCAACTTGTTGGTGGTGCGATCAATTCTGACATTAAATTTCCTCCAAGATCGATACGGATAAGGTTTCAATGATTTTACAATAATTCGGACTAATTTTGTCTTATTCAATTCTCCCCCTTCTGTACTAAAGTTCCCACAGGATAAAAAATGACGGCGGTCGTTCGCCGTCATTCCGATTGGGCAGGCTCCAAACAGAGGCGATCGTTTTATCCCGGCCGGATGACGATCCTCATCACTGCCACAAAATGGGCGGCGGCCCCGAGGAGCACGAAGATGTGCCAAACTTCGTGAAATCCGAACTTTCCGGGCACGAAATTGAACAGTTTCGTGGCGTAAACGATCGCGCCCAGGGTATAGATGATCCCGCCGATCAGCATCCAGGCGACGGCGGAAGCCGGCACCATCGAGAGCTGTCCCACCGCCGAGACGCACAACCAGCCCATCACGACGTAGACGCTTGCACTGAGCCAGCGCGGTGCGTTGATGTAAAAGATATTGATAACGATCCCGATGAGGGCAAACGACCAGATGACCGCCAGCAGGCCCCAGCGGAAGAAGCCTGTGAACACATTGATGCAGAAAGGCGTATAAGTTCCGGCGATGAGCACGTAGATCGCCGAATGGTCGAATTTCCTCAGGAGCTGCTGAAAGGCTGGTTTCACTTTTGCGAGGTGATACGTGGCGCTGGCGGAAAACAGGGCGATCAGGCTGATCCCATAAATGAGCACGGAAACGACCTTGGCAGCCACGGGCCAACTTACGATCAGCAAGGCGATCTGCCCGAAGAAGGCCGCGATCGCGCCGAACAGGTGGGACAATCCGTTGAAGGGTTCACGTAAATTTTTACTCATCAGGTTCCTTGGAAGCAGGATTTTATATGAGCAAGATGATACCCGGGTGAGAAAAATCCTGCCTATCCGCCAGCTAACAATCGACTATCAATCGAACGAACTGAAAAGGCCTCGCATCTCTGCGAGGCCGGTTACGGTCAAGGAATTACGATCTAGGTTCCCTCTTCCCAGGAGTTCAGGTATTTCTCCTGCTCGGTGGTCAGCTTATCGATCTTGACCCCCATGGCATCCAGCTTGATCCGGGCGATCTCGGCGTCGATCTCGGCCGGGACGGAGTAAACCTTCTTTTCGAGTTTGGTAGCGTTCTTGACCATGTACTCGGCGGCCAAGGCCTGGTTGGCAAAGGACATGTCCATGACCGAAGCGGGGTGCCCTTCGGCGGAGGCCAGGTTGATCAGTCGGCCTTCGCCCAGGATGTTGATCTTGCGGCCATCCTTGGTCTCGAACTGCTGCACGAACGGCCGGACGAGCTTCGGCTCGCCCTTGCTCATCTTCTCGAGGGCCGGGATGTTGATCTCGACGTTGAAGTGGCCCGAATTGGCCACGATGGCGCCGTCCTTCATGACCTCGAAGTGACGCTTGTCGACTACGTTGATGTCGCCGGTCACGGTGCAGAAGATGTCGCCGATCCTGGCCGCGTCCATCATTGGCATCACCTGGAAACCGTCCATGACGGCTTCGAGGGCCTTGAGTGGATCGATCTCGGTGACGATGACCAGGGCGCCCATGCCGCGCGCCCGGTTGGCGAGGCCGCGTCCGCACCAGCCGTAGCCGGAGACGACGAAGTTCTTGCCCGCCAGGAGCACATTCGTGGCGCGGACGATCCCGTCGATCGTGGACTGGCCGGTCCCGTAACGGTTGTCGAAGAAGTGTTTGGTCATGGCGTCGTTGACGGCGACGACCGGGAAGTTGAGCATATTGTCAGCCGCCATGGCGCGCAGGCGGATGACGCCGGTGGTGGTCTCTTCGGTCCCGCCGATGATCCCAGAGAGCAGCTCCCGCCGGCTCTTATGGATGGTCGAGACCAGGTCGGCTCCGTCGTCCATTGTCATCTGCGGCTTGTGATCGAGAGCCGCGCCGATGTGCTTGTAGTAAGTGACGTTATCTTCGCCCTTGATGGCAAAGACCGGGATCTCGAAATGGTTGACCAGTGAGGCCGCCACATCGTCCTGGGTGGAAAGCGGGTTGGAGGCGGTCAAGACCAGATCCGCGCCGCCGGCCTGGAGCGTGCGCGCCAGGTTGGCAGTCTCGGTGGTGACGTGCAGGCAGGCTGACAGCCGCACGCCCTTGAGGGGCTGCTCCTTGGCGAAGCGCTCCCGGATCAGCCGCAGGACCGGCATTTCACGCTCGGCCCAGTCGATGCGCCGGCGGCCGCCTTCGGCCTGGGACTTGTCTTTGATATCGTAATTGCTCATGCTTTCTCCTTATTTGATGATTTGGAGCGCAGCAATTCGCATCTGCGCGGTGCGGGAACTCATTCTACCCGGAGGGCACTTCCCGCAGTCCAAAAAATTAATGAATGATCGCATCCAATACACCGCCGTCATCGAAATGCTGGCGGAAGCGCGTAATGAACTCGGCGCAGCTGAAACCGTGGTTTTGGGTGCCCTTCTTCTCCAGGCAGTACGTGGCTGCCAGGGAACCGATCTGGCCGCACAGCTCCCAGTTCCAGCCGCGTGCGTACCCGGCCAGGAAGCCGCCCCGGAAGGCATCCCCGACCCCGGTCGGATCGACGATCTGAACTTCCGGAACGACCGGGATATTGTACTCTTTTCCGTCGGCGTAGATCGAGGAACCCTCCGCACCGCGGGTTACGACGATCACGTCGACGTGCTTGAGCATCTGTTCGAGGTCCATGCCGGTCTTTTTGGAGATCAGGCTGAACTCGTAATCGTTGACGAACAGGAAGTGCGCCCCTTCCATATCCCGGGCCAGTTCCGGCCCTTCCAGGCGCAGGATCTGCTGGCTGGGGTCATAGAGGTAGGGGATCTTGAGGTCGCGGCACTCGGCGGCGAATTTGGTCATCGCTTCAGGCGCATTCGGTGAAACGATCACCAGGTCCGGGCGAGGCCTGACATCTGTCAGGCTCTGCCGGGCCGCCACACCCATCGCCCCCGGATAGAAGCTGGCGATCTGGGCGTTCGACTGGTCGGTGGTGGCAAAAAACGAAGCGGTATAAAGGTCGGGGACGACCTGCATCAGGGTGGCATCCACACCCTTGCTTTCCAGCCAGGAACGATACTCGGCGAAATCCTCACCGACCGTTGCCATGACGCGGGGATGCTCGCCGAGCAGGGCCATGGTATAGGCAATATTCGGAGCAATGCCGCCCCGCTGTCGTGACATCGAATCGACCAGGAAGGACAGGCTGATCTTCTCCAAACGCTCGGGGAGGATTTGTTCCTTGAAGAGCCCCGGGAAGGTCATTAGATAATCGTAGGCAACAGAGCCGGTGAGCAGGATGTCCATTGATGATAAATCCTTATTCTGAAAGACCCATGGGTCCACCCCTATGGACGCAAATGGTTCGGCAAGTTTTTATCGAACGGCGGATAGACGATCCCGTTCTCCGTGACGAGGGCGGTCAGCAAGCGCGCCGGGGTCACGTCGAAGGACGGGTTGCGGGCTTTGGCATTCTTCGGGGTGACACGCTCCCCATGCAGCTGGATGTCCAACACTTCCCCGGGATCGCGTTCCTCGATCGGGATCAGGCTCCCGTCGGCGATCGACAGATCGATGGTCGAGGTCGGCACGACCGAATAGGCCGGGACGCCGTTATCGTGGGCTGCCAGGGCCAGCATATAGGTACCGACCTTGTTGGCGACATCCCCATTGGCGGCCACCCGGTCGCCTCCAAAGAAGACTTTCTGGACCTGGCCGGTGTGCAGGAAATGCCCAGCCATGTTATCGGAGATGATCTCGTATGGGATGCCGTACTGCTCCAGCTCCCAGGCGGTCAGGCGGGCGCCTTGCAAACGCGGCCGGGTCTCATCCACCAGGACATGAACACGTTTCCCCTGTTCGTGGGCGGTCCGGATCACGCCCAGGGCGGTTCCCCAATCCACTACGGCCAACGCCCCGGTGTTGCAGTGATGGATGATGGTGTCGCCGTCATCGATGAGGGTTGCGCCATTTGCCGCCATGCGTTTATTGACTTCCACATCTTCATCGGCGAGGTCCTGCGCTTCAGACAGCACGGCCTTACGCAACTCATCCACTCTGCATCCACCCGCCTGTTTCCTGGCTTCAGCCATGACCCGGTCCACCGCCCAGGCCAGATTGACCGCCGTCGGGCGAGCGGCGCGCAAGACGGATGCAGCTTCCTCGAGGTCCGCAAGAAGGTCAGCCGACTGTCGGGCCTTCGATTCGCAAGCCGCCAGCGCAAGGCCGAAGGCGGCCGCTGCCCCGATCGCGGGCGCCCCGCGGACGGTCATATCCTTGATGGCCTTTTCTACCTGGCGGTAATCCTTGCACGCAACCAGATCGAACCGTCCAGGCAGGTGGCGCTGGTCGATCAATTTCAGTTCTTGCTTGGCAGGGTCCCATTCGACAGTTCGCATTGCACACACAGGAAAAGACGCCCGGGGGGCGTCAGCTTTTGCAAACACAGTTTATCATGCGAAACCCGGAAACGCAAGAACGGAGTCAGTTGGACCACTGAGGGCTTTTGCATATTTTCCCCGGAGAACGCTTTTCATGCACTTGCCATCGATCCAGAGTCCAGGGAGACTGTTTTCGGCCGTTTGTTCTATGGGTGATTGACACTTCCCGAAATGCACAGTATAAGAGTTCGCATGACTCTCAAGCGCATGTGCTCAGCATTCCTTGCTTTCTTCCTGGCTGCGTGCACCCTGCTGCCCGGCCAACAAACCCCTGGGCCCACCCCGACGCAAACGCTGCCTCCCGGCGTAACCCCCACCATCACGCTCACCCCAACGTTAACTCCTTCGCCAACCCCCGTCCCGCAGGTTCGCCTCCAGAACGCGGACACGGCGTTCTTCGACGGGGACTTTGACCAGTCCGGCGCGCAATACCAGGCCGCTTTCGATTCTTCGAACGATCCCGAGATCAAAGCCGCCGCCCTGTGGGGGCTTGCAAGGACGTACAACTCCGTGAACAACAACGGCCGGGCGCTCGAACTCCTCCAGCAACTGGTTTCCGGTTATCCATCATCGAAATATACCGCCTGGGGCTATTTCATGACCGGCGATATTTACATGTCCCTGGAACGTTATCCTGAAGCCGCCCAGGCTTACCGGGATTACCTCTCGCGCCGGCCCGGGATCATCGACACGTACGCCCAGGAGCGGCTCGGGGATGCGCTCACCGCCGCCGGGAATTACACCGACGCCATCACGGCCTACCGGGCGGCTTTCAATGCTCCCCACCTGGGCGACGGCGAATCGCTCGAGGTAAAGATCGCCAAAGCATATGCGGGTTCGGGGGATTCGGCCACTGCCCTGAGCATGTATTCATCCATCGCGGCCGCCAGCACGAACGATTACGTCAAGGCCCAAATGGATTATCTCTCCGGCCAGCTTTATAAGTCCCTCGGCCAGACGGATCAGGCGTATCAGGCATATCAGGACGCCGTGAACAATTACCCGACGTCCTACGATTCGTACTCCGGGCTGGTGGACCTGGTCAACAACGGTGTGGCAGTCAACCAGCTGAACCGCGGCCTCGTCGATTACTTCGCCGGCCAGTACGGCTACGCCCTGGATGCCTTCCATAATTACCTGGCCGGCACGCCCGATAACGACGGGACCGCCCACTACTACCTGGCGCAGACTCTCTCGGAAATGGGTCAATACCAGCAGGCAGTGGACGAATTCACGATCTTCATCCAGAGCTACCCGCAGAACCAGTACTGGCAGACCGCCTGGGACGACAAGGCCTTCATCCAATGGGCCAACCTGGGGCAGTACAATGAAGCTGCTCAGACGCTGGTTGCCTACGCGGCGGCCGATCCGGGCAGTTCGTACATTCCCCAAACCATGCTTTCCGCCGGACAAATCTATGAGCGCGCCGGCCGGCTGGATGATGCCGCCCATATCTGGACCAGCCTGGCGGATTCTTACCCGGGCAGTTCGCTCGTCCCGCAGGCGCTCTTCTCGGCCGGCATCGTCCAGTACCGCAACGCCGAATACAGCCAGGCCCTGGTCAGTTTCCAGCGAGACCTGATCCTGTCCACGGACATCGACGACCAGGCGCGCGCCGCCTTTTGGGCAGGAAAGACCCAGCTAGCCCAGGGCGATAAAGCGGCCGCCCAATCCACCTGGCAGCAGGCCGCTGCACTCGACCCGACAAATTACTACAGCCTGCGGGCTCAGGACATGCTTTTCAACCGGGCGCCCTTCGCTGCTCCGACGGCCTTCAATCCGGTCACCGACCTGTCGGCGGAACGGACCAATGCCGAAGGCTGGCTGCGGATCACATTCAACCTGCCAGCAGACACGGACCTGAGCTCTCCCGGTGACCTGGCAGCCGACCCTCGCCTGGTCCGCGGCACCGAGCTCTGGAACCTCGGTCTCCAGGACGATGCCCGCCTGGAATTCGAAGACCTGCGGACTTCAGTACAAGACAGCGCTGCCGACTCATACCGCCTGTGCAATTACCTGCTCGGCCTGGGTCTATACCGCCCTGCCATCTTCGCGGCCCGCCAGGTGCTCACCCTGGCCGGGATGAACACGCAGGCCCAAACCCTGGCCGCCCCGCGCTACTTCAACCTGGTGCGATACGGGCTTTATTACCAGGATGTCCTCACCCCGGCTGCCAGCCAGAGCGGATTCAACCTGCTCTTTTTGTACGCCGTGGTAAGGCAGGAGAGTTTGTTCGAAGGTTTTGTCCGCTCGACCGCTGGGGCGCGCGGCCTGATGCAGATCCTGCCATCCACCGGACAGGATATCGCCAACAATTTCGGATGGCCGCCCAATTTCACCGCCGACGACCTTTACCGTCCCCTCGTCAGCGTCAACTTGGGTGCAGACTACTTGATGAACAACCGGAATCGCCTGAACGGCGACCTGTACGGGGCCCTGGCAGCCTACAACGCCGGGCAGTATTTCCAGGAGGCCTGGCTTGGTCTCTCCGGTCCGGATCCCGACCTGTTCCTCGAAGTCATTCGCTTCCCCGAGACAAGCGACTATATCCGCAGCATTTACGAAAACTACAACATGTACCGATCCCTTTACAGCATCACGCCATGAAGCAGGGAAGACCGACCGGTCAGTCCCCCAATAAATTCTCCCGCAGGCTCTTCGCTGCGGGAGATATGTTTCAGCTGATGTGCTCGACCACTTTTTTATGGAGCGTCGCCGCATCCATGTCAGTGACCGAGATCAATTTGTCCCGGCCGCTGGCGCCGGCCACCACTTCCATGCGTGAAGCCGGGACGCCCAGCACCTGGGCCATGAATTTGAGCAAAGCCTCATTGGCCTTGCCTTCCACAGGCGGGGCAGTCAGGTGGACCTTGACGGTCCCATCGCTCAATACTTCGACAATTTCATTCTTACTGGCCCGGGGGGTAACCCGCACTGCCAGGGCCGAGCCTTTCTTGCCATCGTGCATGTAGAATTTTCGAGGGCTCATCGTTTACCTCACAAGGCTGACAGGAAGCTGGTAAGGACGAAAGACAGGATTTCGATCACGATAATCAAGATCAGCGGGCTGAGATCGAGCGGGCCAACCAGCGGAACGACCCGCCGGATCGGAGCAAGGAGGGGATTGACGATTCCGCCGATCGCCATCCGCAAAGGTTGATCGGGGGGCAGAATGAACGAAAGCACTGCATCGGCAATGACCAAAAGAATAAGCAAGTCGGCAAGCAGGCTGATGATTCGAATGATGATTACAATCATGATGCCTCTATTTTGATCGCGGGCCTAGGATGGCCTGCCCGACCCGGACGATGGTCGCGCCTTCCTGGACTGCAGCGAGGTAATCTGTGCTCGTACCCATGGATAGTTCCGTCCAATTCGTCTCCTGAAAGCGGTTGGCCAAGTGATCCTTCAGCCGACGCAAGCGTTGAAAATAAGGCCGGGTGCGCTCCGGGTCATCGAAGAACGGCGGCATGGTCATCAAGCCGCACACTTGCAGGTTCGGAAGCGCCAGGACCGTTTCGATCCCGGGAGCCAGATCCGACCAGCGCGCCTCTTCCCAGGCGGGAAAACCGAATTTGCTTTCCTCGCCGCTGACGTTGAATTCGAGCAGGACCGGTAATTTTTTCTTCAATTCGCCGCAGGCTCGGTCGAGTTTCGTTGCCAATTTCAGGCTATCCAGCGAGTGGAGCATGGTAAAGTTTGCGGCCACCAGGTCCGCCTTGCGGCTTTGGACGTGGCCGATCATATGCCATTCTACACCAGAATTATTCAGGGCGGCAATCTTCCCGACCGCTTCCTCGGCGTAATTTTCCCCGAAGACCCTGATCCCGGCTGCGATGGCGGCTTCGACGACTTCGAGGGGCTGGGCCTTGCTGACGACCACCAGGCGGACGGTCTGCGGCTCGCGCCCGGCGGCGATGGCTGCATCTGCAATCCGGGCTTCGACGTGCCGGCAGCGCTCGCGGATGGATTGGCTGTCAATCGTGTTCATGAATACACCGCTTATGGAGTGGATCAGGATAGTGCTATTATCGCGCCGAATCGTCCCGTCCGGCCTTTTTCGGCCCGGTGCGAGAACCAGTCGTCGGTATGGCAGGCCGTACACAAGCGCGCAATTTCGATCCGCTTCACGCCGGCATTCTCCAGGGTCAACCGGTTTGCAGCCCAGAGGTCGAAGTACATCGATCCGTCATTGACCGACAACAACCCGGATGAATCCTCGCCGAATGCCTGGCGCACCTGGACGACCACGTCCGGCCCGACCTGATAATGGTCGGGGCCGATGCTGGGGCCGATCGCCGCCAGGATATTTTCCGGCCGGGAGCCAAAGCGCCCCTGCATGGCTTCGATCGCCGCCCGGACAGTGCCACGCACCGTTCCCACCCAACCGGCATGGGCAATCCCGACCACTTTTGCGACCGGGTCCTGGAGCAAAACCGGGACGCAATCCGCGAAGCGCATCATGAGCGTGACACCCGGTCGGTTCGTCAGGATGACGTCGGCCTGCGGATGGGGCGTTTCCGGTGGGCGGGGCCCTTCGGCAATCGCAACTTCCACGCCATGGACCTGCCAGACGTCGAAGACCGAGGCCGGGTTTCGTCCCATCGCCCCGAGAGCCCGCTGGCGGTTGTCGCGGACCCGTTCGGGGTCGTCACCCACTGTCCCACCCAGGTTGAGCGAAGACCAGGGGTCAGGGCTAACTCCTCCCGATCGGGTAAAGACGGCTTGCGGCAGGCGTTCCCCGAATATACCGAATTTATAAAAACTGATCTCGTCCTTGGAAAAAAAAGGCATGTTCGCAGCTATGCCTTGAGCAGGGCGAATTTCTTGGCGAGCAGTCGACGGGTATCTGCCATGGTCTCCTCGATCAACGGGAACATGAACCAGGCCGTCAGGAAGCCGAAGAGGAAGCCCGTGAAAACGCGCAGGAAAGGAGTGCTCTCCCGGTAGGGCAGGAACGATTGAATGAATGAGACGGGCAGCTGGCTGAAAAGCTGGGAAAACCCGTCCAGCCCGATCGGTCCGAGGCCGAGCAGAATCCAGAGGATCCAGTGGATTTTTGGCAGGCGCCTGCCAATGGCCGCGTACATCAACCCGAACAACGCCATGGCGCCCCAGATGGCCACGTCCCGTTCGCAAAAGGCTACTTTATACCCCAGGGTGGGGTTGCCCTCGAAGAGGCGCGCCTGCATCCGGCTGGGATCGGTGACGTCGCTGATCCCGGTCACCTGTTCGAAAGTCAATACGCCCGACATCTTCGCGGCGGCATGCGGATAATAGGGCTGCTCCCCGAAGAGGAAAAACGAGCGGAAGGCCCACTGGTGGCATAACGGACTGTAGATCTTGTAAATGACTTCCGCCGGGGTGTTCCAACCGACCTTCTTGAAGACCGGGGCAAGAAAGGGCACGCCGACGTACAGGATCAGGACAAGATTGAAAATGAAGAGATAATGTTTCGAAAGCCAGTAGGAGAAACGGTCCGATTTCGTGATCGTCTGCGTACGGGAGGTATTGGCCTGGAAAGCTTTATCGTTGATCTTTTCGAGCTGGCCGCGCCGGTCGGTGGCAGCTCCCAGGGTCATTTGCAGTTGCTGGCGGGAAAAAGGCGCTTTCAGCCGGTATGGACCGACCTCGACGACCGGGATTTCGAGGGCGAACTTTTCCCGAAGGGAGGAATCGCTGTCGATATCGATGATGGCGAGTTTGTGGGGGATCACTTCCTGAAGCGCCTTTAGATCAGCCTCGGCTTCCTCGCACAATTTGCAATCCTTGCGGGTATAGAGGGTAACATTAATCATCCCATGACTCCTGTGGAAGACCGGTTTGTCGGGCTAGTATCCCAAATTGATGTTCGGCATGAAGCTTGCCAAGATATTGAACGAGCCCAAGACCAATAAAATTCCTGCGATCACCATGAAAACTCCCATGACGATCTCGGTAATCCGCATGATCCGGCTGTAGCGCCGCAGCAGGACCGTCACCCAGCCAATCCCCAAGGCAGCCAAGAGGAAAGGGACCGCCAATCCGGCCGAGTAGACCAGGCCGAGCAGGGTAGCCTTCCCAATCGAACCGCCGTTGAAGGCCAGGGTCATGATCGCCCCCAGGATCGGGCCCACGCACGGCGACCAACCGGCCGAGAAGAAGATGCCCATCAAAAACGATGAGAGATATCCCCAGCGCCGGTCGGTTTGGGTATGGACACGGACATCGTATTCCAGGAACGGGATGCGGAAAACGCCGATCATGTGCAGCCCAAAGACGATGATGACCAGCCCGCCGATCTTGGCCAGCCAGAAGCGCATGCCGGAAAGCACTCCCCCCAGGAAGCCGGCGATCACATTGAAGGATACGAAAACAAGGCTGAAACCGAGCACGAATGCCAAGCCATGACTCAGCGTGACCCAGCGATCCTGGCGGGTCGATTCGCCCCCGGCCGCCCGCCCGCCCAGGTAGCTGATGTAAGCCGGCACCAGGGACAGGACGCACGGCGATAAAAAGGACGCCAGGCCTGCCACGAAAGCCAGGCCGGCGGTTATCTCGAAATCGATCATTTTACCTGCCACTAAATGCTGTCCACGACGAAGACATGGGTGCTTCCATGCTGATTGCTAGGCGTCCAGACTTCCTGCACATCCCCAGGTTCCATGGGCACCGACGGCATCGTCCAGCGGAAGACCCACTTGGCATCCTCCGGATGGCAATTGACGCAGCCATGGGACTGGACGGTCCCGAAATTATTATGGGAAGTGGCAGCATGGATGGCAACCCCATCGCCGACGAAGAAGGTCGTCCACGACATCCCCGGAAGGTCGTAGCCTCCACCGGCGATTGCCGCCGACATGCGCACGGAGATCAGTTTGCGCCAGATGGGATGTTCGCCGATCGGCGTCGAGCCTTCCTGCATGCCGGTCGAGACGCGGGCGAAATAGACTTCGGTGTTGCCTTCCATGCAGGAGAGCGTCTGGTAATTCAGGTTGACCACCACCGACTTGGTGCCCGGATCGACATCCGGGTGGATCGGGGAGATATCATCCGGCGTCAGCGGGCGGAAAGCCGCCCCCTCGGCCCAGAACAGATCGCCCGGGTTGCCGTAACGATCGTAAACGTGGTACTGGACGGTGCCCGAATCGCCCGTCCGCACCTGGTCGATCCACATAACCTGGGAATAATACAGGCGAGGCGTCAAATTATAGGCGATATGATCCTTCATCCACGGCGAGGCCGGGCTCGGGTTATCCATGATCAGGTCGACGTAGGGGACGGTCACTTCAGCCCAAAAACCCGCTGCGCCGTTATTCGGCATGGCGGTCAAGGGCGCATTGGGCAGATTCTTGCAGGGCTGCAGGTATAACGAGCGGATATAGCCTTCCGGCGTCTCCACCCAGCGTTGGTTTTGGATGTTCAGGTCGATCGTCTGCCCGGCCACTTCCTGCAGCCAGGGAAAGACTTCATCCCGGTGGGCATCCCGGACTTTCGTGCTGCCCACGTCCGGCTTCGTCATGATCGGGATGGTTCCACCCCACTGCAGGCTGGTATCGGAGGTGCAGTTCCGGCCGAGCAGATCGCCCTTCGGGAAATCCGGCAGGTTTGAGCCGGTCCGATAACCGGGAAAGAGCGGGCTGGAATTCAAGGGGCGCAGCGCCAGTGCGCCTGCACCGAGCCCGGCCAGCTTCAAAAAATCGCGACGGGAGAGGGGGTGCTTCGAGTCTGTCATGCGTTCAAGCATACCCGTAAAATCGACATAAGTCAACCAACATCTTAATCAGCCGTTAATTCCTGCCGAAATACTTCTCCATCCCCTGCAGGCAGTCCCGGCTGACCTTATGTCCGCCGTCCGACTCGCAGTACTCGACCTTCACGCCAGACGCCTCGAGGATATTAACGGACCGACGGGCGCTCTCCACCGGGACCATGTCGTCCTGGCGGCCGTGGGCGACGAAAAATGATTTCCCGGCCAACTGCCGGGCGGCCAGGGCCCGCTCGGCCCCCTCAGGGAGGAAACCGGAAAGACCGGCCAGTTTATGGACGCGCTGCGGGTAGAGGATCGCCAGGGTATATGCAACGACCGTCCCCTGGCTGAATCCCATCAGATCGAGCTGACTGGTACCCAGGCCGACGGTAGGCGCCCAATCATCGAGGAATGCGAGCAATTTCTCTACGGCCGGACGCATTTCTGTAATGGGCGCCAATCCCCAGCTGCCAGGCTGGATCTCCCGCCAGGTATAGCCGCCTTTGGATTCGATGTACGGAGCCCGCGGCGCGAGCACGGCAAAATCTGCCGACAGGTTGTGGGCAAGGACCCACATCGAATTCTCGTCGCCCGTCCAGCCGTGGATCAGGACCAGCAGTCGCCCGGGCTTTTTCCGGGCCGGGCGAAAGCGGAAGGTCCAGCCTTTATGGACAAGCAATTCCGGCTCAGTCATGGTCGATCCGTTTACGGATCCAGTCCAGGAGCCAAAGGGACAGGAAGATCAGGCCGATCGGGACCAGGGCGCTCAGGATGCAGACGACGCCCATCAGCGCCGCTCCGCCGCCATAGAAAAAGTAGATCAGGCCGTCGCCGATGATCAGCAGCAAAATCAGCGCGCCGGCGATCAACTGCACATTGGTTTGGCGGGCATATTTCCGAAGGTCGCGTGTCATAGGAATACCACCGAGTAGTGATAGATCACCAGGATCAAGGTCAGGTCGGCTGCCATGTGCGAGAGCACTGGCAGGAGAAGTCCGTCGCTCAGGCGGGCAAATTGCCGCCACAGCCAGGCCGACCCGCTCAGAATGAGGAACACTGCCAGCAGCCAGGGGATGCTTACAAAGAGCGCCAGAACCCCCAGGTGGTATCCGGAAAAGAGGAGGTCGTTCAGAATGACCGACTTGCCCGGGCTGCCAAGGTAAGATCGCCAGTAGAGCTCCTCCAGCCAGGGATTGACCAGGGAAAAATAGAGGATGAAAACCAGCCAACTTTTCCCGGCCAGGCCCAGGCGCCCGAGGGCCGCGCCGAAGTCTAGGCGGATCCCAAGAATCGGCCAGAGAAGATAAAGCAGCACGCCGCCCATGGCGCCGAAGAGAACGGCGAGGAGGGCGAGTGGAAGGCGACGAAGCTTCAGCAACTGTCCCGCTTCTCCCAAATGTCCGGCAGCAGCCAGGACCACGATCATCCCGACATGGTAACCCAGCAGGGTCACCCAGGCATTGTGAAATGCATACAACCCGACGGCCACTGCCAGGTAGGGCAGGATCGGCGCCGCCGCCCTCAAGGCTGTTCTCATCATTCCCCACCCCTCTTTCGGGGGAGCAGCCGGCGGCGCAGGCGATTCGGCCAGGCAACCGTCTTTTTCATCGCAGGCAGGACTGCTTCCGCAGCGACCTCGCCCAGCCTGACCACCTTGTGGACATCGACCTGATCGAGCAAACCGATGCCGCCCACGTCCGGCCGGATCACCACCTCGGGATCGTCCACTTTTAGGCGCAGCTCGGTGATGACGCGCCCGCCGGTATCCACGGCCTTCAGGAAGATACTGAAAGTCTGGGCGATGCGCGTCCGGGTAATGCGCTCGACGATCTGGGCCGGCATCGAAATAGGCAGGCGCGTGAAGTATCCGGGGGGCTCGGTGGTCGGCGTGAGCACGACCGCCACCACCGGGAGGCTCGGCGCCAGGGACCGGGCGACCGAAACCGGCACCGGGTCTGCAACGCCGCCGTCGACGAGCTGCATTTCCCCGTAATCTTTCGGTGGAAAGATCCCGGGGACGGCGATCGTGCCAAGGACCGCGTCGAGGACGCGGCCGTGGTCCAGGACGATCTCCCGGCCGGTCTTGATGTCGACCGCTACGACTGCACAAGGAACCCGCAAATCCGCGAACGTCCGATTACCGTAGAGTTCCTCGAATACCTTGATGGCCCGGGAAAGGCCGATCAGTCCCGGACCTTCCGGCGGGACGGGGGCAAACAGCTTCGCCTGGTCGAGCCTGGAAAACATGGCTTCCAATTCGTCCGGGCTGTAACCGGCGGCGTATGCCGTGGCGGCAATTCCGCCGGCGCTCGTCCCGGCCAGGGCGCGGATCCGGTAACCTTCCCTCTCGAGACGCCGGATCACACCGATATGGGAGTAGCCCCGCATCCCGCCTCCGCCCAGAGCAATAGAAATGTCCATCATAATTCCTCGCAGCTCCTTACAATTATCCCGAAAACGCCAAGCCAAATCATACCTGATTTTCAGGTCATTGCGGGGAATTGATGAAGAACGGACAACCATTCTTTACAGTTTCGACAGACCAGGCGAATAAATGGCCCAATTGGGATGCCAGCAAAATCAAATTGATATAGAATAAAGCATATTTGAAAGGATGCGCATGCCAACCATCGAATCCACCGAAAGCTCCTCCCCGATCGTCACCCGGGCCGTCGCGGCCGGCTTGCGCGGCGAATTCTGCGACAATTACGAATTTCCCGGCTGGCAGCGGGGTCTGCTAACCGGATTGGGCGTCTTCCCTCAATCCGTCGCCCGTTTTGCCATCAGCCGCTTCCAGTCGATTTCGGGCCTGCCTCAAAACGTCCTGGACCGGTTTTCGATGGATGAACTGATTCGCACCCGCCTTGATGACTATGCGCAGTTGGCCGGACCTTTCCCGGCGATCTGCCTGGGGGCCGCGCTGGGAGGCGCAACCTCCTACCTGTCCCTGGCGCTGGGCGGCCCCTTCCTGCCGCAGGCTTTCGTTGTCACGCTCAAGCGCGGTTCGTTCCAGGGGAACGTCAACGAGTACCTGCAGAGGTCCCTCGACAGCGCCTTGCGGATCGCCGAGGAAAATCCCGAGCTGATGACCGTTCAGCATTACGACCCCGTCCACGACGGCTGGCTGACCCGGTTTGTCAACCACCTGCGTTTCAAACTCGTCGGGCTGCCGGACGCATACAAACAGTTCATCCGCTCGAAACTGACCCCCGGCGGAGCCGTTGTCTTCCTGGATGGCGGCGCTTCCTGGCTGCGCTATCGGGTGGGGCCAAGGAGTGTCTTCCAAGTCGGGGGCTGGGGCGGGGTCTCCGCCGAGGAGTTTTTGGAAAGCAGCGACCGGCTGCGCGCCTACGCCCGCCGGACCGGCCTGAAATATACCGACTGGAAGCTGAACAACTTCCCGCTCGAACGCGGCCCCGAATCCGAATGGGGTTCCGAGCCGGGCCTGGCGGAAGCCCTGGAAGCCTTTTGCAAAGCGGAGGGGTACAGGTTCGTCCGCGTCCAGCTTCCCCACCCCAACGACTTCTCCCGGCTGGCTTTCAGGGCAGCAGAAGAACTGCTTGCGAAGGAAAGCCGCTCGCCCGCGGGCGTATCCATCGAGATGTTCAGCCAGTTCGATGCCACCTCCGTCCACCAAAGCGGCCTGCTGCCCCTTTGGCTGATCTTCAATACGGACGACAGCCTGGAATATTTGAAGGAGATGCGGGCCAGATTTCCGAAAGGAAAACCGATCTTCTTCTCCCCGCTCAGCACGTTTTCCGTCACACCTGACCTGGTCCCGTTCCAGGAATGGGCGGAAACGCTGTCTGCTTTTCCATGGACGAATATCGGCGCCCGCCCGAGTCACTACCCATCCGATTCGAAAGCCCTGGTTCAGTGGGTCGACCCACTGCGCGAATGGGTAGAGGCCAACCGGCAGCCAATCCAGGCAAAGCTGACCGCCGAGGAACTGGCGCATCTTGCCAATCAGAACTAAAATACCGGGCAGACTCCATGCTACTTTGATTAAGGATCCTATCGATGGCTAACGAGGAGATTATTCGGGCGGGGATAGCTGCGGCAAAAGCCGGCAATATCGACCAGGCAACCGCCCTGTTTGCCCAGGCAGTCAAGGCCGATCCGGGGTCCGAACTGGGCTGGCTTTGGCTGGGAAAATATATTTCCGATAAATCCCAGAAGGAATTTTGCTATCGCCGGGTTCTGAAGATCAATCCGGGCAACCTGGAAGCTGCCGAGGGATTGGCTGAGTTGACGAAACCCAAGCCCGCTCCGCCCGTCCAACCTGTCGCCCCGAAGCCTGCCTCCCTTGCCCCGGTTTTCAGCCAACCGCCGCCCCCGCAAGAATCTCCCAAGACTGTATCGCCATTCTTCTTCGATGACAATTTCGAAGAAGTACCGTCCGAGCCTGCAGCGCAGGAAATCAACTTCAATTCACCGCCCAGGGAGCCCTCCTCCGAGCTCCCGCCATTGCCACCCTTGCCGGAGGCCAAACCCGCTGCGACAGCAATGGAATCCGGCGAGGAATCCGAGCCGACCCCAAAGAAGAAAAAGACCAACGGCTGCCTGGTTGCCTTCACCTGGATCGTCCTGATCGTTTTGGTGATAGGCGCTGGCGGGGCAGGCTACCTGTATTCGACCGGAAAGCTGGCTCAATACCTTCCTATCGGTCCAGTCGCCACCTGGACGCTTGCAAAATTACCGACCCAGAATGCCACCCAGTTGGCTGTAAAAGTCCCCACCAGGACCCTGCAGGTCCGCCTGACTCCGACCGAAGCGACCGCAACGACAGTCCCGACGCCCAAAGCGACGATTGCCTATACTCCGATCTTCGAGGATTCGCCGTGCAAATTCGTCAAGCCGATCGGCGTGGTCGTCAATTGCGGCTATGTGACCGTGCCGGAGGACCGGACCGATCCGAAATCGAAGAGCATCCAGCTGGCAGTCGTGGTATTCCACAGCACCAGCGACAATCCCGCGCCGGAACCGGTCGTTTTTCTCCAAGGCGGACCGGGCGGGGAGGCCGTCATGCTGAGTGCGGATGCGTATTCCATCCTGGTCGAACCGTTCCTGTCGAAGCGGGATTACATCGCCTTCGACCAGCGCGGCACCGGGTTGTCGATCCCGGCCCTGGGCTGCGATGAGCTCGAGACGGTCTACAAGCAGGACATCCGCGGCCAGGTCCCAGCTTCCGGCCGTGACATGATCTACACCAACGCCTTTCGCTCCTGTCACGGGATGATGACGATCGGCGGCATCGACTTGAACGCGTACAACACCGTCAACAGCGCGGCCGACCTGAAGGATATCGTGACCGCCCTGGGATACAAACAGGTCGACCTTTACGGCGCTTCGTACGGAACCCGCCTGGCCCTCGTCACGATGAGGGATTACCCAAGCATCGTCCACAGCGTCGTGCTCGACTCGGTGGTCCCGGTGGAGGCCAAACTCTTCGACGAAGACCCCGTCCGCTACGGCAGCGCCATCCAGGCCATGTTCGACGGCTGCGCGGCGGATCCGCAGTGCAACTCGGCCTTTCCGAACTTGAAAACGGATTTTTGGAACCTGGTCGACGACCTGGATAAAAACCCGATCTCCGTAACTGCGCCGCTGCTGACCGGCGAGAGATTGACAGAGACCGTCGACGGGTCCGACCTGGTCGGGGTAACGGTCGCGTTATTGAAGACGACCAGCCTGATCGACACCGTTCCAGAATCGATCTACCAGATCAAAGCTGGCGACGATTCTACGTTCGTCGCCATGCAATCGTCGCTGCCGTATGAGTTCGAAGGCATCAACATCGGGTTATATATATCCGTCATGTGCCACGAGGCTGTCCTGGCGACCACACCCGGCGACCTGCAGGCCGCGATGGACTCACAACACGATATTGGCCGCTACTTCCGCCTGCCGTTCTTCGGCGACGCGCAGACCCTGTTCAATACCTGCAAAGTCTGGGGATCCACACCGCCTTATCCGGGAGAGAACGATCCGGTCGTCAGCGACATCCCCACCCTGGTGATCGAGGGCAAATACGATCCGGCCACTCCGCCGGCGTTCGGCAAGCAGGTGGCCGCCAACCTCAGCCACAGCTATTACATGGAGTTTCCCAACCAGGGGCACACCCCCACGGCCACCGATACTTCCGGCTGCGCGTTCGACACGATGCTGGCATTTTTCGATAATCCGGATCAAAGTCCAGATATGTCCTGCCTGGCGAACATCAAAGGCGTAAACTTTATCGTCCCGTACACCGGCAACCCTCCGCTCAAACTCGAAAAGGTCGACAGTACGACATATTCAGCCCTGATGCCGACCGAGTGGGAGAATTCTTATCCGGGATTTTATCGCCGGGGCAACTCCGACCTCGACATCACCCAGGTGGCGGCGTTCTCGACGTTCCTGGATACGAGTGAGCTGCTCCGGTCGCTCTCCTCGAAGCTGTACGGATATGGCGGCTTCGACGCCGCCCCAGTCCAATCGGGCGTGCGGCACGCAAACGGACTGGACTGGGCGCTGTACTCCACCACCTCCTACGGCCGACCCGTCGAACTGGCCATGGCCGACAGCCCAAACCGCGGGGCGTATGTCGTGATCCTGTTCTGTCACGGCGACGAAAGAACCGCCCTGTATCAGACGGTTTTCCTGCCAATCATCGATTCCCTCGAACCGAAGTAACAGGCGCCAATCGCCAGCGCCTTGATTTTCACCCCAACCCGATCATTTCCGCGGGCCTGGTTATAATCGAGCCGTGCATTTCATCCGTCAATTGTTCAATCCCCCTTCCACGCCAAAAGAATATCGGCGAAATTTCTTCCATCTCTACATGGATATTGCCTGGTTTGGGATTCTCAATGGCAGCGCGATCAACTTCCTGAACATCTACGCCGCCCGCTTGGGCGCAAGCGGCTTCCAGATCGGCCTGCTGGGAGCGGTACCGGCGTTGGTCAGCCTGTTCCTCTCCATCCCGACCGGGGTATGGCTGACGAGGCGGCCGATCACCAAGGCGGTATTCTGGACCGCCGCCCTCTCCCGGCTGGGGTATCTCCTTTGGATCCCCTTGCCCTGGCTTTTCAAGGCCCAGGGACAAATCTGGGCGCTGATCGTCATCACTTTATTGATGGGAATCCCCCTTTGCGGCCTGAACGTCGGATTTACTACCCTCTTCGCCATGGCAGTTCCGACCGAGTGGCGTTCGTCCGTGGCAGGCATCCGCAACGCGATGCTCTCGATCACATTCATGCTCACGTCCCTGGGAGTCGGCTACCTTCTCGATCACCTTCCCTTTCCAATCGGATATCAGATCGTCTTTGGGATCGGTTTCCTGGGCGGGCTGATGAGCACGGCGAACTTATTCTTCATCCGGCCGATCCCTTCCAGCGAGGCAGTGGACCAAACCGGGTCCGCTAAAAAAACTGCCGGGCAGGACAAAACAGGTTGGCGTTCCACGCTGAGGCTGGACATCTGGCGCAGCCCATATGCAAAGATACTCCTGGTCTTCATGGGATTCCACCTGACCCAGTACCTTGCCCTGCCGCTTTTTCCCCTCTTTACCGTTAACAGCATGCACCTGAACGACGCCGAGATCGGCATCGGGACTGCCATCTTCTACCTGACCATGCTGATCGGCTCGACCCAGCTCAAAGCCATCGAACGATGGATCGGCCACCAAAAGATCACCGGCTGGGGAGTCACCGGCATGGCGCTCTACCCGATCATGATGGCGTTTTCTCACAACGCATTCCACTATTATCTGCTCTCGGCGGTCGGGGGGTTCGTCTGGGCAATGGTGGGCGGCGCCTATGCCAACTACCTGCTCGAATGTATACCACCGGCCGACCGGCCGTCCCACCTGGCCTGGTACAATCTGGTCCTGAACGCCTGTGTCCTCGTCGGGTCGCTGGCCGGACCGCTTCTGTCCAGTCTCGCCGGGCTCCGTTCGGCGCTGCTGATCGCCGGCATCCTGCGCGGCCTGGCGGGGATTGCGATCCTCGAATGGGGCGGGAGCATTCAAAAATTTGGATAACTCGTGGTAATATCAAAGCAAGATGCCCGATCACATTAAAGTCGTCGCCACCAACCGGAAAGCCGGTTTCGAATATTTCCTGCTCGAGCGTTTCGAGGCGGGACTGTCGCTCGTCGGCAGTGAGATCAAATCCATCCGGGCCGGCCAGATCAGCCTGGCGGAAGCCTATGTGCGCGCCGACGAACGCGGCGCCTGGCTGATGGAAGCCCACGTCGCTCCATATATCCAGGCCAACCGCTTCAACCACGATCCCAAGCGGCCCCGGCGTCTCCTGCTTCATAAGAAGGAGATGCGCGAGTTGTGGGACGCAGTCCGCCAAAAAGGGGTGACCATCGTTCCAACCAAGGTCTACCTGAAAGACGGCCGGGCGAAGCTGGAGATCGCCATCGCCAAAGGCAAAAAACTACATGACAAGCGCGAAGCCATCGCCCGCCGGGACGCCGAACGGGAAATGGACCGGGAAGGCCGCTGATTTTCGGCAAATCAGGGAAAATTCCCGGCGGTTGAACCGACCGCTAAACAACCTACGGATGGGAAGAGCCCCCTTTGAGAAAATGAAACAGAGGAGGCTCTTTGATGTCTGGAATTGGATGATGAAATATCGTACGAAACACAATCGACAGTGCTAAACTTATATATAAAGGATGTGGATATTCTCTGATTTTGTTGATCATGGCGGATAGCGATATGGCAAGAATCGGAAAGAACCTTTCTTTCAAGTTGATAGCCACCCTTCTTTGTCTCAATATGATCGGCGCTTGCCAGTCGGTCGCTGGCGAGAACGACTCGACAATGATCGTCCAAAAGTCCACACAGTCCACCCCACCACAAATTGCTCATCCAATCTCATTGTTGCATCCTTCTGGACAGGGCACTCACTGGGTTTCTTATACAAACATTGATGATGCGGCCCAAATTGCGCTCGACCCAACCGGAAACATATGGACAGCGGGACAAGGCGGAGTAGTGCGATGGGATTCCCAGAACAAGACGTATCAGATCTTTACTACATCTGATGGTCTGCCCGAAAATTATGTAACGGCCCTAGCCGTTGCTCCGGATAACAAGATTTGGGTAGGCACCCACAGCGGGTACATTGCAGAGTATGATGGCAATTCTTGGACGACAATAAAGAGGAAACCAGGAGACATTATCAGTTGCTTGGCAATAGCTCCAGATGGTGCCGTATGGATAGGAACGAATCGGGGGATAGATAAATTCGATGGCAAGAACTGGAACACCTATACTACTCAACAAGGCATCTTGGACAACTACATTCAATCAATCGCAGTTACCTCGACGGGTAAGGTATGGCTGGGCATGATCGGAGGGGTATCTTCATTTGATGGAACAATCTGGAAAAACAAACGGCTCGAAAAGGGCAAGAGCGTATCCGGCATAATTGAGGCTCCGGATAAAACAGTCTGGTTCGAATCGGGAGATGCGCTGGTTCATTTTGATGGTCGTCAATGGAAAACATTCGTTACAAAAGGGGCTTTTGGGAGCGCTTCCTCCTTGGCGATCAGCCCAAATGGAGAAGTATGGCTGGCGGGATTGGGATCGGGGCTTGTACGATTTGACGAAAACGAGCTTCGTTTCATAGAATATCCGATCCCGGATATTCTATGTATGGCATTTAGTGAAGACGGCGCTCTGTGGTTGGGCGGTTATCGTTGGGGGATCCTGCATTTTAACGGAAAGGCTCTGGACAGTTATAAAGCACAGGATGAACCAATCGGGAATTCGATAATTTCAGGCGCCGCTGCTTCAGACGGGAGCCTGTGGTTTGGAACAGACCAGGGCGCATCCAGATTCGATGGGGAACATTGGAAAAATTACACAACTGCGGATGGTCTATCCAATAACATCGTACTATCGATTGCCGCGGCTCCGGATGGGGCGATGTGGTTTGGGACAGAGGACGGAATTTCAACGTTCAATAAAGGCTCTTGGAGAAGTTACAAAGGCAAGGATGGCCTGACAGATAGACGCATACTTGCTCTGGCAGTGACCCCTGATGGAACGGTATGGGCTAATTCGCAGACATCTCTGTTCCGGCTAGATGGAGACCTTTGGACCGCTATTTTGCCGCCGGCAAGCGAATCCATTCAAACAATTGGCACAAGAATCGACGGCGGTATGTGGATCGCCACCACGAATGGGCTATCGGGATTCGACGGTCAAAATTGGATATCCATTGTTCTACCCGTTCGCGCGCCTATCTTGCACATCGTTCAGACCGGGAACCGGGATTTATGGATCGAGACAATGGAGTCCGGCCTGTTTTTCATAAGCGGACAGCTGTGGGATCAAGTTTCTCCTGAAAATACACAGGTGATTACGCTTGACTCCGACGGTCTCGTGAAGACATCCAATGCTTCCGGGAATTCCACTCTAAATGGCAGGCTCTGGGCCGTTTACGGCCTGGGGAATGGTATACCAGGCAACGAGATTCGCGCAATCGCTCCCGGGCAAGATGACAACGTATGGGTGGTTACAGATCAGGGAATCTTTCGTCCGACCGACGAATCTTGGACAAACTATTCTGGGCCAATTATGGTCGGGCCGGACAGATTCAGCCCGATCGTAGTGGACCAGCAAGGATCAATCTGGATTGGAATTCCTCTGGGAGGGTTGGCAAAATTCACCCCGTAAATTGGGGGCTCGACTCACTCAGTCCAGTTTTCATTAATTACGAATTATTTTATGTCGCCCCGCGAATTTCACAATCGTACTAAAAATATGAGCTTGGCGTAATCTGGCTTGATTCAACCGGAATGTTCTTTTATAACCTGCTATTCTTTTTCTTACAACTTATAGGTCTGGATGAAAGCATCCACCATGTCCGGATCGAAATAGATGTCCCGATAACGGGCGATCTCCTCGATCGCCTCGGCGGCTGTCATGCTGGCGTGGTACGGACGGTTGGAGGTCATTGCATCGAAGGCATCCACGATGGCAAGCAGGCGGCCTTCCCGGGGAATTTTCATCCCTTTCAGCCCGGAAGGATACCCGGTCCCATTCCACCATTCATGATGGTTTAGAACATACGGCACGGCCGACTTGAGATGGTCGACGCTTTCCAGCATCTTGGCCCCCACCTCCGGGTGCTGGCGCATCAGCTTCCATTCCTCTTTGCTCAAGGGGCCGGTCTTTTTCAAGACCTGGCGAGGCACGACGATCTTTCCGATGTCGTGCAGGATGGCTCCAAACTCGAGGATCGCCACGTCTTCGGTGTTCCAATTCAAAGCGAAAGCCAGGTTGAGGGCCAGGCGCCGGACCCGCTCGAGGTGGCCGGCCGTATACGGATCGCGCGTCTCGATCACATTCGCCAGCATGATGACCGTCTGCAGGTGGGCCGCCCGCGTATCGAAAAGCTCCACCACCCGCCGGCGGTCGAGGCGGGCGCGAACCGCATTGATCAATTCGGGTGCATCGAAAGGCTTGAACAAATAATCGTCGACCCCCAGCGAACGGGCCCGGTCGACGTCCGAGCGCTCGGTGCGGGCGCTCAGGAAGAGGATCGGGACGGTCACCCCTTCCGGGAGAACGCGGATCGATTCGAGCAAATCGAATCCGTTCATCTCCGGCATCATGATGTCCGAGATGACCAGGTCAGGGCGGGTGTTCACGAACAGATCGAGCGCCACCTTCCCGTTGGCCGCCGGGCAAATCTCGTACCCCTCGGCCTCCAGGATGCTCTGCATGACTTCCAACAATAATGCGTCATCCTCGACTAATAATATTTTCGTCATATCCTGATATATTTTCCACCAATCGAATGAATAAAATCAATCCTCAAAATTGGCGGCGCCGACCATAGCCTGGCCGAGGGACAAACCGCCATCATTTGTTGGAACCCGACTATGAGAATATACCACGAAACCATCCCGGCGCAAGCCATCCACGACGCGTTGAAGCAAAACCATGTTTTGCCAGACGCCCCCGCTCAAGGCGACTTCATTGACACTCGTTTTGCCGCGTAGCAGTCTGCAGACCTCCCGGGAAAGTTCGACCAGGCCGTTATGGAAGCGGGCCGATACCACCGGGATGGGTACGCCCTTGCGCAGATCCACCAGCAGCGCCCGGAAAGCCTCCCGCATCTGCACTGTTTCCTCCTGGACCTCGAACCGGTATGCTCCAGATTCGGCCGGATCGAGATCGGCTTCGAACTCGATGGCAGCCTGGGCCTCGTAGTTGACCTGCTGTCGGACGCCAGCCAGGGAGGCGGCGGCATCGAAGACTCGCCCCAGGCTGGAGGTCCGCGGCGCATTCAGGTGGTGTTCCAGCTGGGTCCGCAGGGTCTGGCGATCATCGGCGCACATATCCTCGACCGGCGCCATCCAATCTTCCCATTCCAGTCCGAGGGACCACAGAAGGGAGAGCGCCGTCCGGCTGGGGTGCTTGATGGCTGCATCCCCGCCCGGGAGGGGAAAGTATTCCAAATGATAGGGACGCCGATAGTCCTTGAAATCCGCAACCAGGAATTCCCCTCCCCAGATCGCCCCATCCGGGCCGTAGCCTGTCCCGTCGAAAGCCAGCCCGATGACCGGCCGGGTCCCGTCCAGGCCGTTATCGGCCATACAGGCGGCGATGTGGGCATGGTGGTGCTGTACGCCAATTGCGGGCAGATTCCCCGTCTGGGATCGCTGCAGGGCATAACGGGTAGTGAGGTAATCGGGATGAAGGTCGTAAGCGATCCCCTGAGGTTGGATGCGGAACAGACGCTCGAAATGCGCCACCCCATCCTCGAAGGAGCGCAAGGTCTCGTAGTTTTCCATGTCGCCAATGTGATGGCTTAGAAAAGCATAGCGTTCGCGAGTGATGCAGAAGGTATTCTTCAGTTCCGGACCGACCGCCAGGATCGATGGAACATCGACCGGCAACTGGACCGGATCGGGAGCGTACCCACGCGAACGCCGCAGCGGGAAAGGCCGGTCCTCGAAGACCCGCACAACCGAGTCGTCGCAGCGGGTGCGAATATCCCGGTCATGCATCAGGAAAAAATCCGCCAGCGAGGCCAGGCGCAGGCGGGCTTCGGCATTATCGGTCGCGATCGGCTCCTCGCTGAGGTTGCCGCTGGTCATCACCAGGCCGGGCAGTGAAAGCTCGTCCGGATGCAACAGGAGATAGTGTAAGGACGTATACGGGAGCATCACCCCGCAGGAAGCCTGCCGAGGAGCGACCTCCGGAACGATGCGCGACTCCGGACGGCGGCGAAGGAGGACGATCGGGCGAGGACGTGAACTAAGAAGCTCCCGCTCGGCAGCGGAGACGAAACAATTCATCTCGACCGCGGCCAGGTCTGGCAACATCAATGCAAATGGCTTATCCACGCGGAGCTTGCGGCGGCGAAGTTCTTCGACCGCAGCCGCGTTCGTCGCATCGCAGGCAAGGTGGAAACCGCCCAGGCCCTTGATGGCGAGAATCCTGCCATCCGCCAGGGCCCTCCGGGCGGCGAGGATGGCATCGTCCTTGCCGGACAGCCGTTCTCCGGCCGATGTTTCCAGCCAGACCTGCGGTCCGCAAACCGGGCAGGCCACAGGCTGGGCGTGGAAACGCCGGTCCAACGGATCGGCATATTCGGAGGCGCAATCCGGGCACATGGCAAATGGCGCCATGGTCGTGTTCGGACGATCGTATGGGATGTCGGTGATGATGGTAAAACGCGGGCCGCAATTCGTGCAGTTGATGAACGGGTATCTGTAACGCCGGTCGGATGGGTCGAAAAGCTCCCGCAGACAATCCTCGCAAATGGAGACATCCGGGGAGATGGGTTGGAAAGCGCCTTCCACGGCTTCCGACGCGATGATCTCGAACCCGTCCCAGCCGCGGGCAGGAATGGATAGCTGCTCGAAAGAGTCGATCCGCGCCAGAGGCGGCAACTCGGACCGGATCGCAGCCGCAAAACCCTCCAGGGCCGCCTCGGCGCCGTCGGCCTCGATATCCACCCCAGCGGAGGTATTCCGGACCCAGCCGGTCAGGCCGAACCTGACCGCCAATCCGTAGATGAACGGGCGGAAGCCGACCCCCTGAACGATACCGGTAATATGGATTTTAACGCCCTTGCTCTCTGCCATTTGCACCACCATCCTCACCCAACCCGGATTTCAGGCTTGGCCGAGTGAGGCTCGTTTACGCTCGACTCCAATCTACCGAATAAAGGCCGGATGATTGTACGGCATCAGCGATCCAACCAGCACATATTGGTCAGGTCGAAGACTGCGTTCGAGAAACCCAGGCTGGACTCGTCAAAGTATACAACATAGGCGTACAAATAATTCCCATGGATCTTGTGAATGCTGACCCGGGAATTGTCCCAGACGTAATCCCAATCGTCGCCGGTGATACCTCCCTCCGTGCTATCGAGCCACGATTTCAGGGAATCCGACACGGAAGAATTATCCGAGTAATCGATGTAATACGGCTTGTTGGTGCAATACTTCGCATTTTGCAGCGAGGCGATCTGATCCTGGGCGTCGGACAACTGGGAGGCCAGATCCGATGCCCGGGCGGACTGGGAACCAAGCTGCTCCTGGAGGGCTGCCTGGGTGGATGCGGCTGCCGCCTGGGCGGCGGAGTATTGCTTCGTCTTAACGCTCAACTCGTGGGATTCATACCCAAAACCGATCAAGCCGATCGCTGCCAAGATGAGGGCCCCAAATGCAACGATTCCGAGTACGATGGTGACAGCGGTGGACCATTTTTTCATGAAACATCCTTTATGACGTGAAATTAAATCGACAGCTTACGCCGTAAATTCCGATAACAGGGCAAACGCCATCTCGCCGAGATCAAAGGCGAAAAGCGCAACTCGATCATAGGTTTCGAGGGGATCGAGGCGGCAGGACCGGCCTGGGATTTCGAATCAATCGGGCCAGCAGCCCGGCTGTTCACGGCGGACGGTTTCCTGGATGAACTTTCGGTCGGCGGCTGTCAGGTCGACGTAATTCGAATTCTCCCGGGCGGTGTTACGGTTCTCGACCAACAGGATGGAAGCATCCCGGGTGAGGGCGACTGTGTGCCAGACACCCCGCTTGATATTGTACATCTTCCCCGGCACCATCACCTGCGGGTGGATCTTTTCGATCTGGGACTCACCTTCGCCGATGAACAGGACGGCCCGGCCGCGCTCGAGGACGAAGACCTCATCAGTCTCGTTGTGGCGTTCCATCGAGCGGATATTCTCCGGGTGGACCTCGTCCAGGTAATTCAGGATGGCCACCCGCCAGTCCCCAAAATCGATCACCGGTTGGTAGCCCGGTCCGATGTACTCGCGAATTTCAACCAATTTTTCGTCCATGAGTCCTCTCATTTTCCTAGCCAGATTTCAACGCGATGTTCATTTGCAACGCCGCCAGGGGCGATCAAATTCCCGGACACTTCCTTCCCATCCACGACCATGCGGATCACGCCCTTCGAAACGCGTTCGGGGTTATGGACGACGATATTGTACACCTGGCCGCGGAAGCGCCGGGTGACCGTGAACCCATCCCATCCGGAAGGAATACACGGATCGATCCGCAAACCGCCGTAATCGGGCCGCACACCCAGGATCCATTGGGTCCCGGCCTGATAACACCAGGAGGAGGTGCCAGAAAGCCACGAATTGCGCGCCAGCCCGAAGTTGGGATGCTCGTCGCCGAGGATATTCTGGGCGTAGACGTACGGCTCACATTCGTAGATATCGATCAGGTCGTTCTTGCCGGCGGGATTGATCTGGGCATAATACTGGTATGCCCTGTCCCCATTCCCGAGCAGGGTCTCGGCGATGACCGCCCATGGATTGGGATGGAGGAAGATGCCGCCATTCTCCTTTGCGCCCGGCGGATAGGTCGTGATGCCGCCGTAGGTCCGGTCGTAGCCGTTGAAACCGGGAGTGCTGACCTTGATCCCGTAACGGGTATTGAGGTGCATCTCGACCGAATCCATCGCCCTGGTCGCCCGCTCGGGGGAAGCGAATCCCGAGAGGACCGCCCAGGACTGACCGTTCAGGTGAAGCTTGCCTTTCTCATTCTTCGACGATCCGACCGGATTTCCATCCTGGTCGAAGTACATCACATACCACTCCCCGTCCCAGGCAGCATCCTCGACTCGGGCTTGCATTTCCACATATGCCGCCCGATACTCGCTCGCGGCCGCGGCATCCCCAAGAAATTCTGCCAGCCCGATGATTTCCTTCAGCGCCCGTCCGTAAAGGTGGGCGCTGAAGAGGGATTCGGCTCCGCTCGGCAAATTGACGGTATCGTTCCAGTCCGCGAAGCCCAGCAGCGGCAGTCCGTGCCGGCCGATGTCCTTGCGGGTAAACGCCAGGGCACGCGCCAGGTGTTCCCGGACGGTCCCTTCCTCAAGCGGCTGGCCCTGCTTATCCCGGTCATAGAAAGGAACCTTTTCATCAAGGAATGCCGTCTCGCCGGTTTCCTTGATGTAAGCGCAGACCGAGAGGACCAGCCAGAGGTGATCGTCGCTGTAATAATGCGGCCGGTCTTCCATCTCGGTCGAATCCCCGAGGCTGCCTTCCAGGGAAAGTGGATTGTAGGAATGCATGGCCGAGCCATTCGCCTTCTGGAAGGAGAGCAGGCGGCGGATGAACTCCCTGCCCTCTTGAGGGATCGCCGGCAGGACCGCCAGGACGTCCTGGTTGCCATCGCGCATCCCGATGCCGCGTGACCCCATCCCGAGCTGATAATAGGAAAGATAGCGCGACCAGTTCTTGGTAATGTAGCACTGGTGTGGATTGTGGATATTCAGGATGGAATTCATCGCCGGATCGGGAGTCTGCACCTGGAGGATGGACAGGTATCTCTCCCAATAGGCTTTCAGTTCGTCCAGGGCGGAATCGACCGCGACCGGATCGCGGTACTTCCGGATGCCGGGGCGCGCCGCCTCCAGGCTGGCCTCCTGCCCGAGCTGGGTGACCAGCCGCCGGGTCGCGCCGGGTTCGAGCTTCCCGAGCGGATGCAGCAAAACCGAGAGGACATCCCCGCGCAGGCTGTCGGCTCCGCTGAGTCTTTCAGCAAAAAGGCCCAAGGGCTTCGCCCAGGTCCCGTATTCGTTGGCGCCCAGGAATCTCCTCCGGTCGGTCTCATAGGAAGAGGCCGGCAGGTTGGAGGTGAAATAATTGACCCTGCTGTCCCGGTTCATGAAAGGATACTGGACCATCACGGTATATTCGCCGTCCGGCTCGGCTTTCGAAACCATCGTCTGCGGAACCCAATCGGCGTTGGTGAACTGCATCAGGGCATTCGGGTGGGTGTATTCGACAACCGGGACGACATCCACCTCCACGGCCTCACCGGTCAGGTTGGAGACGCGGATATCCCGGATCTCGACCGCTTCTCCGGAAGGCACGAAGATCGTCACTTCGGTACGCAGGCCGTAGCTCTCCGAGACGATCCGGGTATACCCGAGCCCAACGTGGCATTCGTATAGGTCATATGGATCCAGCGTGGGGACGAAGAAAGGGGAGAATACCCGATAGCCGTCCCGGCCGTGAATTCGCAGGTATAGGCTCTCGCCTTTGAACTCGGATGCCGGAGCCTGCTGGAGGTATTTGGTGATGCGGTTGAAGGTCGGGTCCCCTTTGCAGATCAACGCGCCGCCCGTGTGATCGACGAACCCGCCAAACCCGAGGTTGCCGATGTAGTTGATCCATTTGACCGGGGTGCGCGGGTTGGTGATGACGTACTCCCGGTGCCGATCGTCGAAATAGCCGTAATTCATGCCCACTCCTCAATCGCCGCAGACGATGTCGATCAGTTCCTGGCTGGCGGGTCGGCCATCCCGGTCCACCAAGCCAAAGTCCATTGCCTTGTAGGACCAGGCCGCCCGGCCGATGGAATGCTCCTTCAGGAGGGAAACGAAGTCGCGGGTCCAATTCAAGCGGGTCGGCATGGACGCCAGGTCGATCACGCCGTACTCCCCGCAGTACAGGGGGCAGTGATGTTCCTGCATGAATTCGAAGGCCGGCTGGAGCAATTCATGCAGAGTGGAGCGGTCCAGGCGCACGCCGGCCGACCGGCCCAGGATGCTCGCGAACTCCGGATGCTGCCCGACGAATTCGCTCAAGCCGGGGGCGATCCCGGGATACTCCATGTTGCGATCGTATTCCACCACGCCGCGGGCCCAGTGCGCCTTCTGGTGGGTGACGACCAGCGGCTCGTAGAAATGGAACGTATAGAGGATATTCGGATCAGCCAGGAAGGTCAGGTTGGCAAGCTCGCCGACTGAATTATAGTAATTCCCGCCGATCACGATCAGCCGTTCCAAATCCACCTGGCGAATGCGTTCCACTGCCTTCGCCAGGAGGCGATTCCACGGAGCGCTGTCAGGCAGGACGATCTCATTCAGCAGCTCGAATGCCAGCCAATCCGAGGTGC
>DATJPX010000180.1:0-2890 GCA_035506155.1 Anaerolineales bacterium
CGATCCGTTAGAGGATACTGAAACTCCGCATTTCGGCGGTTACCTGGGGGGTACCGGCCTTGTTCCACTCGACTCGATCCGTTAGAGGCAGAGTGGGAAGGACCTTCAATTCAAATTCCTGAGCGAGTTGAGGATCCTGAGCATACTTCTGAGCCTGCAGCTCGTCCCAACCGATCTCAGATTTCGAATCCTGGTTGGTTCGTTCGACAAAATGGCGGGCACATTTGAGCCAGGCCAGGCGTTCGGGAGGAGTGTCCGCAGGTGCATTGCTCAAGGCGCAGGTATAGCGCTGATCGTCCCCACAGTTACAAGTCACCCGCTTTAGCGGGTGGTCGTTGACCGCTCCTCTCGGGGGGGAACTACTGTACCCATGCTCACGCGGACCTCGTGCCGGCTCCCATCGTCGGTCAACGGGATCCGATTGTCCGGTAAGGGAAGACCGTTCAGCAGAACTTGGCGGATGCCACGTTGGATGCCCTCCGGGTTCTCGACAAGGATGCGATAGATCGTGCTGCCGAACCGGTACGTGAGCTGGAACCCCGGCCAGGTCCCGGGAATGCAGGGATCGATCTTAAGAACCTCCCCCAGGCGGGAAACGCCAAGGATGGCTTCTATGCCCAGGCGGTACATCCAGCCTGCCGAGCCGGTATAGCCGGTCCAGCCGCCGGCACCGGTGTGTGGGGGCTGACTGTAGATATCGGCAACAATCCCATACGGCTCCACCATATAAAGCGCGGCTTTTTCGGGTGTATCGGCGTGATAGACGGGGTTCAGCAGGTGGAAGAGCGCTCCGGCACGGCCCCCCCGACCGAGCCTGGCAAAAGCCCAGGCCGTCCAGATGGCAGCATGGGTGTACTGCCCGCCGTTCTCGCGCACTCCCGGGGCATAGCCTTTGATGTAGCCGGGGTCGCGGGCGGTTTGATCGAATGGCGGTGCCAGCAACAGGACCAGACCATCTGCCTCCCGAACCAGGAGCCGGTCGACCGATTCCATCGCCCGGGCTGCCCGTTCCGGATCACCAGCCCCTGACAGGACCGCCCAGGACTGGGCGATCGAATCGATCCGGCATTCGTCATTCTCGCTCGAACCCAGGCGGCTGCCGTCGTCATAGAAGGCGCGTAGGTACCACTCCCCGTCCCATGCATGCAGGTCCAGGGACCTGGCCAGGCCGTCCGCCTTACGCCGGTACGGTTCCGGGTCTTCCTTCATCAGCTCGCACAATTCGCTGAAACGGGTCAGGGTGGCGTGTAGGAACCAGGCCAGCCAAACGCTCTCGCCGCGCCCCTGCCATCCCACCCGGTTCATGCCGTCATTCCAATCGCCGGTGCCCATCAGCGGCAGGCCGTGAGCACCTGTGGTGACACCCTTCTGGACGGCCCGGCGGCAGTGTTCGAATAATGTGTATGCCTGAGCCGTACCATCGTATTGACCGTAACGGTCGGTTTCCTCCGGCTTGAGCGGTTCCCCGGTCAGGAAGGGAAGCTTCTCATCCAGGATGGACACGTCTCCGCTGGAGGCAACGTACTCAGCGGTGACGTAGGGCAGCCAGAGCAAGTCATCCGAAAAACGGGTCCGCACCCCTCGCCCGGAAGGCGGGTGCCACCAGTGCAGGACATCGCCTGCTTCGAACTGGCGGCGGGCGGCGTTCAGGATCTGCTCCCGAGCCAGCGCCGGGCGGGCGTGCAGTACGGCCAGGACGTCCTGGAGCTGGTCCCGGAACCCGAAGGCGCCGCTGGATTGGTAAAGGGCCGAGCGACCCCACAGCCGGCAACCGATCGTCTGGTAGAGCAGCCAGCGGTTGAGGATCAGGTCCATGCCCGGGTCGGGCGTCTGGACGGTGATCCTGTCCAGCAGGTCGTCCCAAGACTGGCGGACCGCCTGCCAGGCCAGCTCGACCTGTCCCTGGACCTGGTAGCGGTTGATCAGGTCCAGGCTCTCCTGCCGATTGCTGCCCTGGCCGAGCAGGAAGTAGACTTCTTCCACCTGGCCGGGCGCCAGATCAACGTGCAGCTGGATCGCCGCGCAAGGATCCAGCCCGGCCCGGACCGTGCTCGCCAGGCCGATCCGGCCGAGGGCGGCCGGCTTGGCCAGGTTGCCCAGGCGGCCGAGGAACTCGCTGCGGTCCGTGGTCAGGCCGTGGGTTTTTTTATTAGCGGCCAGGAAGGCGACCCGCTCGCCAAACTCGCTGTTGTACCAGTTCCCCGCCAGCAGGGCGTGCCGGGCAGGGTCGAACTCCGGGACGATGAATGCCTGGTTCGGTTCTCGGGCTGTGCCGAGCACCCATTCAACATAGGACGTCACGGTGATCCGTCTCGACCGTTTCCACAGGTTTTCCAGCCGCAAGTGGATGATTTTCAGCGGCTCATTGGCCGCCGCAAACAGGCGCAGGCGCTGGTTCAGCCCGTGACTCTGGCTCTCGAAGGTCGAATAACCCGCCCCGTGCCGGATCGAAAAGGCGCTCTCTGACCCGGCCGGCTGGGGGGTTGGCGACCAAACCAGCCCGGTCTCTTCGTCCCGCAGGTAGAGCGCTTCACCCGGCAAGTCCGTCAGCGGATCATTCCGCCAGGGGGTCAGGCGGTTCTCGCCGCTGTTCCCGGCCCAGGTGTAGCCGGATCCGGCCTCGGAGACCAGGAATCCAAATTGCGGATTGGCGATGACATTCACCCACGGTCGGGGGGTTTGCTGGCCGGGCTGAAGAAAGACGACGTACTCCCGGCCATCAGGGCTGAAGCCTCCCAGGCCGTTGTCCATGAGCAGGCCGGCCGGACGGGCCAGCGCGGGGGTCGGTTCGACATCCCTGGCCACGGTGAGGGAGGGAGAGAAGGCCGGCAGCTGGATGGGAGTGGCGGCCAGGCGGCGGACGTGTTCCGCCAGGGTGCCATGGTTTTCA
>DATJPX010000181.1:0-8454 GCA_035506155.1 Anaerolineales bacterium
TCGTTTTCGTGCTCATCCTGTTCGGGAACCTGTTCCGGGCGTCCCAATCCCGGGCACTGGCGGATACGCCGCCCTGGATGGATGCCTCCCTCGCTCCCGAGCAGCGCGCCAAGCTGCTCCTGGCGGCCATGACCGAGGACGAGAAGCTTGCCATGGTGTACGGCAATAACATGGGCTCGGCCGGATACGTCGGCCACATCCCGGCCAACACCCGCCTGGGCATTCCCGAGCTCAACCTGGAGGACGGCCCGGCCGGCGTTTCCGACGGGATGATCCAGGTCTCCGCTTTCCCGGCTCCCATCGCTGTCGCCGCCAGCTGGGACACCGGCCTGATGGAACGTTACGGCGTGGCGATGGCGGAAGAGGAGCTGGCCAAGGGCGCCAACGTCCAGCTTGCGCCGATGATGAACATCGACCGGGTGCCGATGGCCGGGCGCAATTTCGAGGGCTTCGGCGAGGACCCTTACCTGTCTGCCCAAATGGCTGCCGCGGATGTGCGCGGCATCCAGAGCACGGGTGTGATCGCCACGGCCAAACATTTCATCGACAACGACCAGGAATATCAGCGGACCACGATCAGCTCCGAGATCGACATCCGCACCCAGCACGAGATCTACCTGCCGCCGTTCAAGGCCTCGGTGGATGCAGGCGTGGGCGCGATCATGTGCTCCTATAACCGGGTGAACGGCGTCTATGCCTGTGAGAACCCGGATACCCAGAATACCCTCCTGAAGGGGGAACTGGGCTTCTCCGGCTGGATCATGTCCGACTGGGGCGCCACCCACAGCGCTGCCGCATCCGCCCTGAACGGCCTGGACATGGAGATGCCGACCGGGATCAATTTCCTCCAGCTGAAGCCGGCGGTTGATTCGGGCCAGGTCCCGGCGGGCCGCCTGGACGATATGGTCTTGCGCATCCTGACACCCATGTTCCGGATGGGCCTGTTCGACCACGGACCGGCGGGAATGCTGGGCGTGGATGCCCAGACCCCGGCCCACAAGCAACTGGCCCGGGAGGCGGCCGCCCAGGGGATCGTCCTCCTGAAAAATGACGGCTCCATCCTGCCGCTGGATGCCTCCAAGATCCACACCCTCGCCGTCTTCGGCGCTGCCGCCGATGCCCAGCCGGTCATCGCCGGGGGCGGATCAGGGCACGTTACCCCGCCTTACATTGTCTCCCCCCTGCAAGGCATCACGGCCCGGGCCGGGAACGCCGTCACGGTGCTGTCCTTCAATGCCCTCAACGCGATCGGCAGCCCGATCCCGGCCCAGTACCTCCACGCACCCAACGGGGCGGCCGGTCTGCAGGCCCAGATTTTCAACACCCCCGACCTGTCGGGGAATCCCGTCCTGACCCGGAACGACCCGACCGTCGACTTCGCCTGGACGGGCGGGGCGCCTGCGAAGGACGTCGACAATTCCAGCTGGTCGGCCCGCTGGAGCGGCTCCCTGACCGCGACCGTCTCGGGAAAATACAACCTTTCCTTGACGAGCACGGGAGGCAGCCGGTTGTACATCGACGACAAACTGGTCATCGACAACTGGGGGGATCATCCCGAAAAGACCGTGCAGGTCAAGCGCCGCCTGACCGCCGGGCAGGCCTATGCCATCCGGGTCGAGTATGCGCAGACTGGCGGGACGGGCGACGTCCATCTCACTTGGTTCAAGCCGGACGACGATCCGAACCAGGAGGCCGCGGCCATGGCCGCAAAGGCAGACGTCGCCATCGTCGTGGTGGGCGCTAATTCGGGCGAAGGCGCCGACCGGCAGGACCTGGACGTGTCGGATGACGCCCTCCTGGCTGCCGTGGCCAAGGCCAACCCTAACGTGGTCGTGGTCGTCTACAATCCCGCCCAGGTGCTGCTGCCCTGGGCCGACCAGGTCCCGGCGATCGTGCTCGGCTGGATTCCCGGCCAGGAGGCCGGCAATGCCCTGGCGGACGTGCTGTTCGGCGACGTCAACCCTTCGGGCAAGCTGCCGATGACCTTTGCCAAAAGCGCCGGCGATTACCCCGCCAACAGCGCGGAAACCTATCCGGGCGTGGATGGGCGGGTGCTTTACTCGGAAGGCCTGGAGGTGGGCTACCGTTATTTCGACAGCCAACATCTCCAGCCTCTCTATCCGTTCGGGTACGGCTTGTCCTATACCACCTTCGAATATACCAACCTGAGTGTCAGCCCCCTGTCGATCCCGTCGGACGGCAAGGTGACCGTATCCGTGGATGTCAGGAATTCTGGCCCGCGCGCCGGGGCCGAAGTGGCCCAGCTCTACCTGGGATTCCCGTCCGAGACCGGGGAACCTCCCAGGCAGTTGAAGGGCTTCCAGAAGGTGGATTTGCAGCCGGGCGAGACGAAGACCCTGTCCTTCACGCTTTCCCAGGACGCTTATTCCTTCTGGAGCGCCGGACTGGGGAGGTGGGTCGCCTATCCGGGTTCTTACGAGGTCATGGTAGGTAGCTCTTCGCGGGATATCCGCCAGACCGGCGCATTCAGCGTTGGAGGGAACGAGCTTGGCGGGGATGCCTACCAGGCGGAGGCGGCGACGCTGGCGGGCGGGGCGAAGGCCATTACGGATGGGACCGGCTATACCGGAACCGGCTTCGTGGCGGGATTCGATGCGCCCGGGGCGTCCGCTTCCTTCAAGGTCAATGCCGCTGAAACGGGCGATTACACCCTGACCATCCACTACTCCAGCACGCTCCGCCCGGGCGATCAGAACACGCCCCGGACCCTGAGCCTGTACGTCAATGGCAGCAAGACTGGCCAGGCCAGCCTGCCCAACCTGGCGAATTGGAATATGTGGGACTTCCAGACCCAAACCGTGACCCTGAACGCCGGGGAGAACACGATCAGCTATCAGTACGACGCCGGCGACAGCGGGGACGTCCACCTGGATGTGCTCACGGTCGCCAGGGTCGTCCCGACTACGCCCACGCCTTCTGGGACAGGCCAGGCAGCCGGGAAGCCGGTTCCTAATAGCCCGGTCCTGTTGATCCTGTTGCTGGCCCTGGCAGTCGTTTTCATCCTGGCGGTCGTCTTTCTGATCGTCCGGTCCCGCAAACGGAAGGAATCCCGCATGTAATCCGGGAATACAAAACCGGAGGGCTTTTGCCGTTCTGTCGAGCTGGCAAAGCCCTCCGGTAGTTATTCGATCACAGGCTGTCGGGACGGTTTTTATCAGGCCCTGGCAGCCGCCAACTCCACCTGGGTATATTTCAAGCGCTCGAGGACGGCTTTGGCCGTGTTGCACATCAGCGAGTAACCGAGCTTCTGGTCCGCCACCATCAGGGCGCGCAGGGCGATCCCGTCGATCTCGATCACCTTGATCGGGACGGTGGCCCGGGAGGATGCGGTGTAGAGGTAGGGTTCGATCAGGGTGGAGACCCCGAATACCTCGCCCGGGGCGATCGACCCGACCAGGGCATTGCTGATGGCGCCTTCGCCGCCGCCGCTGTAGACCAGGTCGATGTCGCCTTCCACCAGAAGCATCAGGCGAGTGGCGGGCGTGTTTTCCTTGATCAGCAGGATGCCTTTCGGGTAAGTCTTTTCCTCGGCGATCATGGCGATCGCCTTAAGCTGGTCGTCGTTCAACTGGCCAAAGTAGGGGTAACGGCGCAAAAGTTCGGGCGAAATCATCTTCTTCTCCTTCTCAATTCTGACCGGCGAGCAATTCCATGACCGCCTTGACGGCCTGCGGAACGGAAGCTGCGACCGCCGGGGATAGTTCCTGGCTGAAATCATACACGTTTTCGGCCTCGATGGCCACGATGATAACGTTCCCATCTTCGGGCAGTGCGATGCCCATGCTGCGGCCGACATTGAGCGCATTGCGCAGGGAGGTGTCGTGGGCCGAGGCGGAGTGGCCGGCCGTCAGGTCGGGGAGGTCGGCCAGGGTGAACTGGCTGACGGTGCCGACCGGTTTCTCGCCGGTGAAGAGCGAGTCGATCAGAACGACCCGCTCCGAATCGGTCAGGCGCTCCATCAGGCTCAAGCCGCCCAGCGAGACACAGTCCACCTCGACCTGCGGACTGCCAGCAGTCTGCAGGGCAATTTCCTCCGCCACGCGCCAGCCGACGCCGTCGTCGCCGAGAATGGGGTTGCCCAGACCAATCACCAGGGTTTTCATACAATCAGAGTAAGGGCGACCAGCCGGTCGCCCCTACAAAATTACTCGGTGAACTGCTTCAATACCTGCACGGGGTTGCCGTCTGCGTCGCGGATCGTGACCTCGAGCGGCATCTGGCCGGGCAGGGAATGGGTGGCGCAGCCAAAACAGGGATCGTAGGCCCGGAAGGCCATCTCGACCATGTTCAGCAGGCCCTGGTTGACATTGCCCTTCTTGATCAGGCTACTGGCGGCCTTCTTGATCGACATGGTGATGGGGGCGTTGTTGTTGGTCGTGCCGACCACCAGGTTGACCTTGGTGACCACGCCGCGCTCGTCGGTCCAGTAATGGTGCGTCAGGGTGCCGCGGGGCGCCTCGACGATGCCTACGCCCTCGGTCGGCTTCTCGGTCGGGATGGCGTGGAAATTCGGGGAGGTGATCTCCGGGTCGGTGGCCAGCTCCACCCAGTGCTCGGCCGCGTAGAGCAGCTCGATCAGGCGGGCCCAGTGGATCGCCAGGCGCTGGTGGACGGGTTTGCCCTTCAGGGTGGCGTAGAACTTTTCGTACTCGGCCTGGGCCAGCGGGGTGGCCATGCCGTCGGCAGCGTTCAGGCGGGAGAGCGGGGTGGCCATGTAGATGCCCGAGTCGGGTCCGTCCACCAGGCCTTTCCAGCCGACCTTCTTCAGGTAGGGGAACTTCAGGTAGGTCCAGGGCTCGACGTGCTCGGCGATGATGTCGGTGTAGTCCTTCGGCGCGTACTTGACGAACTCCTTGCCGTCCGGGCCGACCACGCGCACCAGGCCGTCGTAGAAGTTGACCTTGTTGTTCGCATCCACCAGGCCCATGTAATAGGTCTTGTGGGTGTAGACGTCGCCCAGGATCAGGTCGACGTAGGCCGGATTGCCCAGGACGATATCGTTGAAGGCTTTCAGGCTGAACTGGGCGAACTCGATCGCCCAGCGGCCCATCTTCTCGATCTCGAGGCGCTGTTCCTCGGTGATGCCCTTGGTCAGGCCACCGGGGATGGACGTGCAGGGATGGACCTTGCGGCCGCCGATGATCTCGACCACGTTGTGGCCGTACTTGCGCATCTGGATGACCTTGCCGCCGATCTCCAGGCCGACCTTGTGGATCACGCCCAGGATGTTGCGCTCCGCCACCGGCGCGTCCGGGCCCATGATGAAGTCCGGGCCGCCCAGGGCGTAGAAGTGGGTGGTGTGGTCCGTGCAGTAGAAGGCCATGTAGAGCAGCTCGCGCAGTTTTGCGGCCGTGGAGGGGATGTCGACGTGATAGACCGCGTCGACGGCCTTGGCGGCGGCCATGTGATGCGCCTCCGGGCAGACGCCGCAGATGCGGTTGGTCAGCAGGGGCATCTCCTCGACCGGCCGGCCGACGCAGAAGCGCTCGAAGCCGCGCAGTTCCGGGATCTGGAAGTAGGTGTTGGCAACGTCGCCCTCGTCGTTCAGGAAGATCTCGATCTTTCCGTGGCCTTCCAGGCGGGTGATGGGATCAATCGTAATGCGTTCCATGATCTCTTATCCTTTCTGCGCGGACTTGCTGGCCCGCAGGAGCGAGCCGGCCAGGTTGAACCGGTAAAACTGTCCGGCAGGATCCACCAGCCCGTCCAGGATCTGGTCGATCTCTTCGGGCTTATCGCTGTCGATGACCGAGGCGAAGGCCGCGATCAGGCGGGCGCCGTAGTCCACCACACCCTCGGCGGGACCGTAGCAGCCGATGCACTGGGCGCCGGCTGACGGGCAGCGGGCGTTGCAGCCGCTGCGAGTGGCGGGACCGTTGCAGGGGATGCCCTGCTCGAGCAAGCATAGCTCCGGGTCGGCCGCGATGCCCTGGATGCGGTTGAAAGCCTTGATCTGCTTGACGTTGCGCTTGCGTGGGCATTCGTCGCAGACAGTCGAGTTGCCGGCGCCGATGGTGGCGCCCTTGGGAGGCAGCTGGGCCTTGCCGTTCAGGGCGGCGATGACCAGGTCGATCACCGCGGCGATCTGGTGCGGCTCGGGCGGGCAGCCCGGCATGTAGTAATCGACGTCCACGACCTGCTCGAGCGTCTTGAGCACCGGGTACAGGGTCGGGATGGTGATCTCGCCCTCGGGCATTTGGAAGTGCGGCTGCGGCCGGACGTTGTCGGGGTTGTCGGTGGTGATGGTCGTGAAGGCCGTGTCGATGATCTCGTGAACGTTGGAGAAGTTGGCCAGGCCAGGGATACAGCCTTCGCAGGCGCACGAGCCGAAGGCCACCAGGATCTTGGACTTCTTGCGCAGCAGGTGGGCAATGTGCTCGTTCTCGTCGTTGCGGATGCCGCCGTTCCACAGGCACAGAGTGATCTCGCCGTCTTCCATCTTCTCGACGTCGGCGTACTTGGCGTCCATGGCGACCGGCCAGAAGACCACGTCGAAGGCTGCGTCCACGTCCAGGATCTTCTCGTGGATGTTCAGGACGGAGATCTCGCAGCCGCCGCACGAAGCGGCCCAGTACATGGCGAACTTGGGTTTGGCTTGGGCCTTGCTCATGCCGCCACCTCCTCTTTGATCTCGGCCGGGGCTTCGGCGGCCTTGTTCCAGTTCAACGGACCCAGGGCGCGCACCTGCTCGACAAAGGCGCTGACTTCCTTGGCGAAGATGGCGCCTTCCGCCGCGCTGGCCCAGAGCAGCTTGAGCCGACCGGGCTCGACGCCCATCTGGGTCAGGACGCGCTGCATCAGGTGGAAGCGGCGCATAGCCTTGTAGTTCTGGGTGGCGTAGTGACAGTCGCCCGGGTGGCAGCCCGAGATGAGCACCGCGTCCGCCCCACCGGCGAAGGCCTTGAACACGAAGGTCGGGTCCAGGCGGCCGGAGCACATCAGGCGGATCAGGCGGACGTTCGGGGCGTATTTCATGCGGGAGATCCCGGCCATATCGGCGGCGCGGTAGGAGCACCAGTTGCAGGTGAAGCCGATGATGACGGGCTCGAATTGCTTGGTTTCAGGAGTATCGGTCATGGGGTTCCTCCGGGCAGCTTACGCCACGGCCTCCTTCTTCTTATCGAGCGTCAGTAGCAGCAGGCCGTCGATCTGCGAGAGGATCTGCTCGTTCGAGAAGCCGGTCCCGGTGATCGCGCCGGCCGGGCAACCGGCCACGCAGGTGCCGCAGCCCTGGCAGAGGGCCGGGTTGACCTCCGAGACCATGGTGTCCTCGTGGAAGCTGATGGCGTTGAACGGGCAGAGCGTATTGCAGATGCGGCAGCCGGAGCACTGGGACTCGTTGACGGTGGCGCGCACTGGCTCCAGGGCGATTTCCTTCTGCTGGATCTTGCCCAGGATGCGGGCGGCCGCAGCCGCGCCCTGCGCCACACTGGCGGGGATGTCTTTCGGTCCCTGGACGCAGCCGGCGATGTAGACGCCATCGGTCATGGTCGCCACCGGGTCCAGCTTGGGATGGCGCTCGATGAACCAGCCGTCCGCCGAGCAGGAGATGCCGAAGGTCTTGGCGACCTGCTTGGAGTCCGAGCGGGGTTCGAGTCCGGCCGAGAGGATGACCATGTCGACCGGGATGCGGCGCTGCTTGCCAACCAGGGTATCTTCCACCTGGACGATCAGCTTGCCCTCTTCGCCCGGGTTGCGGGCCGCGTCGGTGACTTCCGCCACCTTGCCGCGCACGAACAGGGTGCCTTCCTCGATGATGCGCTGGTAGAACTCGTCATAGGCCTTGGCGGGGGTGCGGATGTCGATGTAGAAGTTGTAGACGGTCGCGCCGGTCTTTTCGCGCACCAGGTGGGCGAACTTCAGGCTCTGCATGCAGCAGATGGCCGAGCAGTAGTTGTTGTAGTTCTTGTCGCGGCTGCCGACGCAGTGGATGATGGCGACCGACTTGGGCGTGGTCTTGCCATCCCGCAGGACGATATTGCCGCCGGTCGGACCGGCCGAGTTGCTCAGGCGCTCGAACTCCATGTTGGTGAAGACGTTCGCCAGGCGGCCGTAGCCATAGTTGGGGATGCGGCGGGCGTCGAACAGGTCCCAGCCGGTGGCCAGCAGGATGTTGCCGACCTCGACGTTCAGGATCTCGTCCTTCTGGTTGAAATCGATGGCGTTGGTCGGGCAGAACTTCTCGCAGGCCTTGCAGGTGCCCTTGATGTAGTAGGTGCAGTTGACGTCGTCGATGACCGGGTACTTTGGCACGGCTTGCGGGAAGGGCGTGTAGACGGCCTTGCGGTAGCCCAGGCCGGCCTCGAACTTGTCGTCGATGACCTTCTTGGGGCACTTTTCCCAGCAGATGCCGCAACCGGTGCAGTCCTCGGTCTTGATGTAGCGGGCGCGCTTCTTGATGGTGACCTGGAAGTTGCCGACGTAGCCGTCCAC
>DATJPX010000182.1:0-2684 GCA_035506155.1 Anaerolineales bacterium
CGATTGTGGACCACCAGCGAAAATCCGGCCTTGTGGATATTGCGGGCGATCGATTTGCCCATCAAGCCCAGGCCGATGTAACCGACGGTAAGCATGGCAATACCTCCAACGGATGAATACGAAGATTATACCCTCCCGTAAACAAGAACCCGGACCCTTGCGGGGTCCGGGTTCGTCAGCTCCGGGTAAATCCGGTTACTTCAGGCCGTAGACAATGGTCACAGTGGTCGAGATCTGCATCGAGCCAGCCGAGATCGGGACGCTGGTCGCAGCCAGCGAATCGGCCTTGGCGAACTGGACGGCCACAGGAGGCGTCGAATCGTAGTAGGAAATGCTCTGGACATCGCCCAGGGTGACGTTGGTGGCAGTGGTCAATTCGTCGGCCTGTTTCTTGGCGTCCGCGACGGCCGCCAGGCGGGCCTGGGAGAGGGCCGCGGTCTTGTCAGCCACGTCGAACTGGATGCTGCCGATGTTGTTGGCGCCTGAACTGACAGTGGCGTCCAGCAAATCACCAAGCTTGCTCAAGTCTCTCACAGTGACATAGACAGTATTATCGACGACATACAGGATCCCGGTCTGCTTGCCGGTGTTATCGTACTGCGACTGCGGGGAGATGCTGAAATTGGTGGTCTGGATGTCCTTGTCGGCGACGCCGAAGCCCTTGATGGTCGCCACGACGGCCTGGGCTTGGGTATTGTTCTCGTTGACGGCATCCTTGGCGCTGGCATTCTGGGTATGGACGCCGATGGAAATGTAGGCGATATCGGGCGTCAGGGTGACCATGCCGGTGCCTGTGACAGTAATGGTCCGCTGCGGAGGCTGGGGCTGGACGGTGATGGCCGAGGGTCCGCAGGCAGCCAGGAGGGTGCCGAGGACCAGGGCGGCGGTCAGGAAGAGGATTTTCGTTTTCATGGGTGACTCCTTTGGTTGTAAGTGATTGTACACCGGTAGGGTGGGCTTATTTCAGGAAGTAGGTCACGTTGACGGTGACGGAGATCTGGGTCTGCCCGGGCTGGATCGGAACGGAGGCATTGGGAGCCGAGGCCCCGCCGCCGCCCATCCCATAATAGGGCATCGGGGAATTGTCGGAATAAGTGATGCTCTGGATCTCGCCCACCTTGACGCCGGCGGTCTTGGCCAGTTCGGCCGCCAGGTTGCTGGCGTTCTGCATGGCCTTCTGGCGGGCTTCGGCCATGGCGGCGGTCTTGTCGGCCACGTCGAAGGTGATGCTGTTGATGTTATTGGCACCCGAGCTGACGGCCGTGTTGAGCAGGCTGCCCAGCTTGGTCAGGTCGCGCACCGTCACATAGACGGTATTGTCGACCGAATAATAGGTGCCGCTGCCGGTCTGCTGGCCGGTCTGCTTGTCGTAGGATTGGTTGGCGTTGGTATACACGCTGAAATTGCTGGTCTGGATGTCCTTCGAGTCGATCCCGGCGTTCTTGAGGGCATCCACCAGGGCCTGGGTCTGGGTGTTGTTCTTGCTGACCGCCGCGGCCAGGTCGACGTCGTCGGTGTGGACGCCGATGTAGATATAGGCAATGTCGGGGGTCAGCGAAACCGTCCCGCTGCCGCTGACGCTCAAGGTGCGGGGCTGCGCCTGGGCGGAACCGCATGCGCTCAACACGAAAGCCAGGATCAAAACGGAAGCGAACAGGGTAAGTTTGGTGCGCATAAAATCTCCTTATGAGTTTGGTTATGGTATAACATCCTTGGAGACGCTCAACAATAGGAGAATGTTCCCGGTAATGCGCTACTTGTTTTTTCCCCGCATTCCCTGTAGAATTGAGACAAATGTTCTACATTTCCTTGCAGAGGTGACAGGAAGAGGGTCATGGCGTTGAACTTCCAGCAGGTGTTCGACAGGATCCGCGAAATCGGCAGCGGGGCGCAGGCCCGCCAGGAGCGCCTGGAGGCGGCCCGGCAGCGCGCCGCCGGCCTATTGGGGGCCTGGGCAGACAAGACAGCGGAACTTCAAGACAAGGTCGAACGCGCCCGCCAAGCCGACCCCGCTCTGCGCTGCGCCCTCCCGCTGGACGAGCCGCTTGATTTTCACAAAAAAGCAGGGGCGGTCTCGACCGTGGAGGCCACCCTTATTGCCGCGGACGGCTCACAGATCGTCCCCGACCGGCATGCCGCCGTGCTTTTCGGACTCATCAACGTTGGCGCAATCATCCTCTCGAACGGGACCGCCGAAGCCCCGCAGGTGGTCACCGACAGCGCCCTTTCCTTCGACGACGAGGTGGTCAACTGGACCGACGGGTTGGTGGCCCTGCAGCGGGACCTGGCCGAGCGTAAAAAGTTGCTGGCTCTCTCCAAAGATTATCCGGAGCCCCTGGTCACCTTGACGGACGGTCCGCTGCAATTGTGGGAATCGCGCGAGAGCGACGAGGTCATGGGCTACGAAAAGGCCCTGGCAGAGTACCTGAGCGTGTTGTCGCAATTGCAGGAGCGCCGGGCGATCACGGCCGGTTACGTCGACAAGCCCAGCTCGAACCTGCTCGTCCGGCTCCTGGAAGTGGCCGCCACACCCGAGGCGGAAATCAAAGACCTGCACGATCGCCATCCCCTGTTGGGAGTCGCCGATCTCTGGCTGTTCGACAGTTTCCTCCAGCCGGGGGAACGCTCGGCGGTATTCGCACTGCAGGCGCGCTCCAAAGCCGTCTACCAGGGCAGCCTGGCCT
>DATJPX010000183.1:0-16670 GCA_035506155.1 Anaerolineales bacterium
GGAATCGTATGCGGTCGCCAGGACCCACAGGGTCGTGGCCGCGCCGCTGCCGGTCAGGGCGACCTGGCCGCTGAGTTGGGCCGTCCGCCCGCTGGCATCCACCTGGACGAGGACATTCTCCACAGCAACAGGAAGATAGCGCGCGTCGCCCGGCAGCAACCGGATGGAGGTCAGCAGCTGGACGCGCAGGCGTAGATCGGTAGCCACCGGCGCGGGAAAATGGGCCGCCAGCGGCAGGCCGGCTCCCGACGGCAGGATATCCAGGAGACCATAAGCCGTCTGATCGGCGATCGTCTTCCCATTCGAATCCAGTAATGTAAATTGGGCCGAAAGGTCTTCGAGCGTTTCGGCGTAATCGTTTTCCAGCAGGGCGAAACACCACGCCCCGCCTGTTCCATCCGGCCAGCAGCGTGCCTGCAGGACGGGCAGGGAGGCCGGCGTCTGGGAGGGCTCGCCGACGACCGCCTTTCCGGTTGGGATGACCAGCTTGGCCCCGACGGACAGCGCAGTCGGCTGGACGTCCGGGTTGGCTGCCTGGAGCGCTTCCAGGGTGACGCCGAAGTGCTGGGCGATCCCGCTCAGCGTGTCTCCCAGGACGACCGTATAGGTGAACGTGGTAGGCGTTGGGAACAGGATTTCCGTCAGCACGGGAAGAGGGCTTGGCGTAAGGGAAGGGGTTGGCGTCTGATAGGGGACGGCCGTTGCCAGGTCCGACGAGGAGGTGGGCGCGGAGCCACAAGCCGCCAGGAAAAAAGCCAGGGACAATCCGGCCAGGATTCTTCGCATCCCGAAATTATACCCTTTCCACTTGCCCCATCCCACAGGCTGTGCTAGACTCACAGCATGGCAGACGACGAAGATCTATCCTCCCTCGATAGCGGGGAAAACAGCATGCTGCGTGAAGCCACCGAGGCCCTGCGGACCGGGGACCGGTCGCGGGCCCGCGACCTGCTGACCCGCCTGCTCAAGACCGACCAGAACAACGCCACCTACTGGATCTACCTGAGCGCCGCAGTCGATTCATCGAAAGAGCGGCTATATTGCCTGCAAACTGCCCTGCAGGCCGACCCGGAGAATGCGGCCGCCAAGCGCGGCCTCGTCATGCTCGGGGCGCTGCCGCCGGACGACTCCGTGCCGCCCTTCCCGGTCAACCGGCCGCGCCTGTGGGAGGAAAAGCTCGAAATTCCCAAGGAGCCTGTGGAAAAGCTGCACGGCTGGGCCAACCCGGCCACGCGGGTTTTCATGATCCTCGGGATTGCCATCGTCCTGCTGGGGCTGTTCGTGGGTGGATACATTCTGCTGCCCAAGACCAACAAGGCCAACCCATCTTACAATCCCATCTTTCGCCTGCCCAGCCATACGATCACCTGGACCCCCTCCAGCACGCCGGTCGTCCAGACCGCCACGCCCACCTTCATGGGCGCCACCCCGCTCTCCTATTTCCTGGCCAAGACCTATACCCCCACGCCGTTGTACGTGATAACCACTCACCCGGTCCTGACCCGGGCTTCGTTCCAGGCCGGCCTGCACTCCCTGGCCCTCGGCCACTACGATACCGCCCGGATCCAGTTCGAGGACGTCCTGAAGACCGAGCCCAACGCCGCGGACGTTTACTATTACATCGGCGAGAGTTATCGCCTCCAGGGAGATTATCACACCGCCCGGGATAATTACCAGGAAGCCATCAACCAGGATGCCAACTTCGCCCCCGGATTCCTGGGACGGGCCCGCGCCAACCTGGGTCTCAATCCCGGTGCGGATGTCTTGACTGACTTGAATTCAGCCATCAACCTGGATCCAAAATACGCGGATGCCTACATCGAACGCGGAAAATATCTGGTCCAGAGCGATCCCGCGGCCGCCCAGGCGGACCTCGAGACGGCCCTGGAGCTCAGCCCGGATTCCGCCCTGGCGTATCTCTACCTGGCAAAAGCGGATCTGGCAGCCGGGGACAATGAAACGGCGCTGCAGGCAGCCATGCAGGCCAACCAGCTCGACATGACCCTCGTACCGGTCTACCTGACCCTGGCCCGCGCCTATATCGCCAACGGCCAGAGCGATAAAGCCGTCGCCGCCCTGCAAACATACACGATCTACGCCCCGGACGATACGGGAGCCCTTCTGGACCTCGGGACTGCCTACAATTCGGCCGGCCAGTATCAGTCAGCCCTGGATATTCTCAATAAGGTCCTGGCGGCGGATTCGCGCAACTCCCAAGCTTATTTCGAGCGCGGTTTTGCTTACCTGAACATGCAAAAAGCCAACCTGGCCGCAGCGGATTTCAGGAGCGCCGTTGCCTATGATCCCTTGGATTTCGATTCCCAACTCGGGCTGGCGCGGGCCCTGGATATGCAGGGCAAACCGGGTGACGCCTATATCCAGGCGGAACAGAAAGCGGTTCCGCTGGCCAAGACAGACTGGCCCAAGGCCCAGGTTTATTATTACGAATCCCTCTTCCTGAGGGAAATGCAGGATGAGACCGGTGAGCGCGTCAGCTGGTACAAGCTGCTGTCCCTGCCCGCCGACGTGATGCCTGCCGAATGGCGCACGCAGGCCTTCGATGCGCTCGGGATCACGCCCACGGCAACCCCATCTCTGGCCCCTACCCTGATTCCATCCAGGACGCCAACCCCATAAGTTCAGCCCCGTCTTGAACGCATACCTCCCCATTCATAACCGCTTGAATGGGGAGGTCTTTTATCGGGAAAACTCCGGCTATTTTCCCCGGCATGTCTCGCACGGACACAAGGCCCGCAGGTAATCCCAGCGGAAGATGCCGGCGTCGTGGCCGTCCTCCCAGACCGGCGAGACGGCGTAGGAACCGATCGGCACGACGGTCTTCAAGCGTGTAGCGGGAGTATCCGTGGCCGGCGTGGCGAATACGGTCGGGTCGGGGGTGTCGCTCATCTGGTCGTGCCCGCCCCGGCACTCTGCGCACGGGCAGCCTGCCCGCAGCAGGGAAAACGGATAGAGGCTGGTGTGGTTGTCGTCCCAGAGGACGGTCAGGGATTTTTTCTCCCGGTTGGCAGTAATCGAGGTTGGTTTCATATTTGGCGCGGATCTCATTTCCGCAGGATTTCATTCAGTAGAGGCGCTAAGGCTTGGGAATGACCGTCAGGAAATCCTGGACGGCCCAGCCTGAGCGGTTGGCATCGTAGGATGCAGTCAGGTACCACCAGGTGTAACCCTCGGCCTGCTCCGGCCCCTTCGTGACCTGGAAGGCCTCCGAATCGAAGGCGGAAAAATAATCCGCGCTCAGGCTCGGGGAGGTATGAACGCGCAGGCCTTCACCGCCTGTGGTCGGCTGGACATAGACGCCGATCGCGATCTGGTCCGGGCCGGGCGTATCCGTGACGGTCGGAGTCGGCGGGAGCGGCGTCAGCGTGGGAGGCAGCGGGCGCGGCGTGGAGGAAGGGGCCGGGATGACGGTCAGGGCGGAGGCTGTCATCCCCAGATTCGTCCCGGCTGCAGCCGGGTGGGCCAGGAAGATGTATAACAGGCTGGCGCATAACAGGGTCGAGCCGATCACGAGCGCAAACACGACCACTTTGGAAGTCAGGATCCGGTTCATCGCGAGGCGCTCCTAGCCTTCCGCCCGCGGCTTGCACAACTGGTCGCGCGACTCGGGGGGCATGAGAACCTGCAGCTTCTGCGGCAGGACCTCCAGCGTGACCTGCTGCGCGCCCAGCATCGGCTCCCCGTCGATCTGGATCGAAAAGGGGGTATCCGACTCGATCTGCACTTTGCGGAAAGGAATGCAGCGCGCCCGGTCCGAATTGACGTGGTTGCCGGCCAGGATGTCGAACAGGGCCCGGAAGGCGTCTGCCAGCGTGCTGCCGGTGAACAGCCACAGGTCCATCTGGCCGTCGTCGAGGTAGGCGCTCGGAGAGATGCTCATCAATCCGTAGTGGCGGATGTTGCTGGCCACGGCGATCATGTAATGGCCTTCCACCTGCTTGTCGTCCCCGGTGACGCGCAGGTCCATGCCGTGCCAGATGGTCGCATTCCAGATGGTTGTGGCGGCATACTCGGTGATATTCAGGTATTTTTCGAAGCGTTTGCGCGGGGCCAGCTTCTTGACGGTCATGGCGTCCAGGCCGATGCCTGCCCACATCATGAACGGCTGGCCGTTGCACAGTCCGACATCGATCGAGCAGGGCTTGGCATCGGCCAGGGCGCGGGCATTCAGGTTCAAGGCGCGGATATGCGACCAGGTCAGGGCCTGGATGCCAAGTTCCTGCGCCCAGACGTTGGTCGTCCCGGCCGGCAGGATTCCCAGGGCAGTCTGCGAACCGATCAGGCCGGCCGCGGCCTGCCCGGCCGTTCCGTCCCCGCCGATGGCGAAGACGGCGCGGAAATTTTCCTGGGCGGCCAGGCGGGCCAGTTGGGTGGTATGCCGGCCATTGATCGACTCGGCCACCTCCACCCGCCAGCCCTGGTCATTCAGGGTGCGAATCACGCCGCCGATGAACGGGCGTACCGAAATGCGACCGGCAGCGGGGTTATAAATAAGTAAAGTGTCCACCATGGCTTTATTATACTTTGGCTGAAGGGGATAAACGGCAAAAGCGCCGTGTTATAATCTTAACAGGCAGCCTATGACTGAACCTCGCCTGCTGAACAATCGCTACGAACTCCTGGAACAGCTCGGAAAGGGCGGGATGGCCATCGTCTACCGCGCCAGGGATACGATGCTGGAACGTTCGGTAGCCATCAAGGTCCTGCGCGAGGATTATTCCCACGATCCGTCCTTCCTCGACCGGTTCCGCCAGGAGGCCAAGGCGGCCGCCAACCTCTCCCACCCCAACATCGTCACCGTGCACGACTTCGGCCTGGACCACGGACAGTTGTTCATCGTCATGGAATTCGTGCCCGGCACCGACCTGAAGACGCTGATCAAGCAAAAAGGCCGTTTCTCCCCTGAGGAGGCGGTGCCGCTGCTCGTCCAGGCCTGTGCCGGGATCGGCTATGCCCACCGAGCCGGGCTGGTGCACTGCGACGTTAAGCCGCAGAATATGCTCGTCACCCCCGATATGCGCCTCAAGGTCACCGATTTCGGCATTGCCCGGGTCCTTTCCACCATCCGCCCAGAGGAACAAAGCGAGGTGGTCTGGGGCTCGCCGCAGTATTTCTCGCCTGAACAAGCCTCCGGCGCGGCGCCTTCGCCCGCCTCGGATGTGTATTCGCTCGGAATCATCATGTATGAAATGCTGACCGGCTCGCTGCCCTTCCACGCCAATACGGCGGAGGAACTGGCTCACCTGCACCTGGAGGCCGACCCCGTCCCAATCTCCGAAATGCTCCCGGATATTCCTCCCGCCCTCGAACAAATCCAAAACAAGGTCCTGGCGAAGGAGCCTTCCCAGCGCTACCGCACCGCCGACCAGTTGGGCCGCGTCCTGTTGAACTTCGGCAATGCCAAGCTGTCGCCCGCCCTGGCGCTGACGCCGGAGGTGATCTCCGCCACCCAGACCACTCAGGCAATCAAGGCCGCTCCGCCCGTCGCCCGCGACCTGGAGATCGACTGGGTTTCCGTCGGCCTGGCGTTCGTTGCGATGGTCGCCGTGCTTGGCCTGCTGCCCCTGTGGGCCTGGGTCATTTCCGTGCTCCGCCACTAATTGCACGCCGGGGATGGGCCCATTTCGTGTATAATCCGCCCATTCGGTAGCTCAAAATGAATTCGCCAGTTATCTCCGCGTCCATCCTCTCGGCAGATTTCTCCCGCCTTGGCGAGCAGATCGGCGAAGCCGAAGCCGCCGGAGTGGATTGGATCCACGTGGACGTGATGGACGGCCACTTCGTGCCCAACCTTACCATGGGACCGTTCATCGTCGAGGCCTGCCGCCGGGTTACCCACCTGCCCCTGGACGTTCACCTGATGATCGAACACCCGGAGAACCTGCTGGAAGCCTTTGCCAAGGCCGGGGCAAGCCACCTGACCGTGCACGTGGAGACCTGTCCCAATCTCGCTGGCACCTTGAAAACGATCCAATCGCTGGGCTGCAAGGCTGGCGTTACCCTCAACCCGGATACACCCGCCAGCCGGCTGGAACCCGCCCTCCCGCTCGCGGACCTCGTCTTGGTAATGACCGTCCATCCGGGATACTCGGGCCAGAAGTTCATGGAAGACGTCCTCCCGAAAGTGGCCGAAGTCCGCAGCCGGCTGGATGCGCTCGGCAGCCAGGCCCGGCTGGAAGTGGACGGCGGCGTCTCGGTCGAAACCCTTCCCGGGGTGCGGGCCGCCGGCGCGGATTCCTTCGTCGCCGCCAGCGCGATCTTCCATCACCCCGCCGGGATCGCAGCCGGGGTCGGGAACCTGCGCAGGCTATTGGTCTGATCGGGATCCGCCGGAGCCTTGAGCCGGGATTAAAACAAAAATCACGGCCGAAGCCGTGACCTTGTTTGAGAAACTTAACAATCGACTACGCCGTCTTCGCCAGAGTGCGGATGCACTTTGCGCACAGCGTTTTCTGAACCTTCTGACCGTTCTCGATGACCGTCACCTTCTGCAGGTTGGGATGGAAGGGCCGGTTGGTGTGACGCTTGGAAAACGATACGTTTTGACCGAAGGTAGTGGCCTTACCACAATGAGCGCATTTCGCCATGTTTGACTTCCTTTCTAAACTAATGATGCCAGCCTGTCTCAGACAAGCGGCGTATTTTACCATGAAACGCATCCTAGGACAAGTCAAGTGTTTATGTATATAGATTCAGCTCGATAAACGAGGATTATTATGGGCGAAGAAACCACCACCTTGGGCACCATCCAAATCTCACCAAACGCGCTGGCGACGATCGCTTACCACGCCACGTTGACGTCTTACGGCGTGGTCGGCCTGGCGCCGAAGAACCTGGCCGAAGGGCTGGCAGCGACGATTACCCACGAGCCCGCCCGCGGCGTTTCGGTGCGCTACAACGGCGAAGAGATCGATATCGACGTCCATATCATCATCGAATACGGCACGCGGATCACCTCCGTGGCCGACAGCGTGGCCAACGCGGTCCGTTACCAGGTCGAGAAGGCGCTGGGGATGCCGATCCATTTTGTCAATGTTCACGTTCAGGGCCTGCGCGTCAGCAATCCTGACTAAATTCGGTTCGAGGAGAATTTACGAGTATGGATTTGGAGATTCAAGCGCGGCTGGAACGTTTCAAATCCACGCCGATCGATGGGCAGGCGCTGAAGGAACTGGTGGAGGCCGGTCTGACCTGGCTGAGGGCCAACCAGCAGACGGTTAACGCCCTGAACGTTTTCCCCGTTCCGGATGGCGATACCGGCACGAATATGGTCCTGACCATGCAGTCGGCCTTCAACGAGATCAAGGATCTCGGGACTCACAACGTCGGCCAGATGGCCGCGGCTGTTTCACAGGGTGCTCTGATGGGGGCGCGCGGCAATTCGGGCGTCATCCTCTCCCAGCTTTGGCGCGGATTTGCGCGGGCTCTGCACAACCAGGATGTCCTGGACGGATCGGCGCTGGTGCGGGCGTTCGCCGATGGGCGTGACACCGCCTACAAAGGTGTCGTCCGTCCGGTCGAAGGGACCATCCTGACCGTCGCCAAGGATGTGGCCAGCGCGGCGGAATTGGCTTTGCAGGAAACCGAAAATCCGGTCGAGATCTTCGAGCATGTCATCCCGGCCGCGGACGCTTCCGTACAGCGCACCCCGGATCTGCTGCCGGTCTTGAAACAAGCCGGCGTGGTCGATTCAGGTGGAAAAGGCCTGTTCTTCGTCCTGGAAGGGATGCTCCGCTACATGCAGGGCCTGCCCCTGGACACTCCGACGACCGCCGTTCAACCATTATCCGCCATGAAACTGGAAAACGCCATGGAAGACATCGAGCCAGGCCAAGACTTCGAGGTTGTGGTGGATTTCGTTCCCGCCCGGGATCTCGATCTGAAGAGCTTCTACGCCGAATTGGAAAACATGGGTACCTCCATCCAGGTCGGTGAGGGCGAAGGGATGTACCGCATGCACATCCACGTCCCGACCGAAAATCGGAACAAGCCGGTCGATTACATCATGAGACTTGGAACGATCACCAAAGTGGCGATGGAAAACCTGGTCGCCCAGATGGACGACATCAATAAAAAAAGCAGCGGGCGGATCGAGCTGGCCGGGATCGAAGCCGGTCAGATTGCCGTGGTGGCGGTCTCGCCGGGAAACGGGATTTCGCGAGTCTTCGCCAGCCTGGGTGTGGCAGCCCTGGTCGAGGGCGGACAAACCATGAATCCATCGACAAAGGACATCCTCGACGCCTTCGAAAATTTGCCGACCGACCAGGTCATCATCCTCCCCAACAACAAGAATATCATCTTGGCCGCCCAACAGGCCAAGGAAGTGACAGTCAAGAAGGTTCACATCGTCCCCAGTCGTAACATCCCTCAGGGGCTGGCAGCCATGATGCACCTGAACCCGGACGGGAACCTGGATGTCATCACGACCAAGATGACCAAAGCAATTGAAGATGTAACCGCCATCGAAGTGACGACCGCCACCCGGACCGTCGAAATCGACGGGGTGTCCGTGGAACAGGGACAGGTGATCGCGCTGGTGAACGGCACGCTTGCCATATCGGCCGCTTCCGTCGAAGAGGCCTGCCTGGGCGCTTTGGAAAAAGCCAAAGCAGCCGATTTCGAGCTGATCACGCTCTTTTTCGGCGATTCCCTCGCTTCCGCCGAGGCCAACCGTATTGCAGATATCGTCCGGGCAAAATACCCCTCCCAGGAAATCGAACTGCAAGACGGCGGCCAGCCGCATTACCAATTCATCATCTCCGTGGAATAAGGTCATCGGCCCGGCGGCAGACCCCGCTGAATTTTCCCGCCATGCCTAGTGTCTGCATACTTACCGACAGTACCGCCCAGTTCACCAAGCCCAATTTTCCCGGGCGTGAGCGGGTTTACACCATCCCGTTCAGCCTTCAGCCCGGCAGCCCGGTGGAAGACGGGAAAGCCCAGCATGCCAGGCCGGCGTTCCAGCAGTTGCTCGCGCCCTCCCCACAGGATTTCACTCAGTATTATTCCAGCCTCGGCCAGCAATACGACTCGATCCTGGTGCTGACCATTTCGTCCCTGCTGAATGTCAGCATGAAAAATGCAGTGACGGCCTGCAACCAGTTCAGCAACCATGCTGCGGTGGAAGTCGTCGATTCGCTGACCACTGCCATCGGGTTGGGGCTGCTCGTCCAGGAAGCAGCCGAGGCGGCCTCCCGAGGAGAGCCCCTGGCCGAGATCGAACGGCAAATCCGGGTATCCATCCCACACATCTACATGCTCTTCTGCATCCCCGAGTTGACATTCCTAGCCAACGCCGGCTACATGGAATTTGCCCAGGCCCAGGTCGGTGAAATGATGGGGATGCTGCCGATCTTTGCCATCGAGGAGGGACGCCTCGTCCCCATGGAAAAGGTGCGCACCCCCCGCCATCTGTTCGAATCATTCCAGGACTTTATGAGCGAGTTCGAAGCCCCGGCTTATATCGCCCTGATGCGGGGTGTCAGCCATACCACCCTGCGAACGCGACCCTTGCGCCTGTTCGCCCAGGAAACATTCCCGGGCACGCCGTTCAGCGAGCATTCCATCCACCCTCACCTGGCAGCCATGTTTGGCCCGCAAAGCATCGGACTGGTAGTTTTCGAGACACTCGACTAGAGGAATCATGAAAATCGGATTCGTGAGCGACAGCACTTCGGACATTCCGTGCAGCCTGGCAGAACAATACGGCATCGAGATCGTCCCGGCGCTTGTCAACATTGCCGGGCAGAGCTACACCGATGGAGTGGAGATCACCCGCGAGGAATTTTACAATCGCCTGCCGAAACTGGCCCCGCCGCCAACGACTTCCTCGCCCTCGGTCGGCGCGTTCGAGGAACGCTATGAGAAGTTGTTCCGTGCAGGCGCGGATTTCGTCGTCTCGATCCATCCGCCCAATGACCTGAGCGGGATCTTCAACGCCGCCCGCCTGGCGGCCCAGGAATTCGGCCAAAAGGTCAAGGTGCTCGACAGCGGCCAGCTCAGCCTGGGCCTTGGTTTCCAGGTCATCCTGGCCGCCGAAGCCGCAGCCGGGGGCGCCATCCTTGACGAAGTCCTGACGCGGGTGGAGAGCGTCCGCCGGCGCGTCCGCCTGGCCGCCCTGTTGGACAGCATTGAATACGTCCGCCGGAGCGGGCGCGTCTCCTGGGCTGTCGCCATGCTCGGCAGCATGCTCCGCCTGCAGCCTTTGATCGAGCTGCGCTACGGCATCGTCCACCGGCTCGGACAAGCCCGCACCCGCTTGCAGGGTGTGGAGCGGCTGATCGAGACGGTAAACTCCTGGGGGCCTCTGGACCGACTGGCAGTCCTGCACACCAACGCCGAATCCGCAGCCCGGCAATTATACGAAGACATGAAATCCAGGGTGAGTGTACCCCCGCTGCTGGTCAACGTGACCACGGCCATCGGGACGCACGTCGGGCCGAACGGCTTGGGTTTCGTCGCAGTCCCGGCCTCCTAAACGAGCGGGGCGACCTCACTGGTCGCCCCGAATTTTATTAATCCAGGTAATAAGTCATTCTTTGCAGTCCGATCGACGGATCCAGGTACTGCACCCGCACACCCGGCGGGACGTTCAGGCTGATCGGGGCATAATTCAAAATGGCCTTGACCCCCGCTTCCACCAGGTGATTGGCGACCTCCTGGGCAGCCGAAGCCGGCACGCAAACCATTGCCACCTTGATCTCGGCCTCTTGGATGGCTTTCACCATCTCACGGGCGTCGCGGACCACGAACTCCCCCACTTTTCCGCTGATTTTCTTCGGATCGCTGTCGAACGCCATGGCCACGCGGAAGCCGCGATCGCTGAAGCCCTGGTAGCGGGCCAGGGCATGGCCCATGTCGCCCATGCCAACCAGCGCCACGTCCCAGACGCGTTCGACCTGCAAGATCTCCCGCAGCTTGCTGACCAGGAAAACAATATTATAGCCGGTGCCCTGTTTGCCGAACTCGCCAAATTGAGAAAGGTCTTTGCGAATTTGGGCGGCTGAGATGCCCACCTGCTCGCCCAATTCCTGTGATGAGGTGGTCAGGCGCCCCTGTGCCTGCATGTGCCTCAACGCCCGCAGGTAAATCGGAAGTCGACTGACAATGATATCGGGAATCTCACGCTTTTTCATAGCCTGTTCTCCCAAACGATTTCCTGACATACTTTACCATAAACGAGATGATTGTGCAATTCTTCATTTTTGGGATTCGACGGAGATCTCCGCCTGGAAATTCCCGCTGCCGTGGATGGTCACTTCCGCCAGCGGGAACGGGTAATAATGCCCGTCCGGATAATCCAGGTTGGGATCTTCGGGCATCTGCAGGAACGGGTAAGAGGAGACGAATCCCTGGCCGGTCAGAGTCGCATCCGTACGGACCTGCACACTGATCCCCCCCAGCAGGCTCCAGGTCCAGACCTGGGGCGTGAAATCAGGCCGATAATCGACCGGCTGGAAATAATAAGTCTGCGGGTCCACGACGAGGGGAATTTGCGTGCTGAGAGGGCCTGCGGCCCGATACTCCACCTGGATTCCACCCTGGGTCAACTGGTAGGTTTTGATTCGCCTCCCATCCGATCGGGTAAAGGTGATGCCCTGCAGGGTAACGGTCGGTGTATACGCCTGCCAGGTGCTGTCCTCATCGAAAAACGCCCCCGGGATGACGGTCGGGTCAGCCGCCTTGCCAAGCCGGGGCTGCCATTCCGACGGGTCGCTCAACCCGACGGTGAATTGCGACGTTGCCCCAACCAGCTGGTGCACGCTGCGACCGTCCAGCATGAATAGATTGGTCAGGGTGGCGCCCTGGGGATCGAGAACGGCAAAGAATTGCCGGTTCGAGAGGATACATTCCTGCCGGCCGTCTCCATCCAGGTCGAGAGAGCAATTCGCCTGGGCGGCCGGGGATTCCATCCAGCGGGCGGCGGCCAGAAGCTCGCCCACGTCGCCAAGATAGGCCGCCCGCAAGGCTTTCAAATTCACGTCAGCGGTCGGAGCAGTCAAAGAGAGGTAGACCTGCCAGGCGGATTGGGTGATGGAATTCCAGGGAGCGGCCCGCAACTGGGTCAACCAGGGGGAGGAATCGGCCGCAGGGGAGACAGGCGGAGTGTAGGCATCCCTGGCAGGGAAAGTCAGCAGGTCATCACCTGTCAATGGCTGGATCCACGGGTGCGCGGCGATCCATTGGAGCGTGGGAAAGGACATGTCTGGGTCCCCCCAGGTGGAATCGGGCAGGCTCCCGCCCAATACAATCAGGTCCGATCGATCCGGTGAGAACGCGACAGCATTCAACGCGCGCCTCACGTCGAGGGAAGGGCCGTCTGCCGTAGCTTCGACGGCCTGGGCTTCCGGCAATGGGATGAATCGGGTCGAGCCTGATTTAGCCAGGTGGGAGGAGTCCGGCAGGCGGACGAACTGGGCCGGGTAGCCTGTCACCGGCTCCCCGGAGGCCGCATAGACGAACGGGCTGTCCGAGATGCCGAAGCCGGCCGAGGACTGGCGGCTTATGTTCACGGCAACGTCAGCCGGTTCCCCATAGGCGACGTCCGGCAGGATGAACAGGCCACGGGCGCCGTATATCTGGACGTGCCAGAGTTCCTCGAGATAGCTCAAGGCAGCCAGGCTGGCCGGATTGCGGACGTCCAGGAGGGCCAACGGCACATGATAGATCTCGGCCGGCTGCAGGACGTGGACCAGCCCATGCCGGTCGCCCAACGGGCCGGTGTGGGCGCCGTCCCAGCGCCGCAGGGCCTGTGCCGGGGTATCTGCCGGGAAGGTATTCCAGAATTCCAACAACAGCGGGGCGCGCTGCCCTGGTGTCAGGCCATCCGACCGGATGCCGAGGGCCTGGTCGGCTGCTGCCGCCGATCCGGGAATATAAGTGGACACATCGAAATGGTATTCCGCCCCGATCAGGCCCCGATTCAGGCTGATGCTTACCGTATCCAGTTCGTAATCCTGGATGACGCGCGGCCAGACCACCGGGCGGCCATCCCCAAACCCGGTCGTTTGAACCGCGCCGTTGGCGGAAATGTCGACCACCAGCGGGGTCTTCGAAAAATGATTGTTATCCCACAGGGAGAGCCGGATGGCATATTGGTCGCCGGGATTGATGTCCAACAGGTCGAGGCGGATGTCGACAGTCAGGGCGGTGGAGTGAGTATAAACCGCCAGCAGGTCGGTGGCAGGCGTGGGTGCGTCCGCCGGCCCACGCCAGCGTAGATCCGCATACACCCAGGGCCGGGTGAATGGCTGCGGGAGACAGGAAACAGTAACGAGCAGGAACAGGGCTGTAAGGAGCAGGAAAAGGAAGCGGCGCATATTTTGGTACGGATAAACTGTTGGCAATATCCGCCAATTGTAAATCAAAATTAAAAAGGATGCGCCAGCCCAAGGGCTGGCGCATCCGGCAAGCACGAGGAGGTTATGGACAATCCTGGGTGGTGACGAGGCTGCCGATGAAGTTGTCGAGGTGGTAGCCGCCGTCGAATATTTCGAACCGCCAGTAGAGCGTGGTCCCGGCCGGGATCGTGGTGCAGGAAAGCGGAGCCGGCGGTGCACTGACCAATACCGGGAGCAGCGAAAGCTGGCCGAATCTGTCCGGCCCGAGCAGGCCGGTGACGATATCCGACAGACTGACGCTCGCGCCGTAGGTCGTCCCGCCGAGCGAGGAGAGGACCACATACGGGCTGGTTGGGGGAACCGGGCTGGTCGAGATGGTGAATTTCTTGACCCCGCCGTCGTAGGACGTATCCGCCGAAGCAGAAACGGTACACCCGCTGATGGAGACGTTGCGATTCCAGAACAGGTCACCGGATTCGGCCCCGCCTCCGTCATCCGAGGAGGGCGTCTTGGTCGGTATGATCGTCTCGGGCTTGGTAAATGCGAACTTCCCGCTGGTGCAGATATCCTTCAGACTCTTGTCCTTGACCGTCACCCACCATTGGTAGGTGCCGCCGGCCGTGAACGACTCGACGAAGCGGGTGTGGATGGGCGTCCAGGCCAGGAAGGTATAAGCGGGCGTCTTGGGAGGCTTAAAGGTGATGATGTACTTGTACGCGCCGGGGTAAGCCGTCCAGGTGAAGTCCACTTTCTGCGGGTCGGGGAAATTGGTCCCATCCGGAGGCGTCAGCAGGGTGACACAGCCGCCAGGGGTGGGCGTCGGGACGCTCTCTCCGGCGACGCTGAAGGTGCGCGGACCGGCCGAGCAGATCGGCTGGAGATCCGAATTGTACGAAGTCACGGACCAAGTGTAGGTCCCACCCTGGGTCAGCGATCCGGCCGGGAGCTCATAACTGTTGGCAAAATCGATCTGCGAGCTCTCGCTGCCATCGGGGTTGGTGATGGTGATGATGAATTTGTACCGGTCGGGTTGTTCGCTCCAGGTGAAGGTAGGGGGATCCGTGGCGGAGACTTCGGCGCCTTCGGTGGGTGCATCCAGCGTGAAGCAATCCGCAGCCGGGGTGGAAGTGGGGGAATCCGCCTTGGTAAAAGTCCAGGGCCCAGCCGAACAAATCGACTGGAGGTTGGAATCGTAGGCTGTGACCGTCCACTGATAGGTGCCGGCAAAGGGCAGGCTGGCCGCATCCAGCCGGGCGGAACTTCTCCAGGTGATCTCGGATTTTTCCGCCCCGTTGGGTTTCGTGATGGTGAGGACGTACTTGTAGGCGCCTGGCTGGTCATTCCAATCCAGGACGAGTGTGCCATCGGCCGCCACGCTCGCCCCGCTGGACGGGGAGAGCAGCTCGAAGCAGGCAGCCGCGGGCGTGGAGGTGTCGCCGGGCGTCAGCGTGGGCAGGACCGAGGCAGTGGCATCCGCTTCATCCAACGCATCGCGCGCTTCGGGATTGTTTGCCACGAACTGGTTGAATTCCTCCGGGGAGAGGTAGCGCATCCGGGGCGCAGGCGGGGAGGACTTGCCGGCGGTGTTCCAATGATATAGCGAAGTCCCCTGTCCGGTCGCCAGGTTCATGGCCGCGGTGGGATTCTCCACCCGGCACGAACCTTCCAGGCAGCTGACCGAGACATCCTCGGTCATCGGATCGACAGCAACCATCATGTAGGAGCCCTGCACCGAGGCGGTGCCGGAGGGGGTCTCGACGGACATCTGGCCGCCATGCAGGATCACCCAGACCTGCCCGGCCTGGACCACCAGCCGCGTGACCAGGCTGCCGCCTTTGGTCTGGTTGCTCTGCAGGACGAACAGACTGTTCGGACCGACGCGTACGGTCGTGCCGCTGGCGAGGTCCAGGCGGACGCGGCTGTCCAGCCCGGTGCGGACCTGCCCAAGGACTTTCAGCCGGGTCCCATCGGCAACCGGGCCGAAGTCTGCCTGGCCCGGGTTTTTGGCCTCGACCGTCCCTTGCATCTCGCTGAACCCGGCCGTCGGATCGATCGACTTGCCAATCGGCAGGGGCAGGCTTCCCGCCCCGCTGCAGGCCGCCAGCAGCAATGCCAGGCAGATAAAAAGGATGAAAATCACTTTAGGTTTCATAGGATCTCCAAAAAAGAATCAAGGCAACAGGAAAAAGAATCAATTTCATTTTACATATCCTCCAGCCTTGTTCAGACATGACTTAAGAACCACCCAGGCTTTACATTTCTGTTAAGCAAAATGAGCCGGTCGCGGCTTGCGACCGGCCCACTTTTCCCAGTTTCGAACCAGTGTATAATGAATCTTCAGACCCCCGCTTCTATAAAAAACAATGTCCTCCGCCAGGCCATCCGAGTACAAAACCACCCCATGAGCAAATCCCGATCCATCCCCCGCGAGCCGCTCGAGCCGGTCGAATCCTTCGAGGACCGACTGGCGGTGCTGGCCGAGGAACTCGACCTGGCCATCCACTGGCAGCGCCCCTCCATTCTGCTGGTCTTCTATGAATCCGAATACGTGCGCGCCGAAGTGGAACTCGCCCTGCAAAAAGGACTGACGAAAACAGGCCAGCAGGTGGTGGAAATTACGGTCGATGAAAGCCAGTTCGACGTTCCCCTGTTGCTCTCCCGACGCCCCGACCGGGAGCGCTCGGTCTACTCGATCACTGGCCTTTCCTGGGGCGGCGGGCGGCAGGACGCCAATGCCTACCGGGCCCTGAACATGCGCCGCGAATTCTTCGTCGATTACCAGATCCGGGCAGTCTTCTGGCTGGATAAGGATGAGGCCGCCGAACTGCCGCAACAGGCCCCGGACTTCTGGGCCTTCCGCCACCGGGTGGTCGAATTCTACGACCCGCCAGACCGGCAGGCCCTGGCCTTCCAGGTGGAGGAACCGGCCGCGCCGGGTCCTGCCCGCCCCGAACTCGGCGAGGAGATTGTTTCAGCCGAAGCCCGGCTCGCCTGCTTGCCGGAGGTACAGGAGTCTCTGCAGGCCCGCCTTGACTCGTTGGGCAAGCTGGCCGGACTTTACCGGGAAAAGCGGGAGCCCTTCCAGGCAGTCAAACACCTGAAGCTGGCCCTGCAGTTGGTCCGCCCGACCGGGGACGAGAAAATGTCTGCCCGCCTGTGGGGCCAGCTCGGCCAGATTTACCTCGACCTGGGCGACCAGAATCGGGCCGTGCGAGCGTTCCGCAAAGCCATCCGGCTGCTCCCGGACGAAGCGGCTTTCTGGAGAGGCCTGGGTCAGGTCTACCTGGCTGGCGGCCGGGCCGCCGCGGCCCG
>DATJPX010000184.1:0-7706 GCA_035506155.1 Anaerolineales bacterium
GGGGGCGTGCATCGCCGCCAACAAGCTGGATGGCATCTACGCCGGGATCTGCCACGACACCTATTCGGCCCACCAGGGCGTCGAACACGACGACATGAACGTGCTCTGCCTGGGGACGCGCGTCGTCGGCCCCGCACTGGCAGAAGAGATCGTATCGGCCTTCCTCTCCTCCCGTTTCATCGGGAACGACCCGGGCGAGGAACGACATTCCCGGCGGGTCGCCAAGATCAAGCAACTCGAAGCACACCAGACCAAGTAAAACCGATTATCCACCGGTCAATTGAAGACCCTGACCGATTTCACAAGATCAAGGTGCATATGACGTTACCCATTTCGCAACTTTACTCCCTCGGCCAGTCCCTCTGGTATGACAATATCCAGCGCCGCCTGCTCGAAAACGGCGAGCTGGCTGCCATGATCCGGCGCGGCGACATCCGCGGGGTGACCTCCAACCCGACCATCTTCAACAATGCCATTGCCAAGACGAACGATTACGACATGGCCCTGGTCCCGCTCGCCTGGTCGGGCTGGGACGCCGAAAAGATCTTCTGGCAGCTGGCGATCGAGGACATCCGCGACGCCTGCGACCTGTTCACCGCCCTCTACCGCGAGACCGAAGGGGCGGACGGATACGTCTCGCTCGAAGTGAATCCCACCCTGGCGCACAACACCGCCGGAACCCTCGCCCAGGCCAAGCAGCTCTGGGAGTGGGTCAACCGCCCGAACCTGATGGTCAAGATCCCGGCCACCCCCGAAGGCATCCCGGCCATCCGGGCGGCCATTGCGGCCGGCATCAACGTCAACGTGACCCTGATCTTCTCCCTGGAGCGCTACCGCGCCGTGATGGACGCCTACCTGGACGGCCTGAACGACCGCCTCTTGGCGGACCTGCCGGTCCAGGGGATCGCCTCCGTGGCCTCCTTCTTCGTCTCCCGGATGGATACCAAGGTGGACGCCGCCCTGGAGTCGCTCGGTACCCCGGAGGCCAAGGGGTTGCTCGGCAAGGCGGCCATCGCTTACACCAAATTGGCGTACGACGAATTCCTGAAGATCTTCCGCGGCGAGCGATTCTCGCGCTTCCAGGCCGCCGGCTGCCGCGTCCAGCGACCGCTGTGGGCCTCCACCAGCACGAAGAATCCGGCCTACCCGGATACGATGTATGTGGACGAGCTGATCGGCCCCGGGACCGTCAATACCGTCCCGCCCCAGACCCTGACGGCCTTCCGTGACCACGGCAAGGCGGTCGTCACCATCCTGTCGGACCTGGATGGCGCCCGCAAGAGCCTGGCGGAACTCGAATCCCTGGGCATCTCCATGGACAAGGTCACGGCCGAGTTGGAATCCGAAGGGGTCAAGTCCTTCTCGGATTCCTTCGCCGCGATGCTGAAGACGATCGACGAGCGCCGCCTGACGGCCGTCAGCGCCCTGGGTCCCTTGGCCGCCCCCGTGTCCCGGCGGGTGGCTGCCCTGGTCGAAAAGGACGCCCCGGCGCGCCTCTGGTCGCACGATCCCAGCCTGTGGACCGCCGATCCGGACGGCCAGGCCGAGGTGCGCAAGCGCCTGGGCTGGCTGGACCTGCCGCGCACCTCCCGGGCGGCCCTCAAGGAGATCAACGATTTCACCGCCCAGGTCAAGAAAGATGGCTTTACCCACGTCCTCCTGCTCGGCATGGGCGGTTCCTCCCTGGCCCCCGAAGTCCTGTCATTGGTCTTTGCCTGCCCCGGGATCACATTTGCCATCCTCGACTCGACCGATCCCGGCCAGGTGGCCGAGACGGCTGCCCGGTTCCCGACCGACAAGACCCTCTTCCTTGTCTCGTCGAAATCCGGCGGGACGGCCGAGATCAACGCCATGTTCAACTATTTCTGGGAGCAGACCGGCGGCGACGGCAGGCACTTCGCCGCCATCACCGATCCCGGGACGGGGCTGGAAGCCCTGGCGAATGCCCGCGGCTTCCGCGCCACCTTCCATGCCGACCCGACCGTCGGCGGGCGCTTCTCGGCCCTCAGTCACTTTGGCCTGGTGCCGGCCGGGTTGATTGGCATCGACCTGGAGCGGCTGCTCGACCGGGCGGCCTGGATGATGCGCCAGTGCGCCGCGGACGTCTCCGGGGCGCGCAATCCCGGCCTGGTCCTGGGGGCCATCCTCGGCCAGGCGGCCGTGGACGGGCGTGACAAGCTGACCTTCCTGGCCGACGAATCGGTCGCCCCGCTGGGCGCCTGGCTGGAGCAGCTCATCGCCGAATCGACCGGCAAGCAGGGCAAGGGCATCGTCGTCGTGGACGGGGAGCCGGTCGCCGGCCCCGAAAGCTACGGCGCCGACCGCCTGTTCGTCTATCTGCGCCGGGAGGGCAAGCTCGATCCCGCCGCCGCAGTGCTCAACCAGGCCGGCCACCCGCTGCTGGTCTTCAACCTGCCCGACGCCTACGACATCGGGGCGGAGTTCTACCGCTGGCAGGTCGCCACGGCCTTCGCCTGCGCCGCGCTGGGCATCAACGCCTTCGATCAACCCGACGTGCAGGACGCCAAGACCCGCACCGTCAACAAGATCGCCGCCTATGGCCAGTCGGGCAAGCTCGACGAAGGCCAGCCGGTCTGGGAGAAGGACGGCGTCAAGGCCTATTCGGACCTGAAGCTCGGCGGTCCCGGGTTGAAGGAGAGCCTGACTGCCTTCGTGAAGAGCGCCAAGAAGGGCGATTACGTGGCGATCAACGCCTACGTGCCGCGCAACGCCGCCAATGCCGCCGAACTGGGCAGGCTGCGCCTGGCCCTGCGGACGAAGACCGGCTGCGCCACCACCCTTGGGTTCGGACCGCGCTTCCTGCATTCCACCGGCCAGCTCCACAAGGGCGGACCGGATTCCGGCCTGTTCCTGGAGATCACCGCCGAGCCGGTCAAGGACCTGCCCATCCCGACCCAGAAGATGGACTTCGGCGTGCTCGAGCGGGCCCAGTCGCTGGGCGATTACGAAGCCCTGGAGGCGCGCAAGCGGCGCATCCTGCGCCTGCACCTGGCCTCGCCCGACGACCTGGAGAAGCTGGTCAAAGCTCTCCAATGAAATCAAGCCGGGTTTTGCGGAAGGTTCCCTTCCTGGCAATCCTGCTCCTGGCGGCCTGTCAACCACAGGCCGCTTTGCCATCTCCGACGCCGTACCCGGCTTCCCCGACCTCCAGCCTCGCCCCGATCGCCCCGTCCACTTCCACGCCGGCTCCGACCCCGACCGCAACCCTGCAGCCTTCGCCGACCCTCTTCCCGCTGGCGGTGACGGAAGCGGTGGTGCCCTGCAACCAGCGCCGTCCGGCCGCAGACGACCTCTGGCCGGTGGTCAGCGCGGGTTTCGGCCTGGACCCGCATTATGTCCCGCCGGACCTGGTCCGCCTGGGGGCCTACCTGCCGGGGGCCGTCTCGCTGCCCGACAATCAGCTGCGCCAGGCAGCCGCGGCTGCCCTGGGACAGCTCGTCAAAGCCATGCGCCTCGAAAGCCTGCACCCAACGATCCTGTCGGCCTACCGCAGCTACGCCGACCAGGTGGTGGCGCACGATCGCTGGCTGGCCTCCGACCCGGCGACCGCCGACCAGGTCAGCGCCCTGCCCGGGCACAGTGAGCACCAGCTCGGGACGGTCGTGGATTTCGGCTCGCCCGAGATGCCGGCCCTGACCGGCAGCGCGACCGATCCGTTCTCGCCGCTCTTCGACCAGACCGGCGAAGGCCGCTGGCTGGCCGCCCATGCGTTCGAATACGGCTTCACACTCACCAATCCGCCTGGCGCCGAGCCCTGGACCGGCCTGACCTACGAGCCCTGGCACTACCGCTATGTGGGGGTGGATTTGGCAACCTACCTGCACGAAAGCGGCTATTTCCTGACCGAATACCTGTTCAAGGTGGGCCCTGCGCTTCCCTGCATTCCCGGATAGCCCTTAAGTATCATTTACAGAACTGTTAGAAGGCTGGCCGGAGGCCATTCGATGTGATATGGTCATATCGTATGGACCCTTCGATGCGCCTGGTCAGGCTGCCTGCCTGCCTGATCGTCCTAGCCTTTCTGAGCGCCTGCGCCTTGCCGGCCAGTCTGACGCCGCTCCTGGGCGGCCTGTGGACGCCGACGCCGCGCCCATCCGTGACGGAATCGCTCACTGTTCCGCCGACCGAAACGGCGACGTTCACCTTCACCCCGACTTTCACCGATACTTCGACTCCCACGTGGACGGTTACCTTGACCTACACGGAAACGCCGACCGCGACCATGACCGCCTCGGCGACCGGCACGCCGTCCTCCACGGCCAGCCCGTTCCCCACCTGGACCCGTACGCTGCTGCCCACGGCGACGCGCACACGCACCCCGCTGCCCTCCCTGACGCCGTTCACGCTGACGGTTTCCCTGACGGCTGCCGCGGCTCAAACGGCGACCCAAACCGCCTCCCTCACGTTTACCTCCACTTCCACCCAGGCGTCGGATCCATTGGCCACCGCGACGGCGACGGGTGAACCCCCGGCCTCGGAAGAGACGGACACCTCCACCCCGACGATCCTGATGACCGGCGAGACCGAAACGCCGGAGCAGACGGCTTCGTTCACTTCGACCCCGGCCCCGACGCTGACCTTCACCCCCACGGTCTCGCTGACGCTGTCTTCCACGGCGACCGTCCGCACCTCGCCGACGGCCACCCGGACCTCCACGGCCCTGCCCTCGGGCTGCACCCTGACCCACAACGGCGCCTGGGAGCTTCAACTCTATGACCTGATCAATGCCGAACGGGCAAAGGTTGGATTGGCGCCTCTGGTGGCCAACGGCGCCCTGGAAATATCCGCCGGCTGGCACAGCGATGACATGGCCATCAATCATTTCATGTCCCATACGGGATCGGACGGCTCCAGTTTCTGGGACCGGGCGCTTCGGGCGGGCTATACCGGTCACTGGGGCGGCGAGATCATCTACGGCGGCGGGAACAGCACGCCGGCCTCGGCCGTGGCCTGGTGGATGGGCGATGCACCTCACAAGGCCATGATCGTCGGCGACCTGAACGATTTCGGCGCCGGGTTCGCTTCCTGCTCTGGCAATTATTTCACGGTCGACTTCGGCCACCGCTGAGCGCGTGGTCCCGAAGACGGGCCAGAGATTCTTTCGTATGGACTTCCTCTTCGACGTTCCATAGCCTGCCTGCCTTCTCGCCGAACCTTAATTCCGGTTTACAGAACTGTTAAACGCTTCGAATCCGCCTTCCGGTATGATTAGAAATAGGTCGCTGTGAGTAAGCCGGCAGCAGCCACGAGGTGAACATCTCTCGGGCGATGCCTGACGATCCAACGCCGCCTGCGGCGCGTACCGTGATCGGATCTCGGGGCTCTTCGTCCCGGCAGGCCCGCAAAGCCGGGCCAGGTATTGTTTTTTTATCGAGGATTGCCAAGTTGTGGATGGACCTGCACGGTTGTTCGCCGCGCTTGGGCGAACAAGAAGGAGAATGCCATGAAGACCCGAAGATTCCTGTTGCCGCTTGTCTTGATCCTGGTGCTGCTTTCCCAGTTGTACCCGGCGGCCAGCCTGCCGCCCCGTTCGGCCTCCGCGGTGAGCGGCTGCGACTGGGCGCAGTTCATCTCCGATGTGACCGTCCCGGATGGGACCACTTTCACTCCCGGCGCGGCCTTCACCAAGACCTGGCGGCTGAAGAACATCGGCACCTGCACCTGGACCACCGATTACGTCGCCATCTTCTACAGCGGCACCCAGATGAGCGCCCCCTCCACCGTCCGCCTGCCGGCGAACGTCGCCCCCGGTACGAAGGTCAATATCACGATCAACATGATCGCCCCGGCGGCCCCCGGCCACTATCGCGGCTACTGGCGTTTGCGCAATGCCGCCGGGGTCCAGTTCGGCCTGGGCACCACGAAAGGGGGAACTTTCTTCGTCGACATCAATGTCGGCGGCTCGGGCGGCTCCCTGGGCACGGCCTACGATTTCGTTTCGAATTACTGCTCGGCAGCCTGGTCGAGCGGGGCCGGGGCCCTGCCCTGTCCGGGTACGAGCGGGGATGCCAGGGGCTTCGTTCAGAAGATCGCTTCACCCGTCCTGGAGAACGGGTCGACCGACTCGAATCCCGGCCTGTCGCTTGCGCCGCAAACCCTGGCGGGCGGATTTATCCAGGGGATCTACCCTGACTTTACCGTCCAATCCGGCGACCACTTCAACAGCATCATCAATTGCGCCGCAAATGCGGCCGGGTGCTACGTCAATTTTCGCCTGGAATACCAGGTGGGTACCGGCCCGGTCAAGGTGTTCTGGACCTTCGACGAAAAATACGACGGCCTGTTCTACCGGGCTGATCTCGACCTGAGCCCGCTTGCCGGGCAGACCGTTCGCTTCATCCTGTTTACCGCCGACGTGAGCGGGCACGGCACGCCTTCCGCCGACCGGGCGTTGTGGGGCGGGGCGCGTATCCTGAGGGGTGGGTCCGGCCCGGCCCCGACGACTGCCCCCGCCCCGACCACCGCGCCGTCACCAACCACCGCGCCGACGACCGGCCCGACGCCCACGACCGCGCCGACCACCGGACCGGCTCCGACGGCGGTCCCCACGGCGGCTCCCACGACCGGTCCCCAGCCCACCCTCCCGCCGGTCAGCTGCGATTACGCCAATTTCGTCGCCGACGTGACCATTCCGGACGGGACGACCCTGACGACCAACGCCGCCTTCACGAAGACCTGGCGGATCCAGAATGCCAGCTCCTGCACCTGGACGACGGCCTACGCGGCCATCTTCTACAACGGCAGCCAGTTCGGCGCCCCCGGGATCGTCAATCTCCCCGGCAGCGTGGCGCCCGGCGCGACGGTCGATATCACCGTGGCGATGGTGGCCCCGGCGACGCCCGGGCACTACCGCAGCAACTGGAAGCTGCGGGATCCAGCCGGCGTACAGTTCGGCCTGGGCGCATCCCGGACCGGCATCTACTGGGCCGACATCAACGTGGTCAGCCCGGCCGGACCGACTGCCACCCTGGCGCCGACTATTCCCGGCACCAACCCGACTGCCACCTTTACGCAGGTCGTCAATCCGCCCACGCCCACCCGGACGACCAACCCCTCCGGGTGCAACCTGGTCTACAATGCCTCGTTCGAGCTGATGATGGAGTCGCTAATCAACAACGAGCGCGCCAAGGTCGGTCTCCCTGCCTTGACGGTGATCAATGCCCTGGAGATCTCGTCCGGCCTGCACAGCGAGGACATGGCGATCAACAACTTCATGGCCCACAACGGCTCGGACGGCTCCACCTATTGGGACCGGGAGGTGCGGGCGGGCTACACCGGGCGGTGGGGCGGCGAGATCATCTACGTCGGGTCCGGCCCCTACAACACCCCGGAAAACGCCGTCACCTGGTGGATGAACGATCCGCCGCACAAGGCCGTCATCCTGGCCGATTACCAGGACTTCGGCGCCGGCTACGTCTATTGTTCGACCAGCACCTACGGAGGCTATTTCACAGTCGACTTTGGCCACCGCTGAGGCTGAGGGAAGTTCGCAATCGAAAGGAGGCTCCCGGGTTTTCCGGGAGCCTCCTTTGTTGTCTGGATTAGACTGGATTCTCCTTCAGCATTTTGCGCATCGACCGGCGGCCGAACGAGTCGAAGATCTTCATCAGCGTCGGGACGTTCGCCAGTCCGCCGATCACCGCCCCGGAGAGTTTTGCCAGCCTGCCCGGTAACGGCGGCATCTG
>DATJPX010000185.1:0-57329 GCA_035506155.1 Anaerolineales bacterium
TGTCAGGATCACCTGGTTTCCCAGTCGCCCGAGTTGCCGGCAAACTTCGAATCCGATGCCCCGGTTTGCCCCGGTGACGATTGCGACGGACTTTCCAGGGAGCATATCAATTCTTGACCAAATCCTGGCAGAACTCGATGACGTTGTCATCCGGGTCGCAGATGTACAGCCACTTCGCCACCCCTGGGGCTTCCAGGGGCCCGTGCAGGATGGGGATGCCCTGGGCCGCGAGCGTGGCCAGGGTCCGGTCGAAATCTTCCACTTGCAGGGCCAGGTGCGGGCAGGCGTGCGGCCTCACGTTCACCGGCTGAAAGGATTTCGCCTCATTGGTTTCAGACAGGGCCTGGATCAGTTCCAGCTTGCCTCCATCCATTTCAAGGATGGCGAAGGCTTCGTGTTCCTTCTCATCGACGATCTTGTCGATTTGGACCTTGAAGCCGAATTTTTCCGTGTAGAAGCGCATCGAGGCTTCCAGGTCGGACACTTCATAAGCAAAGTGATCGATTTTCATTTTCCTCTCCCAAAATCAAATCAATTCCTGCCCGGTTTCCAATGCTTTCGCATTCCTGCGCGGGCGCGGGTCGCGGACCAGCCAGTATAGCAGCCCGGCGATGACCAGCCCGCCGACTGCCGAAACCATGAAGGTGGCCTGGAAGCCGGCTGCCTCGGCGATCCAGCCGCCCAGGAGCGGTGCGAGGATCGAGAACGGGGCCACCAGGGTGTTGGACAGGCCGATGTAGGTGGGCCGATTTTCCTCGGTCCCGAACTCGACTGTGATCGCCATCCCGGTGGTCCAGTAGGCCACGTTTGCCAGGCCGCTAAGAATAAAAACAGGATAGAGCCAGCCGATGGACGGCGCCGCCCAGGCCAGCAGCGAGCTGATGGTCACGGCGAACGAGCCGGCGATCAGCATGGAGCGATGCCCAAACCGGTCGCCCAGCCAGCCCATTAATGCATTGGCGACCGTGGAGGAAATGGTCAGGGCGGCGGTCAGGAGACCGGCCGTCAGGTCGCTCATCGCAAAGCGGCGCAACCCGTAGACGATGTAGAAGGCGAATCCCATGGTGGCAAATTGCGAGAGCAACCGGATTACCAGGTAGGCCAGGAAATTGCGATCGCGGCGCAGGATTTCCATCCCACCTTTCCAGGGGGAAGGCAGGTGTTCCGGGACCGTCTTTTCGTTGTCCACCGGCTCACGGGTCATTCCGATGAACACCATCGAAAACCCCATCCCGACGACCGTCAGGGCAAAACACAAGCTGAAGTTGAGCGGATCGTGAACCCGGTCCAGGATGTAGCCGGCCAGGATGGCCGATACGCTGATCAGGACGTTCGCAAAGGCCGCCTGGGCGCCGAAAAATGTGCCGCGCCAGTCGGACGGGATGATCTTGGCGATCATGCTTTGCCAAGCGTTGGCCGTGAAACCGGCCCCGACCCCCTGCCAGACCAGCAGGAGGAAGATCAGCACCAGGGCGAGCTTGTTCCCCAAAGTCCCCAGGAACAACGCCACCAGGGCCATGCCCAGGAAGGGAACGCGCTCGTTGATCGTCATCAGCATGACCATGGGTTTGTAGCGCCGCAGGCGGGAGACGGAGTTGGCCATAAAGAGTTGCGGCAGCTGCCACCCGACGGCATGGATGGCCGGGATCAGGCCGATCAGCAAAGCCGAGGTGGTCATCCGGCTAACGAAAAGCGGGAGGATGGTGCCGATCGAGCCGAAGCCCCAGCCCAGGCCGAAGAAAGCCCCGTCTGCCAGGTTGACGGCCAGATTGAAGCGCAGGTGCTTGCGGATGGCTTGTTCGAGGTTGGACATTTGATCCAATTCTACCACCCGGCCCCGGGCAGGCGTCTGGTGGGGAGACGGCTCCCTGGCGTCCAATGATTGACGATGCGCAGAAGAATGGTGTCAATCCGCCATTCTCGCCGGGATGGGAATTTCGTATACTCCGATTCATTCGAACCGAAGGAGTCTCCGATGAAAAGAATATCGATCCTTTCCCAGCTTGCAGGCCTGTTGATCCTTTTGGCCGGATGCGTCCCATCGAAACCTATTTCCAACCTGGTCAAGAACGGCGACTTCAGCCGATCCATGGACGGCTGGCTGACGATCGGCCAGGGAACCAATCCCTACCATCCCGGCGATCCTGGTCGGGCCGATTACAAGGTCCGGAATGGCTGGGTCGAAGTTGATATCCGGGACCAGGGGTTCAACACATGGTCGCTGATCCTTTACCAGAGCGTGATGTTCGAAAAAGGAGCCACGTATACCGTGTCGTTCGATGCGAAAGCCGATCCCGGGTTGAAAATCATTTCCAACATCACCCAAGACATCAGTTGGAGGAATATCTCGGGCGATCAATCCTTTCAATTGACCGGCAAGTCGACTCGCTACTCCTATCGGTTCAGGATGACAGAAGGTGGGGCGGCATTGCTCCAGTTTTGCCTCGGCAAAGCCGGGATTGGAAAGATCTATTTCGACAATATTGTCATCGAGAAAAAATAAGGAAACCCTTTGCTTTGAGGAGGAAAATGGCCTATACTATGAATGTGGTCGATTAGCCGAAAGGAAGCCAAGCCATGTCAAAAACCTTTTATTGTCCCAATTGTGGCGGCCCCTTGGAATACGATGGCGGTGAAAAGCTGACCGTTCAATGCCCGTCTTGCTCGAAAACGGTCAGCGTGCCGGAGGAATTCCGTCAGGTAAACTTTGCCTTGAGGCCCGATCCGTTCCAGATCACCCCGCTCGTTTTTACCACCCGGCATGCAATCGAGGAAAAGTTGAGGGAAAAAAGGCAGGAAGCGCGATCCAAGCAGCATGAACATCACCTGCCTCGCAAGCCTCATCAGGGGGACGAGTAGGCATTCCTTCAACCTGGGCGCAAAAGTTCCCAACGGAGTCCCGGCTTGGATAAAGGCCGCATGGAAGCCTTCAGCGATGGGGTCATCGCCATCCTGATTACGATCATGGTGCTCGAGTTAGCGGTCCCGCGTGGATCCGGTCTGGGCGCACTCCGTCCGCTGATCCCGAATCTGCTCAGCTATGCCCTGAGCTTCGTCTTTCTCGGTATCTACTGGAACAACCATCACCACCTGTTGCAGGCCATCCACCACGTGGACGGGCGCGTCCTGTGGGCAAACTTGCACCTGCTCTTTTGGTTGTCCCTGATCCCGTTCGGGACCGGCTGGATGGGGGAAAACAATTTCGCCACTTGGCCGGTGGCCGTCTATGGCGTGCTCCTGCTGCTGGCGGCAGTTGCTTATTTCATCCTGACCCGGACATTGCTCGCCTTGCATGGCCGGGACTCGGTCCTGGCCGCCGCGCTGGGGAGCGACTTCAAAGGCAAGGTGTCCATGCTGATCTATGCGGCGGCAATCCCGCTGGCTTTCCTGCGTGTCTGGCTGGCCTGCGGACTGTACGTGCTGGTGGCGATCCTCTGGTTGATCCCCGACCGCCGCATCGAGAAACGGCTGGCAAAGTGAGATGCCTTCCTGCATGAGCAAGAAACCGCATTCCCTGATCCGATGTTTTTATGGTCTCTGTCTGGCATTGCTCTGCCTGGCTGCTTGCGGCGCTTCCCCATCCACGCATATTCTCCTGATCGGGAACAGTTATACGTACATCAACGGCGGCCTCGACAGTCAATTGAAGGGTCTGGCGCCGGGTAATGCCGTCTCCATGGTCGCCGTGGGAGGCTATACCCTGCGCGATCATTGGAATTCCGGAACTGCGCTGCAAACCGTTCGGACAGGGAAATGGAATTATGTCGTCCTGCAGGAGCAAAGCCAGACCCCGGTCACGGATCGCGAAAAGTTTTTCAATGCAGTCAGGGATTTCGACATGCAGGTGCGGGCCAGCGGCGGTGAGACGATCCTGCTGATGACCTGGGAACGACCGGATAGCCTCAGCTTCGGCGTAACAACGGACAACCTGGCAGCTGCCTACAACGCCGTGGGTTCGGAGCTGGGCATCAAGGTTGCACCGGCAGGCGTGGCCTTTGCCGAGTCCCTGCGCGAGCGCCCCGACCTGGTCCTGAATAACCCGGATGGGCATCCGACCATCTACGGGACCTATCTGGCGGCCTGTGTTCTGTACGGGACGATTTTTGGAAAGACACCGGCCGGGAATCCGTATTCAGACCGAAGCATCAGTCCCGAGATTCGGGATTTCCTTCAGGGAATTGCCGCGAAAAGCTTGGGGTATTGAGCGGCACGGCCTCCGATTTTTACAATCGCAGCGGGGTAGGACTATTGTATTCTTGACAATATGGGTATAAATACATATATTTGATGAAACTTTGATCACTCCACCGACCCTGGACACCATCTCAATCGAGAGAGCTTCGGAGGGAATTCCCAAGCCACAGAAAACCCCACCTATCCCATTTCGAATCCTCGCCTTTCAATAGAATTCCAATTGGACCCTTCTTTATCTGCTCCTTAAAGGTAAAAAATTAATGGCAAAAAATTCGAAATTCCTTATCATCGGCCTTTCCGCCGCTGTGCTTATCCTGCTTGCCGGGGGATTCGTCTTGACCCGCTATCTGAATTATCGGAAGACGAGCCTGGCCGGGATGCCGAACCGGCCTCAGCCCAGCATTGTCATTACCACTCCTCAAAATTACGGCCAGGAGTCCGTTCGATTCCCGATACCGGTGGCGGTATCCGCACATAGCTATCGGCCGATCAAGTCCCTGCAATTATGGGTGAATGGCGTCCAGATGGGCGAAGAGGATATCTTCCCTCAAAATACCCTCAGCTTCGACACAGGCTTTGTCTGGCTGCCCGGCGGCGCCGGCAAGTACAGCCTGGTGGCCCGGGTCATCGACCAGGCCGGCGACACGGCGGATTCGCCGCTCATCCTGGTGAATGTCCTGGCCTATACCCCGCCGGCAGGGGGGACGAATACAACCGCTTTTGACACGGGCCAGGCATTGGTGATGCCTGCGGCGCCCTCAGGCGGCGGGCCCGTCCCGCCTCCCGCGCCCGGGCAGAGCTCCGGACCGGGGAAGAGCGGCGGGCCGTCCTTCGGAGACTTTCTGAATGACCTGACGGTCAAGACTCCGCCGACCGCTCCCGGCCTGGTCGCAAGCGTTCAGGGCTGCTCTGTCAATTTGCAGTTGCACGATCTTTCCAACAACGAGGATGGTTTCCAGATCTATCGTTCGACGAACGGAACCCCGTCCTGGGCAAAGATCGCCTCGTTGAATTCCCAGTCCACCCTGGACTGGCTGACTTACACCGATACCCTGACCGGCGGCACCCAGGCCAGCTATTACGCCCTGGCCGTGAACGCGGCCGGCCAGTCTGAGAGCAACCTGGTCTCGGTCGATGTCGACACGACCGGCTGCCCAGCCGCACCGGGCGGCCAGAAGGTCCTGGAGCTCACCCTGAAGAGCTTCGACACTGGCGGCGCCGCGGACCAGTCCTACTGCTACCGCTCGTTGGACGACATCCACTGGGAGCGCTGGCCTTCGACCGGCTTCCTGCCTTCCGGCAAGTCGCCTCTCGACCCGTCCAAGACCGGCATGGCCTTCGACCTGACCGGGGTGGCGGGCCGCCCGGGGCTTACCAAATTCGACCTGACCCTGGAATGCTGGGGCTGGTCCGGCGGGGTCTTGAAATTCCTGGGCAAGGTCCATTTTTCGAACCCCGACCTGTCCAACATCGGGCCGCTGACCGCCAGCGACGGCAGCCTGAATATCAGCTTCAACCTCGGTGATGGCGGAAAAGTACCCTTCGGTTATACCCTGCCGCCGCAGGATAAAAACATGCCTTTCATCGATGCCTGGCTGACGTATGATCCGAACGTCTGCAAGAACCACCTCGCTCCCAGCGCCCAAAACGATCTCGGAGCCTTCCTGTTCTGCTCCCCTTATCCCGGCTACAGCATTGGGGCCAAGACTGCAAACCCGCAGCCTTACCTGGTCTGGTTCGTCCTGGAGAATACCTGTCCGGCAGGGTTTGGCAATAGCTGTGCGACCATCGCCGACCTGGAAAACGATGCAAAGAAAACCGGCGCCCAGCTTTACTACCTGTTGCATCAGGAGGACAAGCTCACGGGAGATTATTACGGTTTACCCATCGGACAGACGGCCTATGTCTATCCAATGGCGAATTGTCCGGGCGACTTTACGGCGACGATTCAATTGGATTACGTGGCTCCAGGCGATTGGGCGACCAGCGTGGAAAGCAATCCGGTGACGATCCCGTGCACCCAGCCGCTTGGCGACAGCGTGCCTATCAACGTGACTTTCCAGAGCATCACCCTGAGCAATGTGCAGGACGGCGATAGCGGCGTCCAGACGGTCGAATTGTACGGGGACCTGATCGCCCAGACGACCAGCGGTTTCACCCAGCACCTCTCTTTGGGAAATTCGGATTCCTCTTTCAGGGATGCCAATGGCTGCCCCAACGAAGATGTCTTCAACAGCTTCCATACGAATGGCCTGGGTGGGTTGGGCTGCCTGGGAAGTTACACAAACGGCACGACTTCGCTGGGAAGTGTTGAAATGTGCCTGACCGATATCCCATGGAGTTGTTGGTTGACAAGCTCGAATACGGAAACTCCTTTCGCGATGAATAACAACACCATCAAGGTGCCGGTCAGCGACGGGGACGCCATCCAGGTCAGCGCGGACGTTTGGGACTATGACAGTGCCTCCGCAGACGACCTGGTTTGTTCCAGTCAAGGGGCAACAGTGGCGCGCAGCTTTTTTGCCTGGTCGAACTTGACAACCACAGACACGGTTTTGCTGAAATCCAACGATTTCGGCAGCGGGGCCTGCACCATCACCGTGAAAATCAAGGTCGCACATTGATCCGCGGAGAGCAACCATGAAAAAAATATTCCACGTTTATATCCTGCTTCTGATCTGCGTCAGCACAGGTTGCACTCTGAACCAGGCCCAGGCCACCGACCCGGCTCCGGGTCCGGCCGCCTGGATCGACGCGCCGTTGGACGGCAGCAGCCTGCCCCTGGCGGAGTATGATGTGATCTCGCATGCCAGCGATCCCTCCGGGATCGTCGCCTTCGAGCTGAGCGTCGACGGGAACGTATTCCACACCGATTCGGTTGGCTCCGATCAGGCCGGGAATACGATTGCCCATATTACCCAGGCGTGGCTGCCCACCAAGCCCGGGGTTTATATGCTGGCTGTGCGGGCTTCCAACAAGGCCGGCCTCTATGGGCCGTACGCGTACGCCCGGGTGACTGTCGGGCGGGTGACGGACACCCCCGTCGACACTGCGACCCCCACGGATACGCCCACCGCCACCGACACGCCCACCGCATCCGTCCCGTTGGCTATCGGCCTGGAAAACACCAACTGTCACGACGGTCCTGGAACGGGTTATCACAGCAGCGATGTGCTGATGAAAGGGAAAAGCGTCCCGATCGACGGGATCAGCCAGGATCGCAATTGGGTGCGGGTGCGCCGTCCGGATGGCAGCCTGGGTACGTGCTGGCTGTACCTGCCAGGCATCCAGGTGACCGGGGATTTGGGCGGCGTACATACGTACATCTTCCCGACGCCCACTCCCACTCGCGTCCCGACCTTTACTCCCACTGCCACACCCACCCGTCCCGAGCCGCTCAAGTAGATTAAATTGATTGCCTTGCCGCGCCTGTTCCAGACGGAACAGGCGCGGCAATTCTTAAGGCGATTGACAAGAACGAGCATATAATATTCCCATCCTCTAGACGCAAAGACCAGTGAGCCAATATGCCTGAACCTGCCATCCACCTGCACGAACTTTGCAAGACCTACCGCGTTCCGGAACGTGAGTCTGGCATGGGCGCGGCCGTCAAATCCCTCTTCCACCGCCGGATGCAGGACATCAAGGCAGTGGATGGCCTGACCTTCGACGTCGCCCCGGGCGAGATCGTCGGCTTCCTGGGTCCCAACGGTGCCGGCAAGACCACCACCCTGAAGATGCTCTCCGGATTGTTGCATCCGACCGGCGGCGAGGGGCGGGTCCTTGGCGCCATCCCCTGGCAGCGCGAGCGTGCATTCCTGCGCCAGATCACGCTGGTGATGGGACAGCGCAACCAGCTGGTCTGGGACATCCCGGCCGCCGATTCGTTCGAGCTGAACCGGGCCATCTATCGCCTGCCGGCTGCAGACTTCCGCCGGACGCTGGACGAATTGACCGGGCTGCTCGAGCTGGGGCCGCTGCTCAAGAAACCGGTCCGCAACCTGTCGCTGGGCGAGCGGATGAAATGCGAGATCGCCGCCGCTCTGCTGCACCGTCCGAAAGTGGTCTTCCTAGATGAACCCACCATCGGCCTGGATGTGACCATGCAGCGGAGGATCCGCTCCTTCATTGCCGAGTACAACCGCCGTTCCGGGGCGACCGTCCTGCTGACCAGCCATTACATGGCAGACGTCGAAGCCCTGTGCAAGCGTGTCATCGTCATCCACCACGGCCGGCTGCTCTTCGATGGCGACCTGTCGGCCCTGGTGCAGAAGTTCACCGCCCACAAGACCATCGTCGTCCAGCTGGAGGACTGCCAGGCGGACCTGCACACCTATGGGGAAGTGCTCAATTGCGAAGACGGGCGTTTTACCCTGAAAGTCCCGAAGGCTCGGACTGCGCGGGTGACCGAGCGCTTGTTGGCTGACCTGCCGGTCATCGACCTGCTCGTGGAGGATCCACCCATCGAGGAGGTCATCGATACGGTCTTCACCCAGGAGGCCGGATGAGTCTCCTGCTCGAGTTGCGCGGCCTCCTGAAGCTGTATGCCCAGCAATTCAAGACGACCTTCGCCAGCATGGTCCAGTATCGGGCCTCGCTGCTGATCTGGATGATCTCCCAGGTGCTCGAGCCGCTCGTCTACCTGATCGTCTGGTCGACCGTCTCGAACGGGAGCGGCGGGAGCGTGGGCGGTTACACGGCCCGCGGCTTTGCCGCCTATTACCTGGCCCTGATGCTGGTCAACCAGGTCACGTACACATGGATCATGTGGGAGTACGAGTACCGCGTCCGCCAGGGCCTGCTCTCGGCTGCCCTGCTCAAGCCGGTCCACCCCATCCACTCGGATATCTCCGACAACCTGTCCTCCAAGCTGATCACCCTCCCGATCCTGCTGGTCATCGTGGGGATACTTTCCCTGATCTTCCACCCGGCCGCCGCGACGGCCTGGTGGGCGGTTTTGGCCTTCCTCCCGGCGCTGGCCCTGGCCTTCCTGGTGCGCTTCCTGATCGAATGGACCCTGGCCCTGGCGGCCTTTTGGACGACGCGGGTCAACGCCATCAACCAGGTCTATTTCATCCTGATGCTCTTCCTGGCCGGACAGATCGCCCCGCTGACACTTTTCCCGCGCTGGCTGCAGATCGTCGCCGACATCCTGCCATTCCGCTGGATGCTGGGTTTCCCGGTCGAACTGCTGCTCGGACGGCTGACTCCCGTCCAGGCGCTGGAAGGGCTGGGCGCCCAGGCGGCCTGGCTGATCCTCAGCCTGGTCCTGATCCGCTCGATCTGGCGGGCCGGGGTGCGCGTCTATTCGGCGGTGGGCGCATGAACACCCTGCGTTTGATCTACGTCTTTTTCCGGGTCAGCGTGCTCAACGAGACCGCCTACCGGGTCAATTTCTTCATCCAACTCTTCCAGTCCCTGTTGGAGCTGGGCACTGCCCTGGCAGGGCTGGCGGTCATCTTTTCATACACTCATGCCCTGGGCGGCTGGCGCCCCGACGAGATGCTGGCGCTGGTGGGAGTCTACTTCCTGGTCGGTGGGATCATCAGCCTGGTGGTCCAACCGGGTATGTCGGCCCTGATCGATTCGGTCCGTGACGGGACGCTGGATTTTACCCTGACCAAACCCGAAGATGCCCAGCTGCTTGTCAGCATCCAGCGGGTTGCGATCTGGAGCCTGCTCGATCTCCTGATGGGCCTGGGGGTCCTGGGGACAGCCCTCGTCCGGTTGGGCCAATCCATCGGCGCGGCGGAGGCGGCAGAATTCATCGGCATGCTCCTGGCCGGGGCCGTGATCGTTTACAGCTTCTGGCTGATCCTGGCCAGCCTGTCGTTCTGGCTGGTACGGGTGGAGAATCTGCTCGAGATCTTCCAGAGCATGTACCAGGCGGGCCGCTGGCCGGTCAGCTTGTATCCGGGCTGGCTGCGTTTCGCCCTGACGTTCATCGTCCCGGTGGCGTTTGCCACCAGCGTTCCGGCCGAGGCGCTGACCGGACGCCTAGACATCCTGACCTTGCTTGGCGCCCTCGGGCTGGCGCTGCTCCTGTTTGCCGTGGCGCGGCTGGTCTGGCGGCTTGGCCTGCGGCGTTACTCGGGCGCCTCGGCTTGACCCATTCCTGGAAAGGACTTGAATCATGATTCGAATCTTGGTCGTGGGCTCGACGGGAGTTTTGGGAAGAAATGTCCTGCCGCGTTTGGTCGAGCGGGGTCACCAGGTGCGGGCGATCGTCAGGCGGCCCGAGCAGGCCGACATGCTCAACCGAATGGGGGTCGAGCCCGCCATGGGCGATATCCTCAGGCCCGATACTCTGCTCGCCGCAACCTCCGGCTGCGAGGCGGTCCTGCACCTGGCGACTGCCATCCCGAAAGCCGGCCGGCCGCAGGATTGGAGCTTGAACGACCGCATCCGCCGCGAAGGGACCCAGAACCTGCTCTCCGCCTGTCAGAAGAATAAAGTCGACCGCTACATCCAGCAGAGCGTGACGCTGGTCTACGGAGATCAGGGGAGCACGCAGGTGGATGAAACCCATGAAATGAACCCGGCTCCGTTCGTTCAGTCCGCGGCGGACATGGAAGGCCTGGTCCAGAAGTCGAAACTGGACTGGCGCATCCTGCGCGGCGGACTTTTCTATGGGCCTGGCACCTGGCGCGAGGAAGGCTGGCGCCAGGCGGCCCGGGACGGGAGCCTGCGCTGGCCGGGCGAGGGGAACGCTTACCTTTCGCTCATCCATGTAGTGGATATGGCCCGGGCGGTTGTCCTGGCGGTCGAGCTGGCCGACCGGAAGGGCATCTATAATGTCGTCGACGACCAGCCGGTCACCTTCAAGGACCTCTATCGATATATCGCCGCATCTGTTGGAGGACAGGAACCCTGCAATGGGGAAGAACCTGCATTGCTCTCCCTGAGCTGCAGCAACCGGAAAATCCAATCGGACCTGGCCTGGGCTCCGGCATTTTCCACCTTCCGCTCCGGGCTGGCGGCTTAGCATTCGAAAGTTCCGGGCAAGTGTGGACCCGCGAAAGATGAATAGGCGGCCTCACGTTCGGAAGCGCTGGGTTTTGTGGGGATTGACCGGCATGGCCGGAGCATTCATCCTGTTGACGTATCTCCATCCCACCCTGACCGGCAACGATAATGTGAACGGTCTCGGCGGCGTGTTGCTTGGCCTTTTCATCGCGGCTTTTCCGGCAGCCAATTTCCTCGACATGCTCTTGTTCGAACTGGGGGCACAGCGCTGGCGGTCGCTCAGACGGGCGGACCTGCCGTGGGTGGCCCTGAACCTGTTCGTCCTGCTGGTCGGCCTGGTCGTCGTGGTGGTCGGGACGAAGCTGTTCTTCAAGCACTGGCAGCCGGGATGAACCGGGCTGTAGAACGATTCGGGATTTCGAATAACACAAAAAAGCCGGGTTGTTCCCGGCTTTTTTGTTGAAGCGATTCGAGGAGAATCAGCCCTTGACTGCTCCGGCGGTCATACCACTGACGATATACCGCTGGAAGATGAATGCCAGGACGACGGGTGGGATGGCGGCCAGGATGCCCCCGGCCATCATTCCGGTGATGTTGACCGAATAACGCCCGACGAATTCCGAGATGGCCACGGGAGCGGTCTTGGCCGCCAGGGTGCTGGTGAAGATCAGGGCGTAGAAGAACTCGTCCCAGGCCAGCAGGAAGACGAACATGGCGGTCGAGATCAGCCCGGGGGTCGAGATGGGGATGACCACCCGGAAGAGGATGCCCAGGCGGGTGCAGCCGTCCAGGCGGGCGGCCTCCTCCAGCTCGATCGGGACCGTCTGGAAGTAAGCCATCATCAGCCAGATCGAGTAGGGCAGGGCAAAGCTCAAATAGGTCACAACCAGCACGATCGGCTTGTTGATCCACTGCAGGGCGGAGGCGATCATGAACAGCGGCAGGACCAGCGACACCTCCGGGATCATACGCGTCCCCAGGATGCCGAGCTGGATTGCACGGTTCATCTTGAACGGAATACGGACCAGGGCGTAGGCCGCCAGGCTCCCGATGACGATGCAGATCAGGGTGACCATCGAGGCGATCCGGATCGAGTTCAGCAGCGAGACTGCGAAGGTGCGCGGGACGGCCGAGGCCGCCATGCTGGGGACGAAGATATCCAGGTAGTTCTGGATGGTCGGGTGCTGTGGGATCCAGTGCGGCGGGATGGCGTACAGTTCGACCTGCGTGGAAAAACTCGCCATGAGCAGCCAGAGGATCGGGAAGAAAATGAAGACCAGGACCGGCAGGGTGAGGAGGAACAGGAAAATCTTGTTCAAATACTTCTTGAAGTGCATGGTCAATTCTCCTCAGGCCGGTACAAGACCCGGATATAGATAAATGCCATGATGATCGTGAAGAAAGAGATCAAAAAGGACAAGGCCGCTCCGGTGCCTTGCTTGCCGTATGAGAATGAGTTCAAATAAGTCAGGTAGGTGATCGTCATGGTCTTGGAAGCCGGACCGCCGTTGGTCAGGATGTAGACGATGTCGAAGACGCGGAAGGCGTCCACCGTGCGGGCGATCAGGGCCACCAGGATGGCCGGCCGCAGGAGCGGGAAGCGGATCTTCCAGAATCGCTGCCAGGCGTTGGCGCCGTCCACGGCGGCCGCCTCGTCCAGCTCCACCGACAGCCCGGCCAGGGCCGCCTGCAGGATCAGGGCCACAAAGGGCATCATATGCCAGACATCTGCCACGATGACCAGCGGCATGGCCAGGTTCGGCAGGGTCAGCCAGGGGATGTAGTGTTTGATCAGGCCGAACTGCATCAGGATGCCATTCAAAGCCCCGAAGTCGGAGCTGTAGATCCAGCGCCACATGGACCCGTTGACGATGGTCGGGACCGCCCAGGGAATGATCAGGGCAAAGCGCAGGAACTTCCAGCCCCACGGATGGGAATGGATCAGCTGGGCGACCGCCAACCCCAGGACCATTTCCAGGGAAACCGAGCCGACCGTGAAGTACATGGTCCGGCCGATCGTCTCCCAGAAACCACTGTCTTTGAGCATATCGATATAGTTACCCAGGCCGACGAACGTTCGCACCTGGTTGATGCCGGTGGGGGCGTTCTGGAAGCTCAGGATGAAGGTGTACAGGATCGGCCAGAGGGTGACGCCCAGCAGGACCAGCAGGCTCGGGGCCAGCAGCAGCCAGGCGACCCGGGCATCCTGCTGCCGCAGGGACAGGCGTCGTTTCGGGAGGGGTTGGGTGGTTGCGGTCATAGTTTGGATGCTCTTGTTTCCAGGGAAGCGGGTGGATTTGCCGTGACCGACAAATCCACCCTTCTCTTTATCCTTGTACTACTTTTTACCCGCCAATTCAACCCATGTGGCGGCGGCTTCGTCGAGAGCCTGCTGCGGGGTCTTGACACCCGTCAGGGCCTCCTGGATGGCCAGGCGGAGGGCGGCGGAGCCCTCGTTGTAGTAAGCCACGGTCGGGCGCTCGTTGGCAAATGGGAACTGCCCAAGGAAAGCCGGGACCGTGATCGGGTTGGTCGGGGTGGCGGCTTCCAGAGTGGTCAGCGCATCGCCCTGGAAATCGGCCTGCCAGATTGGCAGCATCTCGGCCGAAAACTTCGTCTGGACCTCGTTGCTGGTCAGGTAAGCCAGGAACTTCCAGGTCTCATCGGGGTGCGGGGTGGTCGCCATGATGCCGAATGAGCTGGAACCGTCCACGCTCGAGCTCTTGATGCCGGCGGCTGCGCCGGAGGCGAAGACTGGCATGGGCGCGAAAGCGGCCTTGCCGACGATCTTCGAGATGTCGGGGTTGTTCGAGTCGCTGTACTGGAACAGCCAGTTGACCGCGAAGGCGGAGGAACCGGCGATGAAGTTATCGCGGACGGCGTTCTCGTCGGCGGAGATGGAGTTCGGGTTGGTCAGGCCATCGTCGATCGTCTGTTTCATGAAGGCCAGGACCTGCACGCCCGCCGGATTATTGAACGCCGGCTTTCCGCTGGCGTCCAGGAACGAACCGCCGTTGCCATAGAGCAGGACGGTGAAATCGCAAACCACCGCTTCGAGCTGGGCCCACGACCAGATGATCGGATATTCGACCAGGCCCTTCTGCTTGATGACCTTGGCCTGCGCGACCAACTCCTCCCACGTCTTGGGCGGATCGGTGAAGCCGGCCTGGTTGAGGATGTCCTTGTTGTACATGAAGTACTTGGTGTCCATCAGCCAGGGCATGCCGTAGACTTTCCCGTTGCGGGTGACGCCGTTCCAGGCGGATGGGAAGATGCCGGCCTTCATCTCAGGCGTGATGCGATTGGTGACGTCCAGCAGGTAACCGTCCTTGATGAATTCGTCCGGCCAGATGACGTCGATCATGGAAGCGTCGTAGGCGGGCGGGTTGGCGGCCATGCCGGTGGTGATCTTGTCATGGATGGCGTCGTAGCCGACGTATTCCATCACGACCTTGATGCCGGGATTCTGGGCTTCGAAGTCGCGGGCAATCTGGTCGATCTCGGCGGGCTTCATGCCTGCCTGGTCCTGGGTGAGGATATGGATCGTGACCGGGCCGCTTTTCTTGGGTGTGCAGCCGACCACACTGAAGATCAGGATGAAGGTAATCATCCCGATTAGAATCTTATTGATCGTACGCATAGCTTTCTCCTTCCTTTCAAACGGATATTCAAGTGAGAGTTGGTCGTGAACCTGCCTGTCAATTCCCTACAGGAATCACCTCCTTCCGGATGGACGTTTTTTCAGGATAATTTGTGGACGACGTAGAAATTCCCGGTGTTGTGCAGAACGTTGGTGATGGCGCCCATCACGGTCGCCTGCAATCCCAGGTTGGATACGACCAGCCGGGGCGGATTGGGAATGACCCCGGCGATGCGGGCCATGATCGGCTCGATCAGCAGGTCCGCGGAGCGCGATACTCCACCTCCCAGTACCACCAGCTCGGGGTCGAAAGCGGCCACCATGTTGGTGATGGCAATTGCCAGGTAATCGACCGTTTCGTTGATGACGGTCCAGGCCCAGTCATCCCCTTTGCGGGCGGCCTCGAAGACGTCCTCCGCCATCAGGTTCGCAAGCTCGTCGGCGCTGCACTTCGACTTGAGCAGTTCGCGGGCCCGGTCGGCGATGCCGGTCCCGGAGGCGACGCTTTCGAGAGCGCCGAAATCCTGATAGTTCTTTCCCAAAAATTCCCGGCCGGGGACCATGTTGCCGATTTCGCCGGAGGCTTCCTTGGCGCCCCGGTAGAGGGCCCCATCGATGATTACACCCGCTCCGATGCCGGTGCCGATTGCCACCAGGATCATGTCCTGGACGTTCTGGCCGGCGCCGAACCAAAGCTCGCCCAGGGCAGCCAGGTTGACGTCGTTATCCACCGTGATCGGGAGGTCGTAGCGTTCGGCCAGTTTTGCCTTGAGCGGGAACTGGTCCCAGTGCAGGGTGTAAGCCCAGGTGACGATGCCTTCTTTATGCAAGGTCACGCCGGGGGCGCCCACGCCGATGCCGCGCACCCGCCGTCCTTCCGCTTTGGGGCTGGCGAGAAGTTTGTCGATCAGGGTGGCCAGGTAGTTGAAGCTGTCCTCACCGGACGTGCCGTGCCGGCTGATGTTGACCTCGTCGAGGATGTTCCCACCCAGGTCGGAGATGGCCCCGTACATTTTCGTCCCGCCCATATCGACGCCCAGGACCACGTAGCCGTCGGCGTTGAATTCCAGCAGGGATCGCCGGCGACCGCCGCTCCATTCGCTGCTGCCCTGCGGGCGGACGAAGCCTTCCTCGATCAATTCGTCCACGATGCGCATGACGGTGGGGAGGCTGACGGCCAGCCGTTCGGCAATGGCAGTTCGGGAGATCGGGCTTTCCCGGCGGATGATTTCCAGGATTGCCGAGCGGTTGATGTCTCGCATCGCTGATGCAGTAATTGTGAGTGGGTAAGCCATACAGCCTCGTCGTGAGTGGGATTTAGATACTTACATCATGTAAATAATACTTACATGATGTAAGTATCTTAGCAAAAACGAATGTGAATGTCAACCCCCCAATTTCAAGGATTCTCCCGAAGGGCCGCAGGTCAATTTCTTATTTCCCCCTAAGGCTTCCGAAGCGGGGAATGCTTATAATACGATGCGGTAGCCGCATGGGAAACCGGCGACCGGATTGGCCGGCTGCCGGTCCCGATGGAAGCGGGATGAGAGATATGGAAAGCGAAAAAACACGTTCTTCGATCTATTTTTCGGATGCCAGGATCCTAGCGGAGGCTTGGGGAGTCCGGCTGGTGGCGCTCCTGACTTGGCTGATGGGAGCGGTCAATCTGCTCTCGGCCGTCCGACCGGCCATGATGGACCGACTGGCGCTGATCCGGGACATCGTCCCCCTCGAAGTGCGCGAGGGCAGCCGTCTGACGGTGGCCCTGGCAGGGTTCGCCTTGTTTTTGCTGGCGGGCGGGCTGTGGCGGCGCAAGCGGACCGCCTGGCTGTTGACCGGACTGCTCCTGGTCGTCTCCGTCGCGACCCATTTGCTCAAAGGTCTGGACGTCGATGAAGCCGGCATGGCGACTGTCCTGGTCGTGCTGCTCCTCCTGCTTCGCCAGAGTTTCTATGCCTATTCGGACCCGCCTTCCCTGCGCCAGGGGTTGGCCGTTTTGGCGTCCGCATTTGCTTTTACCCTGACGTATGGGGTGGCCGGCTTCGCCATCACCAACCTGCGTCATCACCAGCCTGCCAATTTCGTGAATGCCGTGCAGCATACGCTGGTCATGCTGTTCACCTTCTACGATCCCGCCCCTCAGCCGGCGGGCGGATTCGGCCGCTATTTCGCCGCTTCGATCTATGTCGTCGGGATCGCCACCCTCGGTTTTGCCTTGTTCATGCTCGTCCGTCCGGTGCTGCTGCGCCACCCGGCGACCGCCGACGAACGCCGCCGGGCGGCGGAGATCGTCGCCGCCCACGGACGGACTACGACGGCCCGGCTGGCGCTCTTTGAAGATAAGCGATATTTCTTCTCCCCCGGTGGCTCGGTGGTCGCCTACGCCGTCCGCGGCCGCGGCGCACTGGCGCTGGGGGAGCCGATCGGTCCGCCTGAGGACGCTGCCCGGGCGATCACTGCCTTCCGGGCTATCTGCTCCCGGAATGACTGGCAGCCCTCGTTCCTTTACATCCCGGAAGAGTCCCGTGCGCTCTATCAGGCCGCCGGCTTTGCCACGTTGTGTATCGGCCACGAAGCGATCGTCCCACTGGCCGCCTTCACCTTGGATGGCAGCCAGAATAAGGCCATTCGCAATGCCTACCACAAACTCGTCCGCCTGGGCTATACCACCCAGCTTTACCGTCCGCCTTTGGACGAGCATCTGCTGAGAGAACTGCGCCCGATCAGCGACGCCTGGCTGTCCGACCGGCACGGCGGGGAAAAGCATTTCTTCGTGGGCTGGTTCGACGACGCCTACCTCGCTTCCAGCCCGGTGATGGTCGTGCGGAACCCGGAGGGCCAGATCGTGGCATTCGCCAACCTCATCTCCGCCTATCAAAAGCGGGACATCACCATCGACCTCATGCGCCACCAGCATGGGATCGAGAACGGTTGCATGGAATTCCTCTTCGTCTCGCTGATGCAGTGGGCCAGGGACCAGGGCTATGACACCTTCAGCCTGGGTGCTACCACGATTTTCGGAAAAGCCAGCCAGCCGGGCGATCCGCGCATCACCCGGGCGCTGCGGGTGATCGCCGCCCTCGTCAATCGCATTTACCGGTTCCAGGGATTGCATGCCTTTAAGGCGAAATTCAACCCGCGCTGGGAGGCCCGCTACCTGGCCTACCCCGGGACGGCCACCCTGCCGCTCATTTTGACCACCCTGATCCGTGTCCATTCGGGCGACAATTTCCTCTGGCTCTACCTGAGAAAATAAAAAAACACTCTTCGCCGCAAGTTCCGGCGAAGAGTGTTTTTCTCCTGGCGATCAATGGGAGAATAACTTGCGATCCCGCTCCTTCTGTGAGTCAGCCACGTAATATTCCTCGAACCAGGCAGCCTTCTCATGGCTGATTGCGGTAGGTTTGGCCAGGGTCAGGGCTTTCATCGTCATGGCTTTGTCCTTGTTGTCGAACGCTTGTTTCATCGTGGAACGGAAATGCAAATGGTCGAAGATGCGCAAGGCCTCGAGCGCATAGCTGGTCGCCACCCGCTGGTCCTTGATGCTGATCAGGTTGTCGCCGTTGTTTTTCTCGCCTCCGGGGGCAAGGTTGGATGAGCCCGTAAAGACCTGGGCGGTCGGAAGGTTGAAATCTGTGACGACGAATTTGTGGTGAACGTTGATGCCTTTCCCGCCGCTCCATTCGCTCTTGAAGGGTTCAGGAGCATGGTCGGAAAGGTAGTTGAAGTCGACCTGGCCGACCGAACCGTCCGGTTTGTGGACTTCCAGCTTGCCCAGGGTATCGACGACCCCATAGCTGAAAACCGGCCTGGTCATCAGGCTGTCGAAGGCTTCCTTCGTTTTTCCCGAAGTGATCAGGTTGAGGAAAGCCACGGAATAGAGCACGGAAGAATTGGGGGATACCGCCGCATCGATCGCGGCCTTGACTTTTCCAAGGGAAACATCCGGATCGCTATGAGGGGAGAAGCAGATCTCCACCGGCAGGTTTAAGCTGGTCGACGGAGTATGCCAATCCATGGTCAGTGGATCCTTGCGGATCACTTTCGGATTCTGGTAGTCCTGGAAAGCGGCCTCGAAATAATCGCCGTACAACTGGGCGATTTCCGGAGAATTGAAAACCAGGACATTGTTGGCCTGAATATAGATGCCGCGGTAGCTGAAATTGGTCGAACCGGTCAGGACCTTGAAACATTTCCCATCCCGCTTGGCGATCAGGACCTTGTTGTGCTGTAGATTCATGAAGTGCATCCGGCGGACCTGGCTGCCGGCCGGAAGTCCCGCGGCCGCCTTTGATTCGGCGCTCGTCGGGACTCCATGACCGCTGACCGTCCCCTTCTTGTCGGTTTTTTCCGAATCGTCGATCAGGATGCGCAGGCGGGGTCCGATCTGCTTGAGCATATCGAAGAATTTTCCTTCGTTGAGATCGTAGGCAAGGACGTCCAGTTGGATGCTCGGGTCGTTGACGACCTCCTGCAGAAAATCGAAGATTAATTCATATGCTTCGAAGCCGAGCCATTGATAAGCATTCTCCCCCAACCTTTTGAAATTCAGGCCGTCGTCCGGGTCGTCGGGGATCACATTTGCCAGAGTTGGATCCTTCTGTAACATCTCGGCGAATGCTTGGGAGGAGGCGAAGTTACGGGTGAAACCCACGTCGAGGAAGTTCTCGTAGGTGACCGGATCCAGCGAGATCGGCAGATCGATGGAAGTACCCCGGACGGGTGGATTATCGGTGGGCATGTGCATTTTCGTACCACGATACGTGTAGACCCCGTTCTGCGGATTGTAAGGAAAGTGCAGCCAGCGGAACTTTTGAAAAGGATTTGCGACGGATGAAAATTTCCGATCCCCGGTAACGGCCCGGTCGACCGGCGCATCGTAAGAAAATGCCAGCCGGTTCAGGAGTGGGTAGAACTCCGTCGAACCGGGCTCGCAGCATTCGATGGCGAAACCGACCAGGTCATCTTCCGGCGCGTCGACGTCGAATCCGATCAGGCACATCCGCTCGCCGCGCCAGACTTTCATCGAAAATCCATTTTTGCAGTCTTGGTTCTTGAAGTCGTCCATGGTTTCCTCCCGCGAACTTGACAGCTATTCGGATATTTCCTCTCGATCATTATAGTACATCGCAGGCTTCAAATCTGGCTTCAAAAATGCACCCGGAGATTAATGCCCCCTGCCTTCGAATGGCAGATGATCCCGCGATTTCAACCGCAGTATAATCTTTTCACGGCAGCCCATGCCTGGCTGCCCCTGGATGCCAGCCGGACCATACTTTCACGAGGATGCAGATATGCGACAGCTATCGACCCTGCTTGCCAAATGGTCGCACGCCCAATTCGAAGCGGATCATTTTCGGGAGGGAGCCTTCCTGGCGGCGGTGGGACTGGCCGCCGTATCAGCCTGGTTGTGGGTGGGTCAGATGATCGCCTCCGGGACGGTCCAGGCGCATTACGGCCTGCTCCTGATCGGGATCGTTGGCGGGGCGGTCTGGTTGATCTTCTACCTCTACCGCGCCCATTACCTTCGCGCCGTGATCGCCTTCCTGGCCTTGCAGCTCGTGTTCGTGACCCTCGCCAGCCTGCTGCTGCGCGATCTGAAGACCGGCTACCTGCTCCTCCTGACGGTCATCATGGGCGGATCGTTCCTCGGTCCGGTCGGCTCGTTCTCCGTCGCCACCCTGGCGGCGCTTATCGAATTTGCCCTGGTGCATTTCCTCCTTCCGGGCAAGCTGGCCGGGAGCGATGTGCTGGTCACCCTGATCGTCCTGGAATACCTGGCCGCCTTGATCTCCGCCCAAACCACCCAGGGCCTGTACTCCGCCCTGGAAGCCGCCGAGATCTCGGCGCAAACCTCCCAGGAACATGCCGAGGAGGCCCGCCGCCACCGGGGTGAGCTTCACCGCACCCTGAAATCGCTGGATGCGGCCTATGCCCAGCTGCAGCGGGTCAATGCCGAGCTGCTCCAGGCCCGGGAGATCGCCGACGCGGCCGTGCGTTTCAAGAAGGAATTTGCCGCCCAGACCAGCCACGAGCTGCGCACCCCGCTCAACCTGATCATCGGCTTCAGCGAGACCATGACCTTCTCGCAAAATTCCTACGGCGTCAAGCTCCCGGCGGTCTACCTGCGCGACGTGACCGAGATCTACCGCAACAGCCGCCACTTGCTTTCGTTGATCGACGACATCCTCGACTTGGCTAAGCTGGACAGCGGACGGATGGGGCTTCGTTTCAACCTGATCGACATCCGGGATGTGCTGCAGGAGGTGGTCGAGACCGTCCAGCCGCTCACCCAGGCAAAGAAACTGGAACTGGTCTTCGACGTCCCCGAGGCGCTCCCCGGCCTCTGGCTGGACCGGGCGCGCATCCACCAGGTCCTCTTGAACCTGTTGAGCAACGCCGCCCGCCTGACCCGCCAGGGACGGATCGTCCTCTCGGCGAAGGTCAAGGACAAGGAGAGCGAGCTGCTCATCCAGGTCGAGGATACCGGGCCGGGCATCCCGCCGAACATGCTCAGCCAGGTTTTCGAAGAGTTCCAGCAGGTGGACGACAATGCCGGGGCAACTGGCACGACCGGCCTGGGCCTGGCGATCAGCAAACGCATCATCGAGCTGCACGGCGGGCGCATCTGGGCGGAGAGCGAGCTTGGGACCGGCACCACCTTCTCCTTCGTCCTCCCGATCCACAAACCGTTCCTCTCCCAGCCGGTCGACGAGCGCTTCCGGGTCGACCAGGCCCGGGCGGCCCAGCCCACCCTGGTCGTCCTGGCGGAGGAAGGCTCGGACGAGATCCAGCTGCTCCAGCGTCACTTGGACGGCTTCGCCTTTGCCAGCGCCTCCAATTGGAAGGGCGCCCGGCAGCTGGTCGAAAATGTCGGGGCGCGCCTCATCATTACCGACGCACCCGCTGAGGGGACGACCGACCTGCTCGATTCGACCGTTCCGGTGATCACCTGTCCTCTGCCCAATTCGAAGGAAACCGCCCAGGCCCTCGGCATCGCCGGCTATCTGCGCAAGCCCCTGACGATCAAGACGATCCGGTCCTTCCTTCGCCAGATTGCCCCGGAGGCCAGGAACCTGCTGGTCGTGGGGGATGACCCCAGCACCCTGCGCCTGATCGAGCGCATGCTCCAGGGCATCCGGCCGGCGTATCAGATCTTCCGGGCCTACACCCCACGGGAGGCCCAGGCGCGCATCCGGGCGCAATCCCCCGACGTGATCCTGCTCGACATGGGCCCGGCTGAAATCGACGGTCTGGCGTTGATCGAAAAATTGAAGGATTCCCCCAAAACAGCGGCCATCCCCATCATCGCCATCAGCGGACGCGAGGACGACGGCGCCCTCCTCGACCGGCCGATCACGATCTCCAATCCAAAGGGATTTACCCCGACGGAGATTTTGAAATACCTGCAGGCGATCCTGGCGGTGGTACCTCCGGCAACGATGGAGAGCGGCACCAGCGTTCCACCTTTGCCAGCAGATCGTCCTGCGTGACGGGTTTGGGCAGGTAATCGGAAGCCCCCAGCGTAAAGGCAATTTCAGGCTCGTTCAGGACCGAGCAGATCAACACCGGCACGGATTTCGTTTCCGGGGCGGTTTTCAGGCGTTGCAGGATCTCCCAGCCATCCTGCTCGGGCATCATCACGTCCAGGATGACCAGTTTCAAGCTGAGCTTCCGGGCGGCTTCGAAGGCCTCGTCGGCTGAGTGCGCATCCAGGATCTGGTAGCCGTGCCCGGCCAGGTAACGCCGGAAGAGCTCGATCAACCCCAGGTTGTCGTCCATGATCAAGATTGGCAGGTCCTCAGCCACCGGCAGGTTGATCTCCGCCTGCCAGCGCTTGGGGCCGTCTTTGATCCCGATGCTCCCGCCCAGGCTGGAAATCAGCTTCCGGCTGACATCCAGGCCGAGGCTGCCCGGATCGCCGGCCTGGTATTTACCGGCAGCCGTCACCCGCAGGGTTACCCCGTGCTCGAGGTTGCTTTCGATGGTAACCTGTCCGTTCACGAAGTGCTGCAGGACGTGGGAGAGCAGCCCCATCACGCCCTGGCGCAGCACCACCCGGTTGGCGCGGACGAGCGGCAGGTCCCCGGCCAGCCGGGCGACCAGGGTCAGGCTGCGCCCGGCTGCCACAGGAGCCAGGGTGGCCAGGACCCCGTTCACCAGGTCGGCCAGCACCAGGTCATCCATGCGGGCCTGGCTGATCAATTGCTCGGTCTCGGCCTGGGCCGCGTCGGATGGGCCGCTGGCGAGCGGGAGGACTTGGTCGTCGGAGACGCCGTCCAGCTGGCCCGACAGTTTCTCCCAAAGCAGTTCGGTCACTGCGTTCAGGGCCCGGGCGTGTTCCCGGCGCAACTGGCGGACGCTGATGGCAAGTTCTTCGGCAAGCTCCGCGGTGGTCATTCCCTGGACGTAGCGCCCGTAGAGCAGGGCATAGGGCCGGCGCTCCTTGGCCCGGCTGGAGGAACTCCCGGAGGGGTTGAGCTGTTCGATGGCATCCAGGATCTCAGCGCGCAGCGAGCGGACTCCCTGGTCGAGGGTCCCGTTCGGGGCGCTCAGCCGGCCGGTGATCGGCAGCTTCTGCAGCGAGGCGAAATCGTGCAGGTTGAGGAGCGCCAGACGGATCTGGTTTGCGAAGTCGGTTTTACTCAGGCTGGTCATGGCACTTTAATGGCACTCGTTTGGCCTAAAAGTACTTTTCTTGGGGGAACCATTTCGTCTAAACTATAACATAGAAATATTTAAGCGACAAACAAACCAATCGAAAAGCCTTCCTTCGCGAAATTCTGTCCGGCCAGGCAGGAAGGAGGAACTACCGGCGAAAAAGGACCACCCCCAGCCTTTCCCTACCCCATCAAATCGTTCAGGAAGAGAGGAGTAAAATTAATTATGAAGACCTTACGAGCTGTATTACCCATCCTGCTGGTTATTGCGATGGCTGCCTGCACGGCGACTCCCGCCGCAGCGCCTGTCACCAGCGCCCCCGCCACCACGGCCCCGGTGGCCACGGCCGCTCCTGCCACGGCAGTCCCGACCCCGAGCGTGCCGAAGGCCGACCTGGTCCTGGGTTCCTGGCGCGTGGACGATGCCGACGCCTGGGCCAAGATCCTGGCGGAATTCAACAAGCAATACCCGTCCATCACGGTTAAATTCGATCCGACCAATCCTCCCGATTACAACGCCACCCTGCAGACCCAGTTGACCACCGGCACGGGCCCCGATCTTTTCTTCGTGCGTTCCTTCGAGGTCGGCCGCGGTCTGTTCAGCAGCGGATACATTGCCTCGCTGAAAGACCTGCCGGGCATTAATGACGCCTTCGACACGGCCACCCTCGCCCCCTGGGCCAGCGACAGCGGCGAGCCTTTCGCCGTCCCGATCGCAGCCGTTTCGAACGGCATTTTCTACAACCAGGACATGTTCACCGCCCAGGGGATTGCCATCCCGACGACCTGGGAAGACCTGATGGCGGCTGCCAAGAAACTCAAGGCTGCCGGCATTACCCCCTTCTCGAACGGCCTCAAGGACGAATGGGATATCAACGAAGTGGTCTGGATGGGCCTGCTCCCGAGCGTCATCGGCGGCCTGGACGGACGCAATGCTTATTTGAACGGCGACCGCTGCTTCAATGATGCCGACATGGTGGCCTCCTTCCAGGAAATCGCCGACCTCAAGCCCTACCTGCCCAATGGCTTCTCTGCCATCGGCGTGAACGATGCCGAGAACCTGTTCATCCAGGGCAAGGCGGCCATGATGTTCGACGGATCGTGGAGCACCAAGATCTACGAACAGGCCAACCCGAGCTTCAAGTGGGGCGTCTTCCAGATCCCGGGCCCCGCCGGCAAGGACCTGTACGAGACCTTCCACATCGACGCGGCCATCGGGATGAATTCCGCCACGAAGAATCCGGAAGCAGCCAAGATCTTCCTGCAATGGCTCGAGACGAAGAGCTTCAACGATGCCTTCGCCAATAACGTTCCGGGCTTCTTCCCGATGAGCAAGACCCCTACCACGATCACCGACCCGATCGCGGCAGCTTTCCTGACCTTCAACCAGAATGCCAAGGGGACCGACATCCGCTTCACCTGGGACAAGATCCAGTCGGGTCCGACCGGTTTCCAGGGCGCCTATAACCTGGCCCTGGCCGCCGAGGACGCAATCCTCAAGGGCCAGATGACCCCGCAGCAGGCCGCCGACAGCCTGCAGGCCGGATTGGCGCAGTGGTACGGACCGGCCAAGACTTGTAAGAAGTAACCCGAAACAATCTGCGCAAAACCGTGTGGCAGGGACGAGAGACTCTGCGTCCCTGCCACATCTTTCACAGGGTACTGCGTAAATATTTGTCCATAAACAGCCTAATTCACGAGCGCTTGGCGACGAAGAACTTTAGATATTTACACAAAAGGCAGTAGGAGGCAGAATGAGTCAAGCGGCCGTTCCCGGCGAACAAAAGTTGAGTGGATCGAAAAAATTATTCGGGACCCTTTTCGGCCAGGAGGCGCGGCGCAAAGCGCTCTGGCTGGTGTTTTTATTCCCCGCCCTGGCTGTTTACGTCGTCTTCATGGCCGCTCCGCTGCTCGATTCGCTGCGGTTGAGTCTTTATACCGGCACAGGCCTGACGCCGACCACGTTCGTCGGTTTTAAGAACTTCGTCGACCTTTTCACCAACCCGCTCTGGCGCGGGCTTTTCTTCGGGGCGGTGATCCATACCTGTATCTTTTTCGCAATCCATATGCTCGTCCAAAACACCCTCGGCCTGCTCTTTGCGGCCTTGCTGGTTTCCAATTTCAAGGGTCGGGATACCTTTCGAACGATCATTTTTGCGCCTGCCACATTCTCCGTGCTGGTGGTGGGCTTCCTTTGGACGCTGATCCTCAATCCCTCCTGGGGCGCGGCCAATATCATCCTGACCAAGCTGGGCCTGGGCTCCCTGGCTTTGCCCTGGCTGGGCGACGAAAAACTGGCCCTTCCGGTCATTTCGCTGACTTCCGCCTGGCAGTGGGTGGGCATGCCGACGGTCATGTTCCTGGCCGGCCTGGTGGGGATCCCGGAGGAATTGATCGAAGCGGCCCGAGTGGACGGGGCTTCCGAGTGGACGGCTTTCTGGAAGATCAAATTTCCCCTGCTCATGCCGGTGGTTGGGATCGTTGCGGTCATCACCTTCGTTGACAACTTCAATGCGTTCGACGTGATCTACGCAATGGCCGGCGCCCGCGGGGCCCCAAACTACTCCACCGACCTCCTGGCCACCCTGTTCTATCGTACGGCGATCGCCGGCGAACATCCCTCCGGCCTGCCCAACATGGGCATCGGGGCGGCCATCGCCACTATGATTTTCCTCATCCTTTTGATCGGCGTCTCCTTGTGGTTGTTCCTGGTGCGCCGCCAGTCATCCAGTGAAATGTAAGACCGGAGAGTCAGCATGAAACGATTCAAGATTTCCAAGATTGCAACCTATTTCATCTTGACTGCCTGGTCTCTGATCGTGCTCTTCCCGATCTGGACCCTGATCATCAATTCGTTCAAGATCCAGAAGGATATTTTTGCCGATCCCTTCGGCCTGCCCAAACATTTCACCGTCAACGGCTACATCACCGCCTGGACGCAGGGACGGTTCGACCTGTATTTCTTCAATACGATCTACGTCACGGTCACCTCGCTGGTCCTTATCATGTTCCTGGGTTCCCTGGCCGCCTATGCCCTGGCCAAGTGGAAATCCTGGGTGACCAAATTCCTGTACATCTTCTTCATTGCCGGCCTGATGATCCCGATCCGCCTGGGGACCATCGACTTGGTCCGGGAGATGAAAGCCCTCGGCCTGCTCAACACGCTCTGGAGCCTGATCCCGGTCTATGTGGCGATGGGGATGCCGATCGCCACCTTCGTGTTGACGGCTTTCATCCAGAGCCTGCCCAACGAGATGTTCGATGCCGCCCGGGTGGATGGCGCCTCCGAATGGAATATCTACGTCTCCATTGTCATCCCGCTCCTGCGGCCGGCGCTGGCGACCGTGGCGATCTTCAACATGATCAAGATCTGGAACGATTTCTGGTTCCCCCTGGTCTTCATCCGCGCCGAGCAGTCCCGCACGATCGCTTTGGGCGTCTCGTTGCTCTTCGGCGAGTACCAAACGGATTGGAACAAGGCCCTGAGCGTGCTGTCCCTGGCGGCCATCCCGATCCTGATCCTTTATGTCATCCTGTCGCGCGAGTTCATCAAGGGCCTGACTGCCGGCGCCATCAAGGGTTGATGCGGTAACGACTGGCTTCCCATTTTTCTTCTCCGCACGCAGTCCCGGGTTGTCGCCGGGACTGCGTGTATTCAGGAAATTGAGGCTTGAGATTTGACCCGAATGGGGTTATAGTATTCCGAGATAATCGGATAAGACAGGTCGTATTATCTCTTCTGCCGCCCTGGCGATCGTAGCGGGAATCCGGAAAAGGTCAGGGTCGGCAGCCCCGATGGAAGTTCGTGTAGCACCAGGAGGAAAAAAAAAGAATAAGATGAATTCCATATCGCGCTAGCGCTTGCCCAATCCACAATCGCGTTTGTTTATCCGTATTTGCCAGCTATCTGGCATTCGTAAATTTACAGGTACCAAGGAGGAAATGTATGTCAATCAATCGCAGGTCAGCAACCTTAATCGTGGTCCTACTTGTCGTCCTGCTTGCCTTCGCGCTTGCCTTTGCCGGCGGGCGTTTGCTTAACCCGGTCACGGCCGCGGCGGTCTCCAACCCGCCACCGCGCTTCGCCGGCCCGGGTGGGAACGTGGTTGTTGTCCGCCAGGTCGGGACGGCCGCGGCCCCGGGAGTGAATCCCGGCCCGGCCGTGGATCCGCTCATCCTGCCGGTTTCCCTGGACGTCGATTTGCGCACCCTGCCGCAGATCCCGCCTACCCGCAGCCAGCGTAACGAGCCGGAGGAAGGTGCGCCCAACTGGGAAAGCCGCATCGCTCCGGGGCTGGCGCCCGCCAATTTCGTCGACCCAGCCCTGCAGACCTCGGTTGGGACGGCAGCCATGCCGGCCCCCCTGCAGAACTTTGCCGGCCTGGACTTCGCCAACTGGGGCGCCGGCTGGCCCCCGGATCCCAACGGCGACGTTGGGCCGAACAACTATGTTCAGATGGTCAACACCTCCGTGGGCATCTACGACAAATCGGGCAATCGCCTGGCGGCCTTTACCCTGAATTCGTTCTTCAGCACCGCCGCATCCCCCTGCAACAACAGCAACAACGGCGACCCGATCGTGCTCTACGACGCCCCCGACGACCGCTGGCTGGTCTCCGACTTCGCCTGGACCAACATCCAGAACGGACCGTATTACCAGTGCATCGCCATGTCGAAGACCGGCGACCCGGTCTCAGGCGGCTGGTGGCTGTACACCTTCCGGACCGACGACGCCACCCACGCCTGGCTGAACGATTATCCGAAATTCGGCCTGTGGAATGACGGGATCTACCTGTCGGCCAACATGTTCGACTGCCTCGACTCGGCCTGCGGCAGCGCCACCTACAATGGCGTGCGCGTCTGGGCTTTCAACCGCAGCGACCTGGCCAGCGGCGCGCCTCTGCGCAGCGTACATTTCGATATGAGCAACACCAACTACGGCGCACTCCTGCCGGCCAACTATCGCGGGACGCCCCCGCCCGCCGGCGAGGCGGAGTTCTTCTCCTCGATCGACGCCCCCGGTCTTTTCCACCTGTGGCGTTTCCACGTCGATTGGACGACCCTGACCAACTCCACCTTCACCGGTCCCAACAATACGACCCTGGCGACCTTTGCCTGGCCGAGCGCCAACGTCCCCCAGCCCGGCACGTCGAATGCGCTGGATACCCTGGGCGACCGGCAGATGATGCAGTTGCAGTACCGCAACCTGGGTGGAACCGAGGCCCTCTGGGCCACCCATACCGCCGCCAGCGGCGGCGTGACCGGCATCCGCTGGTATGAGATCCGCAATCCCAACGGCACGCCCACCGTCTTCCAGCAGGGCACCTACCAGCCCGATTCCACCTGGCGCTGGATGCCCAGCCTGGCGGTCGACCAGAACGGCGACATGGCCGTTGGCTACAGCGCCTCCAGCTCGTCGGTCTTCCCGAGCATCCGCTACGCCGGCCGGTTGGTCACCGATCCGCTCGGCACGCTTGGGCAGAGTGAGACCTCCCTGGTCGTTGGCGGCGCTTCGCAGACCAATACCTGTGGCAGCGCAGCCTGTACACGCTGGGGCGACTACACCGCCATGACGGTCGACCCGGTCGATGACTGCACCTTCTGGTACACCGACGAATATTACCTGTCCGGCGGCGGAGCCAGCGGTAACTGGCAGACCCGCATCGGCTCGTTCAAACTGCCGTCCTGCGGCGTCAGCGGCCCCACTGCCACCCCGACGAACACGGCTACAGTGACGAACACCCCGCTCCCGACGAATACCTTCACGGCCACCTTCACCCCGACTGCGACGAGCATCCCGTCTGCGACCTTCACCCCCACCGCCACCTTTACCGCCACGTCGACCTTGGCCCCGACCAATACCTTTACCGCAACTTCGACGCCGACGACCGGCCCTTCGCCGACCTTTACCAATACCCCGACGGCGACCTCCACGGCGGTTCCGAGCAATACGCCGACAGCCACTTCGACCGCGACCCCAACCAGGACCTCCACGGCTACCTCGACGACCGTCGCCTGCCCGAACCTCTCGGCCGGCTACTGCCGGACTGATACCGACGCCCGGGCCTGGATCGCTGGGACCACCCAGACCAGCATCACCGGCGATGATCAGGTGATCACAGTCAGCCTGCCGTTCAGCGTGACCTTCTTCGGGACAGCCTACACCTCGATCAAGATCTCCTCGAACGGCAATGCCCACTTCGGCACCGCCAGCAGCGCCTACAGCAACGTCGCCATCCCGAATACGGGGAACCCGAACGCCCTGATCGCCCCCTTCTGGGATGACCTGTATCCACCTTCAGGCGGGCGTATCTACACCGGCGTCTCCGGGACGGCCCCCAACCGCATCTACGTCATCGAATGGCGCAACGTAGCCCACTATCCCGGCGGGACGAATGGCGCCACCTTCGAGATCCAGATCGACGAGAGCGGCACTGCCAGGAACAATATCTGGTTCCTGTACCAGGATACCAGCTTTGGCAATGCCTCGTACGATAACGGCGTCTCTGCCACCGTCGGCATCGAGAACGCCGCGGGAACCGCCGGCAACCAGTACAGCTTCAACACTGCTGTCATCACCGCCGGTAAAGTGATCCACTTCTTCCCGCAGTAAGTTCATGACGAGTAGGTCACGCCTCCGGTTCGAAAGCAGTACGAGGCGTGACCTACTCTGTTCGATCCGAATTTATTCCTGAGGTCGTATCCAGGCGAGGGATTACCGGGTGGGTCGAGCCGGTTTTGGCCTGTGAAGCTCTAAATTTGATTTTGCGATCCGCTGACGGAGCGGCAGGTTCCGCTCCCTTTTGCAGCGGCTTGATTCCGGCCGCTCAAACATCTCTGCGCCGAGCGGCCGACTAGAATAGGAGTTACCGATGGGAAAAAACCTGATTGCCCGGGCTGCGATCGGCATCGATGTCCCGGTCGAAAAAGTCTGGGATGCGCTGGTGAACCCCGCAGCCATCCGACAGTACATGTTCGGTACGAACGTCGTCTCCGACTGGCGCAAAGGCAGCCCGATCGCCTGGAAAGGCGAGTGGCAGGGGAAACCTTACGAAGACAAGGGCACGATCCTGCAGTTCGACCGGGGGCGCAGGCTGCAATACAGCCATTTCAGCCCGCTTTCCGGACTCCCGGATGAGCCGTCCAACTACCACAATGTGACTGTTGAACTGTCGGTGGAAGGAAAACAAACCTGGGTCAAGCTTGCCCAGGATCACAATGCGACCGAAGAAGAGCGTGAACATTCGACCAGGAATTGGGAGATGATGCTCACAACCCTGAAAAAGTTCCTGGAAGGATCATCGGCATAATTTTACCGGGCTGCCCTGTTTCGCCTTTGAATGGATCACGATGCCAGATGACATTGTCTTGATCGGCCCCGTCCGGGCGGGAAAGAGCACCATCGGCCGCTTGCTGGCCGGGCGGCTGCAATATCCCCAGGTATCCCTGGATGAGGTGCGCTGGAAGTATTATGCTGAAATCGGCTACGACGCCGAAGTGGCCCGGACAATTCGGGCCCAGGGTGGTTTCCTGGCGTTGGTCTATTACCGCAACCTGTTTGCAGCCTATGCGGTGGAACGAATGTTGGGCGAGCATCACGATTGCGTATTCGATTTTGGCGCCGGCATTTATGAATCCCACGAAAGCTTCAGACGCGTCCAGCGGGCCCTGTCAGATTACCCCAACGTGATTTTGCTCCTGCCTTCTCCTGATCGCCTCGAGGCGTTGAAAATCCTGAAGGAGCGGGACGCCCACCCGCCGCAGGACCTGACGTTCGACATATCGGCTTATTTTTTCCAGCATCATACCTATTATGATCTGGCCAAGCTGACGTTTTACACAAAAGATAAGGCGCCTGAGGAGACCTGTGCAGAGATCCTCGACTGCCTGGGATCCCCTGGGAAGTATCGGCCTTCAGGCGACAGCGGGACTGTTCCCCCATAAAGACTGAGGTGCGCTAAGGATCCCGGTCGGGGCTTGTCCTCTCTTTCCCCTCTTCTTTTTTCTCATCATCCGAGAGCAACTTTTCCATATCCACATCGTAATCGCCCCACTTGCTGCCGCTGGCGCCGGCGAAGATCATCTGGTCGGTGATTTCGGTCTGCGCCTCAGCCTTGCGGACGGCCGCCCGGCGTTTCTCGGCCGCCTCCGCCGGAGCGGACTCCCCCAGGCGTTCCACCTTCAGGATGCGCACCTCGCGCAAGTCTCCCAGCCGGTAGGGAATGGCTTGGCCGGCGAAATGTCCCAGCAGCGCCCGCCCGAGCGGGGCGTTCTCGTCCAGCAGGCCTGACTTGAAGTCGGCCTTGTCCGAATTAACAATGGTGAACTTACGCTGTTCGACCTGCCCCGAAGCCTCGACCAGCTCCACCAGGACCCGGCAGTCCGTTTCGATGCGCGGATTGTTGGTCTCCATATCCGCATCATACCAGAAATCCGGCCTACATACTTTGCATACACAAGCCAGACGATTTTGAAAAGTCTTGGCCATCCCTTCCGTGCTAGAATGAAAAACGTGAGTCCCAACCTCCTTTCCATCCTCCCGTTCCTGCCGCTCTTCCTGCGGCTCAAACTTCTCGACCTTGCCGGCCCGCGCCCACCCCTGCCGGGCGGAGTCCTGGACGAGCAGCTAGACTTGCTGCGCCGTGCCCAGCGGGCGCTGGGCGAAACCCCGCTCGACCGGGAGACGCCCGACCAGGCGCGCGCCAGCTTTACATCCAGCATCCGTCTGCTCAAGAAAGCCGGCGGTCTCTTCGAGAAAGTCGCCGCGGTCCGTGACCTGACCATCCCGGGTCCGGCGGGAGCCATCCCAGCCCGCCTGTACCTGCCCGGGGAAGAGAAAACCTATCCCCTGTTTATTTATTTTCACGGCGGCGGCTGGACGATCGGCGACCTCGATTCGGCCGATAATATCGCCCGTTTCATCTGCCGTCGGGCGGGCTGCAGCGTGCTCTCGGTGGATTACCGCCTGGCGCCCGAGCATCCCTTCCCGGCCGGGGTGGACGACGCCTTTGCAGCCGTCCAGTGGGCGGTCCGGCAGGCTGCGGAACTGCACGGTGACCCGCAGCACGTACTGGTCGGCGGCGATTCGGCTGGCGCCACCCTGAGCGCCGTCATCTCCCAGCTCGCCCTCCACAAAGGCTCACCCCGGCTGGCGGGCCAGGTGTTGTTCTATGCGGCTACCAATGCAGCCGGGCTCGACACCCCGTCCTTCAAGGAGTTCGGTGAAAAGGCCCTCGGCCTGCCGACCCGGGATGTGCGCTGGTTCCTGGATCAATACACGCCGGATTCCAGGGACCGCCGGGACCCGCGTGTCTCGCCGTTGTTTGCCCGGGACTTGTACGGCCTGCCGCCCGCCCTGGTGGTCACGGCCGAGTTCGACGTTCTGCGGGACGAGGGTGAGGAATACGCCCGGCGGCTGGAAAAAGCCGGCGTGCCGGTCACCCTCCTGCGCTGCAACGGCATGGTCCACGGCTTCCTGACCCTGGTGGGCCTGATCAAGCGTTCCACCCAGTACTTCGATCAGGTGATCGTCGAGATCCGCAGGCTTGCTGCTGCATAGATTGTTTCCCGCTTACACTTGTAAGGAACAAATGCAGGTCACGCGAGAGCGTGGCCTGCATGCTTACAAGAGTGAAAACTCTCATTGGGCCAAAGTCGTTGTCCTGCCTGGGGAATTGGCCTATACTTTAATCGCCGTTCCCGTGACCATCCGTACGTTTATCCTAGGGAGAAAATCATGACAACGCCTTCGACTACCAAGACCGATTTTCAACATCAGAATAATTCTTCGATGACATATGATGACGCCCGTAAGGTCCTCTGGCTGCGTAATTATCCTCGCCCGTTGGGTGAACTGTATGATGAGGGCTACCTCAACCAGGCGAGATTGGAATGGGCCGCTGAGAAGGCTTATAACCCAAATCTCAGGCAAGCAGCTCAACTTTTATTGAAGCAGTTGGTGACGGAGAAACCAGCTAAGGTTGTTGTCTCAAAACCAACCTTTGAATTGCCAGCTTCGGCCTTGCCGATCGGCATCCCACTGGAACAGGCGCGCACCACGCCGTGGCCGTTCCCGCCTTTCAAGGGCCAGCCGATGGGGATGCTTGTCGAGACGCGACAGCTCTCGCTTAAGGACTTCGGATATGCTGCTGAGAATGCTTGGGGTGAACGAGTGAGACAAGCGGCCGTAGCCTTGATGCTGGTGCGGCTAAACCAGATGGTCAAAGAACCTGCCCCTTCGGCCGGATTTGTGAAAGTGGTTTCTGGCGGGAGGAGTTATGCAGAGTGGAAACAGATGCAAATCAATTTCATTCAAGGGTCGATCCTTGGCGCTATTATCGGCGCAACTCTTATTGGGCTGATTTGGTCACTTACACTACGGTCTACGGGGCATCCAGGTCTGCGTCTGTCAGAAGCCGTGAAATCTCCTTTGGGCATTACAACCTTGATAATCGCTATCTTCATCCTGGGTGTAGAGGTCCTGGGCGGGTTTTTGTTTGACCGGTTTGTAATTAAAAAAATGGACAAGCAAATCGATAACTATCGCCAGGGACAGAAAGGTGAAGAGCGGACCATCGAGGTCATCCTCCAAGCCCTGGACGGAAACTGGTCGCTCTTCCGGAACATCCTCCTACCCGGACGTAACAAGGCCGACCTGGACACTGTCTTGGTAGGACCTTCTGGAGTATGGGTGTTGGAAATCAAGAATTTTACCGGGGAGTATCGGAATATCGGTGAGCAGTGGGAATACCGCGGCAAGAAACGTTGGAACCCATATAAGAAGAGCCCGAGTCGCCAAGCTCAGAATGGCGCAGCCCGTTTGGGAAATTTCCTTAGAGCGGATGGGATCGACCAGTGGGTGGACTCGGCGGTTGTGTGGGCCAATCAGGAAAACCCGCTGATAGCGGAGAATCCGTCTGTGGCTGTTTGGTCGCTGGATCGGCTTTCGGATGAACTCGGAAACGTTTGGCAGGATGAGAAGGTCCCGCCCGCGACACGGCTGAAGATCGTTGAGAAACTGACCAAGCTGTGCCAGAGGAGAGATCAAACTTTAAAAAACATGGCTGAGTAGCTAGCTCTTAGCATCTACCCAGAAGTTCCTTTGCAGGTCACGCCATGTGCGTGGCCTGTTTCTTTCTGGCGGGAAGCGATAAGGGCGAAGGGACGCAGATGCATTCACGATCCCTCGGATTTTGCGCAAGCCCTTTTCCTTCTTGTTTCCTTCCCTGGACCGTTGTACAATAACGCTGCATCCCTGCAAGGCGGGTAGTACATTACAACCGGCATATACATCCTGGGGATCGTCGGGGCCGCTGGAAACCTTCAGTGGCTTTTTTAATTCATCGCCCCCGCCCGCCGGAATGTCGTTCCCTTTATCCATAGACAGGACTTTATCCAGCCAAGGAGGAAATTTATGACCCAGATTCTCAACGAAACCCGCCAGCGCGGCGGTCTCTGGTCCCCCGGGACGGGCGGGAGTGACCCCTTCACCTTTACAGTTCCGCCCGGCGAAGTCTTTCATGCCTGCCGGATCACCATCCTGGCCGCCGACCCCTGGTCGAACGCCAGCCTGGCCTCCCAGCCAGCCCTCGGCCAGACCGGGACGACCAGCCTGGTCGTGAAATGGACCGGCAGCCGCCTCTCCGGCGTCCGCTACCAGGTCGAGGCGTTCTCCTGCCCGCCGGCCGCCCAGGCCGTGACCGGCAAGGGGTCCGTGACGAGCCGGCTGACCGGCTTCCTGCCCAGCCAGGACGGCTTCCACTTCGACAACAGCTTCCCGGCCGTCCCGGCCCGCATCCTCTCCACGCCCTTCGGGAATATCCCGATCGGCAACGCCGCCAACGGCCTGTGCGGCGGGATGGTCTACGCTGCCCTGGATTATTACAATGCCAAGGAAGTCATCCCGGCCGACACCGATCCGCCCGCCTCGGGCACACTCTTCGATTACATCGTCAACCGCCTGATCGACAGCTTCGACCTGCCGACCGGCGTCCTCAAGTATATCGAGTGGATGAACCCCAGCTACCCCGACAGCCAGAGCCTGTTCGGCAAGGTCTTTGGCGGCCTCAATGGGCGGGCCTGGTGCATGATCCGGCAGGAGTGGCCGGTCATCAAGCTGACGCTGGACGCCGGGCAGGCCTGTCCGCTTGGGCTGGTGCGCATCCTGTCAACGGACCTGAAGGAGTTGGGCGAAAACCACCAGGTCATGGCCTACGGCTACGACCTTTCGGGGACCGACCTGACCCTCTACATCTATGACCCCAACTACCACAACGATGACACCATCACCCTGAAACTGAGCACGGCCGACCCGGAGCATGCCACGCCGGTCGCCTACTCGAGCGGGGAGCCGGTGTACTGCTTCTTCCACACCCGCTACGCCTTCTCCCTGCCGCCGCATTAACCCTTTGTTTTCGGGGAGATCAATCCTCCCCAGGGGATTCGGCGTGGTCGGCGACGAATATCGAAGCCTTGGCGCCTTTGCACCCCGGCGGGCGCCCGAACTTGAAGGTATCTTCTGCCAGCATGTGCAGGAAGACCGGCACGATCCCGGGGTCGAATATCTTCCCGGTATTTTCCTCCAGATAGCTCACGGCTTTCTCCGGCGTCCAGGCGGGTCGATAAGGCCGGTCCGATATCAGCGCGTCGAATTTGTCGACCACCGTGAACAGGCGGGCGATGAGGGGAATTTCCGCCTCCTTCAAGCCCTGCGGGTACCCCCCTCCGTCCCAGCACTCGTGGTGGCAGTAGGGAATAGCGATGGCGGGCTGGAGGAAAGGAATGTCCGCCAGCATCTCCCGGGCCAGCTCCGGGTGTCGCTTCATGACTTCCCACTCCTCCTCGTCGAGCGGACCGGGCTTGAAGAGGATCTGGTCGGGAATGGCCATCTTGCCGATGTCGTGGAGGAGGGCGCCCCGGCGAACGTGGGCCAGTTCCTCGTCGCTGCAGCCCAGCTCCTTCGCCAGCCGCACGCACATCTCCACCACCCGCCGGCTGTGGCCTTCCGTGATCCGGTCGCGATAATCGAGCGCCCGGGCCCAGCCATCCAGGGTGATATCGTAGGTCACGCGCAGGTTGGCCTCGTCTTTTTTGATCCGCTCCAGGTTGTTTTCCAGCGTATCCATGACTGCCCAGCTCAACACCGCCGAAACCGTAATCAGGATCGAGATGATTGCGGCGTCCACCGGGGTCGTGCGGTCGCCGACTGCTTTGATCGCCCCGATCATGGAGAGATAAGCAGTCCCCACCACGGACAGAATCCCTGCCAGACCGAAGACTGGCGCGGCGCGCTTCCCGAAAAGCAGGCTTCCGAAGATCACCAGAATGGGATAGGCAACCACGCCCGGGTCCCGGATGCCGTTGGCGGAGACCAGGTTGTAACCCGCCGTGAGAATGACCATCGCGCTGATTATCACACTCGCCGGGGTATATTTGCCATAGTGGTTCAAGATCAACGCCGCCACACAGGTGAGCGACATGGCGAAAAGGATGAGCGCCCCCCGCCAGTCGCCCATGACCAGGTTGACGGCCCCCATTAACATGCCTGCCGCCAGCGTACACCAGATCACGATGGAGAGAATGCGACGACGCTGTTCCGGCTCGTATGGACTCCAGTTTTGCTTGAAGAAGTATTTCTGCAATGTAATCATCTTTGAGAGCCTCGTGGTAAGAACACCCTCGATCCGCTAAAAGTCGCGGAGCGCCCCGGTTTTGGGACGGCATTCTACGGCTTGACCTTTGCCTATAAAAATGGGCCACGCTTTACGCGTGACCCGCATCGGTCCGCCGGTTCAATTCGTCCCTGGCAGAGCCGCGAGCGAAAGGACAGGTTTTTCCATGGGATCGGCTTTGATGTCCATATGCTCTGATATTCCCTCGCGCGCAGGCTCGAATGAACTTCTGGATTATTTTAGCATATCCCGGTGGAATGCATGCCCGCAGACGGCCTGCTGTTGGCAACAATCTCCCAGGCGGAGGTAAAATTACAGTCCCCGGAGGTTCAAATATGACAACCACCCTGACTGCTTTGCAAGACATCACCCCTTACGTCTATGGGACCACCCGCCTCGGCGACGGAAAAATCCCGCGCTCCGAGCGGATCCGGGTGGCGCGGGCCGCCATGGATGCTGGCGTCTGGTTCCACGCGTCCCGGATGTATGGCGACGCCCTCGAAGTCCTGGGGGAAGCCTTTGCGCAGGACCCGGCCCGGATCCCCAGGCTGGTCATCAAGATCGGCTGGAATGACGTCAACCAGCTGCGCGGGGTGATCGAGGAGAACCTCAAGCCGCTCGGCGTTCCCGGCATGCAGCTCGGACAGCTCTGCCTGAGCGGCGCCCTGGCCGATGACTTCGCCAACGGCGGGGATTGCTACAAAGTCTTTCGGGCCCTCAAGGACGAAGGCTTGGTGCAGGGCTACGTGGTGGAAATCTTTCCCTGGACATCCGAGCCGCCGTTGCAAGCCCTCCGGCGCGGTTATACGGAAGGGATCGTCGACGGCTTCATCTTCTACCTTAATCCCCTGCAGCGCTTTGCCTCCAACCCGCTCTGGGAGGAGTTGGTCGCCCGGGACCAGCCGATCGTCGCCATGCGCACCGTCTCCGGTGGACCGGTCCACATCCTGCGGGATGTGCCGGGATTCGCCTGGAAGGAGTACCTGCAGAAACGGGCCGGCGAAGTCGCACCGATCTTCGAGCATTCCGGGATCAAATCCTGGACCGAGTTTTGCGTCCGCTTCGCCCATTCCTTCCCGCAGGTGCGGGCGACGGTGGGCGCCACTGCCAGGCTGGCCAACCTGGCCGAGTTCCTCTCTGCCGCAAAGGACATCCAACCCCTGCCCGGGGAGATCGTCCGGGAGATTGCCGCCCTGCATTCCCGCTGGTCCGACGAGACCGACATCCAGGCCGAGCCGTGGAGCATGTAGGACGGTCGACGTGCGGGGGATCGCGAATCTCGAAATACTCACTGCCCTACCAAGTGGACCCGGTAGGGCAGTGGCCGTCTGCCAATGGAATGACCGGCGCGGTCTCCACAAATTCTTACCCCGCCTTCACAATTTCTGCACATATGTGAGGTATCGTTAACCAAATTCGAAAATGGAGATGGAAGCATGAATAATAAACAAAAGACCTGGATTGCCGCCGGGGCCTCGGTGGTGGTGATCATTGCATTGGTCCTCCTGATTGCCGGCCTGCGCGCCCAGGGCGGCAACACGGGCAGCAGTTCCAATTCCGCCTATCAGACGACGATCGTCCAACGCGGCACGCTGACGTCGACCGTGGAAGGCACGGGTACTGTCCGCTCGCTGCTCTCGGCAGACCTCAACTGGCAGGCGGGCGGTCAGGTCGACAAGGTGAATGTCCAGATCGGCGACCAGATCAAGACGGGCGACGTGTTGGCCAGCCTGCTCCCGGGCTCGACCCAAAGCAGCCTGGAATCCAACCTGATCACCGCCGAGCAAAACCTGGCCCAGCTTACCTCTCCCGAAGCGATCGCAAACGCCAAGCTGGCGGTTACGAATGCACAAGCGGATGTGATCAACGCCCAGACAGCCTTGAATAGCCAGCAATATTGGAAGAACGATGCCTTGATCCAGGATTATTATGCCAAGATGGTGATCGCCAAGGCGAACCTTGACAAGGCCCAGGCGGCTTATGACGGCGCCAACGTCGGGCAGTATATCAACAACTCCAACGAAGCCATCCTCTATCAGACCCTCTACAATGCCCAGCAGGCTTACAACAACGCCAAGTTCAATTACACCCTCTATTCCCAGGCGCCGACCCAGCGCCAGGTCGACCAGGCTCAGGCGAATCTCGACCTGGCCAATGCCACGTTGAAGAACGCCCAGATCTACCTGGCGGCCTTGACCGGCGGGGATGTGCCGGCGGATGCCACCGGGGCGGACCTGCTCAAGCTCAACCAGGCCAAGCTGGCCGTCCAGAGTGCCCAGGATAGCCTTGATGCGATCCAGATCACGGCGCCTTTCGACGGGACCGTCACCCAATCGAATGCGGTCCCCCAGGCGGTGGTTTCGTCGGGCACGCAGGCCTTCCGGGTCGACGACCTCTCCAACCTGGTGATCGATGTGCAGGTCGTCGAGGTGGATATCAACCACGTCAAGGTCGGGCAGCCCGTCGCGATCACCTTCGACGCCATCCCCGACAAAAATTACAACGGCAAGGTTATCAAGACCGACCTGGCTGGCACGGTAACGCAGAACGGCGTCAATTTTACGGTCACCGTCCAATTGACCGATGCCGATGCGCAGGTCAGGCCAGGCATGGCGGCCAACGCAACGGTCATCACCAACAAGGTGGAGAACGCCCTGCTGGTTCCCAGCACATCGATTTTTAGCGACGCCAACGGCCAGCAGTATGTCTACCGGGTCCAGAACGGCGGGACGGTCAAGGTGCCGGTCACGGTCGGTGCAGTCTCGGATTCCACCACCCAGATCACCAGCGACACCCTGCATGAAGGCGACACGATCGTGCTGAGCTTCGCCAGCAGTTCCTCCACCACCGGCGGCAACGGCTTTGGCTTCCGGCTGGGCGGCGGCGGGGCAGGAGTTGGCAATACACAGCAAGTCGTCAATGCCAAACCCCAGCCTGTGGCGACCCCTTAAGCGAGGCGGCGCTCAAATGAAGAAAGACATCGTGATCAAGGCGGAAGCCTTGAAGAAGATCTACCGCATGGGTGAAGTGGAGGTCCAGGCATTGCGCGGCGTCTCGCTGGAGGTCAAACGCGGCGAGGTCGTGGCGATCACCGGTCCCTCCGGTTCCGGAAAATCCACCCTGATGAGCATCCTCGGCTGCCTGGACAGACCCTCCAGCGGCGAATACATCCTGGACGGCGAAGAGGTGGCGGGACTGACGGACGACCAGTTGGCGAGCATCCGCAACCGCAAGATCGGCTTCGTCTTCCAGTCCTTCAACCTGCTCCAGCGTGTCTCGGCGCTCGAAAATGTCGAGCTGCCGCTCGGTTATGCCAACCGGCCGGACGAAGGCCGGGGCAGGGCGGCCGCCGCACTGCGGGCGGTCGGCCTGGAAGACCGCATGAAGCACCGCCCGACCGAGCTCTCCGGCGGGGAGCAGCAACGCGTGGCGGTCGCCCGGGCGCTGGTCAACGAGCCGGCCATCCTGCTGGCCGATGAACCGACCGGCAACCTGGACTCCAAGGTGGGCCAGGAGATCATGGATCTGCTGTTGGAGCTCAACCGTGAGAGCAATACCACCCTGCTCATCATCACCCACGACCCGAGGATTGCTTCCCAGGCCCAACGGACGATCAGGATCCGCGACGGCCTGGTCGAGAGGAAAGCGAAATGAAAATCAGACGAGTCCTTATGGGGACGCTCAGCGTCCTGGTTGGGAACAAACTGCGCAGCGGCTTGACCATCCTGGGCATTGTGATCGGTGTGGCGGCGGTGATCGCCATGCTCTCGGTCGGGCAGGGCGCCCAGAATTCCATCACCTCCTCCATCAACTCCATCGGCACCAACCTGCTGTTCGTCTCCGCCGGGGCTTCCGCCCGGTTCAGGGGCGGCGGCGGGGAAACCGTGGTCATCCGGAACATCCGTCCGTTGACGATGGAGGATGCCCAGGCCATGCTGGATCCCTATCAGGCGCCGTCGGTCCTCGCGGTGGCTCCCATCCTGCAGGACGGGGGCGTCTCTGCGGCTGCCAACGGACAGGCCACCACGACCACCATCTATGGCGTGACGAGCAATTACTTTTCCATGCGCAATGAAACGGTCGCGGAAGGCTCGACCTTCTCGGACGAACAGGTGAATCTCCATTCCCGGGTGGCCGTGATCGGCCCAGACCTGGCGACGACGCTCTTCGGCCAGACGACCGGCCTGACGGGGCAGACCCTGCGCATCAACGGGCAGACGTTCACGATCGTGGGGATCCTGAAATCGAAGGGCGGGACGTCCTTCGGCAGCTCGGACAACCAGGCGATCATCCCGCTGACCACCGCCCGGGACCGCGTCATCCAGAGGCCAAGCAATTACGTCGATATGATCTTCGTCCAGGCCACCAATGCGGGCACCGTTTCGGATGCAGACACGCAGATCTCGAATATCATGCGGATGCGCCACCATGTCGCCGTCGGCTCGGAGGATTTTTCGGTCTTCAACCAGCAGGACCTGGCCCAGACCGCTTCCTCGATCATCGGCGTCCTGACCGTCTTCCTGGGCGGGATCGCCGCCATCTCCCTGCTGGTCGGCGGGATCGGCATCATGAACATCATGCTGGTCTCGGTCACCGAGCGGACCCGCGAGATCGGCCTGCGCAAGGCTGTGGGCGCCCGCAACAGGGACATCCTGCTCCAGTTCCTGATCGAATCGCTGTTCCTGAGCCTCCTCGGCGGGGTCCTGGGGATCCTGTTGGGTTGGTTGATTGCCTTGATCATCGGGCGGATCGCCTCGGCCAGCGGCTCGACCCTGACCCCGGCGGTCAGCCTGAACGCCATCCTCCTGGCCACCCTTTTCTCGGCTGCAGTCGGCCTATTCTTCGGCATCTACCCGGCCCGGCGCGCTGCCCGGCTCGAGCCGGTGGAAGCATTGCGCTACGAATAATTCTTTCAGAGGTCATATGTCCACACTTGCTCCAAAACCTGCCAAGATCAGAGTGCTCAACACCAAGCTGCTGCCCATCGCAGCGATCCTCCTTGTCGTCCTAGGCCTGCTCTTCATGGTCACGCCGCTCCTGCGGACGACCGGCGCCCTCCCGCGGACCGGCAACTTCGTCACGCAAGGGACCACAGGCCAACCCGGTGCATCGAACGGGGTCACAACCACCCAGGGCGGGGGACGGTTCTTCACCGGCTCGACTGGCCTTAACGGCTCAGGCCGGCGGGTCGCCGTCGGAGGCGGCGCCTTTGGGATCGTCTTCTTTTTCGTTGCCCTGTTGGCCTCACTGGCTGCAGCGTTGGGCATGCTTTTCACCAAGCGCTGGGGACAAGTCCTCGGGATCGTTATGGCTGCCCTTTACGGCCTGCTGGGATTGGTCTCCTTCCTGCCGCTCCTTTTCATCCGTTTGATCGGCATCCGCAATCCGATCAGCCTGGTCCTTGGTGCCGTCCACGTCCTTCTGGCGGCGGCGGTCATCGTCCTCGCCTCGTTCCCGCCGAAGGCCGCCCCGGTCCCGGCCGAAGCCGCCCCAGCGCCAAAGAACAAGAAGAAGGGCGAATAAATCCCCGAAGCCTCTTTTCTTTCGTAGCACCCTGGAAGCGCCATGGCCAAGAAAATCCTCGTCATCGATGACGAGCCCAAGATCGTCGAGATCTGCAGCGATTATCTGCATGCCGCCGGCTTCGAGACCGTCACGGCCGGCGATGGGCCTCGGGGATTGGCCCTGGCGCGCTCCCAGCAACCCGACTTGATCGTCCTCGACCTGATGCTGCCAGGGATGGATGGGCTCGACCTGTGCCGGTCCCTGCGCCATGAGAGCAACGTGCCCATCATCATGCTGACCGCCCGGATCGAGGAAACGGACAAGCTGATCGGTTTGGAGCTGGGCGCCGACGATTACATCACCAAGCCGTTCAGCCCCCGTGAGCTGGTGATGCGCGTCCGCACCGTGCTGCGGCGGGCCGGCGGCGATCCGTCCAGCGCGGTGATCCGGGCCGGGGACTTGACCCTGGACCGGTCGCGCTACGAGGTGGATCTGCCCGGGCGGACCGTGGTGCTCACCGCGACCGAGTTCGAGCTGTTGGCGACCATGATGAGCCAGCCCGGACGCATCTTCAGCCGGGCTCAACTGCTCAGCGCTGTGCGCGGCGTGGCGTTCGAAAGCTACGAGCGCGCCATCGATTCGCACATCCGCAACCTGCGGCGCAAGCTCGAGCCTGGCGAGTACATCGTTACCGTCCACGGAATCGGCTACAAGCTCGAAGGGTGATCCCCATGCAACCCTCCCCGACCGTACGCTCCATCCAGAGACGCCTCTTCCTCCTGCTTTTGCGCGCCTTCATCATCGCAGTCGGCTTCCTGATCCTGTTCACCCTGCTGGTGACGGGCTTCGTCCTGATCTATTCTCCGCAGTCGGCCGTGTTCTTCAAGCTGCCGGCCGTCCCGCGCCTGGAGGCCTATTACATTGCCCGGGGTAACTGGGGAGGGGTCAGCACGGTCTTCAACGATACCGTCGATGTCGAGGCGGCCCAGTGGAATTCTTCCACACTGCTGAACGCCCAGAACCAGATCGTCATCTTGAATGGCAAGCCGGTCGACCCCGCCGCCCCGGTGACCTACCGGCCCGCCAGCGGGGACTCCGTCCAACCGATCCTGGTGAACGGGGCGGTGGTCGGGAAGCTGATCGTCGCCCAAAAAGTCCGCCCGGCCGGGCTCCTGGCATTCCGCCTGCTCCAGCCGGTCATCCTGGCTTCGCTCATCCTGGCCATCTTTGCCACCCTGATCGGCCTGCTCCTGACCCGCCGGGTGGTTTCCCCGCTGGCCGAGGTCATTGCCGCAGCCGAGGAGATCGCCGGAGGCCGACTGCAAACCCGCGTCCATGCCGCGGGCCCCGACGATCTGCGCGACCTGAGCAACAGCTTCAACAAGATGGCGGATTCGCTGGAGCGCAACGACCGGGAGCGGCGCGACATGCTGGCCGACGTGGCTCACGAGCTGCGCACCCCGCTGACGGTCATCCGCGGCCGCCTGGAAGGGATCATGGACGGCGTCTATTCGCCGGACGAGGATCACATTGGCCCGGCGCTCGAGGAAGCCTACCTGCTCGAACGGCTGGTGGAAGACCTGCGCCTGCTGACCCTGGCCGAAAGCCACCAGATCGTCTTCGATCGACACGAACTGGATCTGATCGAGATCGCCCGGCGCTCGCTCAGCATGTTCCAGGCCGAGGCTGACGAGAAGAAGATTTGCCTGGACCTGGTGACGGAGCTGGATGAAGCCTTGATCGTTGCCGATCCGCTGCGCACCGAGCAGGTGATCGGTAACCTGCTCTCGAACGCCCTGCGGTATGTCCCCGAGGGCGGGCACGTCTGGGTCGAGATCGTCCGGGAGGGCGGCGAGGTGACGGCAAACATCAACGACGACGGCCCGGGTATTCCGGAAGCCGACCTTCCATTCATCTTCAACCGTTTCTGGCGCGGGGAGAAATCTCGCTCACGCGTCTCGGGGGGAGCCGGTCTGGGACTGGCGATCGCCAAGTTCCTGGTCGAGGGGCAGGGCGGCAGGATCGCCGCCCGGAGCCTCCCCGCGGGCGGCCTCCAGGTGAGTGTGTCCATGCCAGCGGGAACGAAATAAACCGCCCTCTCCGTCCCGTCCTGCCAGGAATGCAGGGACCCGGTTCCTTCAAGGAACCGGGTCCCTCATATTTGGATGGATTTCGAGTTCCCGGCGCCGGGATATGATAGCAATTGACACTCTGACTGAAGCATTTGATACCTTTCCCCGCTGAAAATCTGCGCCAACGGAATGTAATCGGAAACTTGCCTTCACGAAAGGAACCTTGAACATGCGTGATCTGCTCAAACGTCTTGGTACTGTCTTCGCTTATGCAGTTGCGATGGCTTGGGTCGAATCGGCTGTGGTGGAATACCTGCGCGTCCTGATCGGCCGCACCGATCCCTACCAGATCAATCCGCTGCCGGTCTCGGTGGGCCTGGGCTGGATCGAAGTGGGACGGGAGGTGGCGACCCTGGTGATGCTCTGGGCGGTCGGCTGGCTGGCCGGCCGGACCTGGCGCGGCCGGGCCGGATACTCCCTGATCGCCTTCGGAGTCTGGGATATCTTTTATTACATTTTCCTGGTCCCGATGAGCGGCTGGCCGCACTCCCTGCTGGACTGGGATGTGCTCTTCCTGGTGCCGCTGCCCTGGTGGGGTCCTATCCTGGCCCCGATCCTCATTTCCCTCCTGCTGATCGTGGGCGGCGTGCTGGCCGCCCTGGGTGAGCGGACCACGGACCCCGTCTGGCCGCGCGGCTGGGCCTGGCTGTTGAATATTGCTGGCGTGGGACTGGCCCTGTACACCTTCATGGCCTCCGCGCTGCACGTTCTGGGGGATGGAAGCGATGCAGTCCGCAAGGCGCTGCCGGTCTCGTTCAACTGGCCGCTCTTTATCGTCGCCCTGGCCTTGCTGGCTGTTCCGGTTGCCGAGATGGGCTGGAAGTTGGGAAGCCGCCGCAGGAAGAAAGCAGCCTGACCGGCAGACACTTGGTTGCGGAGCCGCCGTTTTTGGACGGACTGCGAGTTCGCATCGAAAGACCGATTCCGCTCTATTTTCTGCTCCCCTCGACAGCCGGCATGTATTGATTCGGCCCGGCGCGGAGTTTTCGCTGCTCGAATCTCCCGCCGGAGCGCGGGGAAGAAATGAAGTCCCTGGATCGGAAAATGCAAGAGCCGGGTGCCTAACCCCGGCTCTTGCATTCGAAAAAAGGAGAAGAATGGATCAGCGCGTTTCGCCCGTGAACCGCGCTGCGATGACCGACCTATTCACCGGGATTGGCCGTACTCCTCGAGGTAGCGGCGATGAGCACGGGCAACTTCTTCAGCCGGGATCTCGTCTGGCTGGCCGATCTGCAGGGCATAGTATACCGTCCGGGCGACATCCTCGACCATCACGGCGGCCTTGACGGCCGCCTCGGGGGTCTTCCCAACCGTGAACACGCCGTGGTTCTTCATCAGGATGGCGGGGCTTTCCCCGATCGAGCGGACGATCTCCCGCCCGATCTCGTCCCCGCCGATTTTAGCGTACGCCCCGACCGGGATCGGGCCGCCGAACTCGTCGCAGATGGCCGTCAGCACCGGCGGGATGGGCTTGCCAGCCGCCGCCCAGGCGGTGGCGAACGTCGAATGGGTATGGACCATGCCGTTCACGTCCGGGCGCTGGCGGTAGACATAAACGTGGGCGAAGGTGTCGGAGGACGGTTTGTGTTTGCCTTCGACCACCTTGCCAGCCAGGTCGACGACGACCATGTTCTCCGGCGCCAGGTTCTCGTAGCGGATGCCGCTCGGCTTGATCACGACCAGCCCGGTCGCCGGGTCCCGCCCGCTGACGTTGCCGGATGTCCAGGCCACCAGGTTGTGGCGGGGCAGCTCGGCGTGCAGGCGGCAGATTTCCAGTCTCAATTCATCCAACATGAACGGCCTCGTTTGGCGGCGAAATCAGGCGCTGCCCTGAAGGTTCAAGGTGAGCGCCGCAAAGGATAGCGGGGGTAATTTGCAGTGCGCCTGGCCGGCGGCCACCTTCACGTCTTGGAAGGGCCTGGCGATCACGGCCTCGGCGTTCTCGAACGAATTTGCCGCTTTGGGGTCCGGCCCGGTCAACAGCTCGGCGCTCTCGGGCGAGACGATCGGCCTGTCCGCAAGGAGGATGTCTGTTTCTGCGGATTCATCCAGGCTGCGATTCGTCAGGAACACATGCAGCCTGTCCCCGTCCAAGATGGCGCTGGCATCCAGGGTGTGGACGAGGCCGTTCTTTGCTCCCTCGTAAGTGGGACCCTCAACGGAACAACGCAGTGAGATTCCTTTTCGGCGCCTGGAGAACATCCCGAACGGATAGAAAATGCTCTGGATCAACAGCCCGTTTTCCCGGGTGAGGAGCGGGGCGATCACATTCACGATCTGGGCGAGGTTGGCGATCCTGACCACATCGGCATGGCGGACGAAACTGTGCAGGAAGCCGGCCACGACGAGGGCGTCCTCCAGGTTATAGACCTCCTCGATCAGGTGCGGGGCGAACTTGCCCTCCCCGTCCATCTGCATGTTCCGGTACCAGACGTTCCACTCGTCGAAACACAGGTAGGCACGCTTCCTGCTCCTGTTCTTTGCCTGGGCAAAGCGGCAGGCTGCGTCCATTTCCTCGATCTGGCGGTCGATGGAATTCGTGACGGCCAGGTAATCCGGCGTATCGTCCTCCGGGTTGCCCACGTAGCGGTGCAGGCTGATATAGTCGGCCAGGTCGCCCAGGGTATCGAGCACCTGGCGGTCCCATTCCATGTACGTGGAAAGGCCGGTCCCGCATGAGCCGCCGGCCACCAGCTCGATGCTTCGGTCGGCGTCTTTCATCATCTTGGCCGCCTGCCGGGCGCGAAGGGCGTACTGGTCGGCGGGGACGTGTCCCAGCTGCCAGGGGCCGTCCATTTCGTTCCCCAGGCACCAGAGCGGGACGGCGTGCGGGGAGGGGCTGCCATTCGAGACGCGCAGGTCTGCATAGCGGGTGCCGGCCGGGCAGTTGCAGTACTCCACCCAGTTGCGGGCCTCTTCCGGGCTGCCGGTCCCCAGGTTCACCGTCAGCATGGGCTGCCAGCCCATTTTCCGGGACAGCCCGAGGAACTCCTCCGTGCCGAACCGATTCGGCTCGCGGCTCTGCCAGGCCAGTTCACGGACCGTCGGCCTGGCCTCGCGGGGACCGATCCCGTCCTGCCAGTGGTAACCGGAAGCGAAGTTGCCTCCCGGGTAACGCAGGACGGTCATGTCCAGGCGGCGGAGAGTATCGAGGACATCCTTTCGGAATCCGTCCTCGTCGGCGCTGGGATTTTCCGGGTCATACACGCCCTCATAGACGGCGCGGCCCATGTGCTCCAGGAAACCGCCGAAGAGCCGCGGGTCCACTGGGGCGACCATGAATTTCGTGTGCAGGTTGATGGTCGTCTTTTCCATCATGGCACCTTTAGCCCCTCCACGGCGGCCTTTTCGATGAACAGTCCCTTCCGGTAGCGTTCCATGAACGCCTCGAAGCCGGCGACATCCGCCGGTTCGGGCGCGATCGTCGTGCCTTTTTCCCCTGCAAAGACCCTGTCAGTGAGATAGGCTTCCAGGGGCTCATCCGCCGCCTTGTGGAGCATGTAGGAGGCCAGCAATGCGATTCCCCATGCTCCGCCCTCGCCGGCGGTTTCCATCACGGAAACGGGGACGTTCAGCGCGGCCGCCATGATCTTCTGGCCGACTTCCTTTGTCTTGAAGAATCCGCCGTGGCCGAGGACCTGGTCTACCTTCACCTTTTCTTTTTCGAAGAGGATATCCATGCCGATCTTCAGGGCGCCGAGCGCCGAGAACAGATTCACCCGCATGAAATTCGCCAGGGTGAAATGGCTTTCAGGGGTCCGGACAAAGAGGGGGCGTCCCTCCTCCAGGTGGGTGATGTGCTCGCCCGAAAGATAATTGATGGCCAGCAGTCCGCCGCCATCCGCGTCGCCCGCAAGCGCCTGGCGGTACAGCAGCTCGAACAGCCTGGATTGGCTGACCTCCACCCCAAGTGCATGAGTGAATTCCTGGAAAAGCTCGACCCAGGCATTCAGGTCGGAGGTGCAGTTATTGCTGTGAACCATGGCGACCGGTTTGCCGGCGGGCGTGGTCACCATGTCGATCTCCGGGTAAAGTTTCGCTAAGGCCTCTTCCAGGACGATCATGGCAAAGACGGATGTCCCCGCGGAAACGTTGCCGGTTCGCTCTGCGACGCTGTCCGTCGCGACCATGCCTGTGCCGGCGTCGCCCTCCGGGGGGCAGAGCGGGATGCCCGCCTGCAGCCGGCCCGTAGGGTCGAGCAGCCGTGCGCCTTCTTCGGTGAGAGTGCCGGCAGCCTCTCCCGCCGTCAGGACTTTGGGCAGGATGTCCTGGAGCTTCCAGGGAATATTCTCCGCTTCGAGGCGTTCGTCGAATAGTTTCAGCATGCGTCCGTCGTAGCCGTTGGTCTGGCTGTCGATCGGGAACATGCCCGAGGCTTCGCCGACGCCCAACACCTTTCGACCCGTCAGTTTCCAATGGACATAGCCTGCCAGCGTCGTCTGGAAATGGATGTCTTTCACGTGGGGTTCTTTGTTCAAGATCGCCTGATAGAGGTGGGCGATGCTCCAGCGTTGGGGAATGTTGAATTGGAATAAGTCGGTGAGTTGTCCTGCCGCCTGTCCGGTGATGGTATTCCGCCAGGTACGAAAGGGGACGAGCAGATTTCCATCCCTGTCGAACGCCAGATAGCCGTGCATCATGGCGCTGAAGCCGATCACTCCAACGGTATGAAGGGGCGTCTTGTACTTTTCCAAAACCTCGCTGCCGAGCCTCCGGAAGCTTTCCTGCAAGCCCGTCCAAACGTCTTCGAGGTGATATGTCCAGACGCCGTTTTCGTAGCGGTTTTCCCACTCATAGCTCCCCGAGGCGATCGGCGCGTGGGCCTCGTCGATCAGCACTGCCTTGATGCGCGTCGAGCCGAATTCAATGCCAAGCGCGGTCCTGCCGCTCTCAATCGTTTTTTGGGTGGCGTCTTGATCCATATCCGTCTCCTGTGATTCCAATCAACATTCCACGATCACCTTCAGGCCTTCCCGCCGTGCTGCCAAGCCTGCCGGCTCCAGCGGAAACGCATCTTTGGCGTCTATTCCACAACCAGGATCGCTGGCCTTTCCAGAGTCTGGCCGTTCAGATCCACCGGGATGGTCGGCCAGCCAGGGATGGCGGTAAGGATCTCGTTGCCCTTTTCACCGACCAGGACGCTGTCCTCGGATTTCGAGCCGGTGATGGTCGGGTTCCAGGCGTAGACCTGCCCGGCCTTGACCAGCTCCGGTGAGGAGGGCGTGGCGACATATTCGCGCGGCTCGTAGCCGGCCGGTCCGCCCTGGTGATGCAGGCGCCATTCCTCGGGATAGCCGGCTTCCGCATAGCCTCGCAGCGCAGTTTGAAAGACGGATGCCAGGGAATTCCCCGGGCGCGAGGCGGCGATCATGGCGGCGTCGATGCGGGCGACGGCCTCCGCCTTTCGTTGGATATCGTCAGGCAGGCGGCCGAAATGCACCAGGCGAGTGATCGAGCAAACCAGTCCTTGCCGGCGGCCGCACAGGATCAGCATGGCGTAGCGTTCGAGCTTCTTGGAAGTGGGCAGGGGGTGGCGATAGTTGAAGATGCGCTCGTCCGTGGCGATCAAGATGACCGTCGGCTGGACGCCGCGGCGCTCGGATTCTCCGGAGAGCAGCCCGGCGATCTCGAATTCGGTCTGGCCTGGGCGAACCGCACGGACCGCCGCATCCATGGCCTGGGCGCACAAGCGGCCGAGGGTCCGGAAGCGTTCCCCTTCGTAGGGGCCCAGGTCCGCCCGCAGGTGCGCTATGTCTGCCGAAAGGTCGCAGGCGCCCGGGAAGAGGCCGTCGGAGCCGAGTTTCAGCCCTTGGGTCAATTCGGATACACAGGTGTTTTTCTCGAACCAGGGTGCAGTTTGGAAAATCCAACCCTGGGCCGCCAGCCCTTCTTCCTTGTCGAAGCGGACAGCCTCGATGTTGTTGGCGACCAGGAATTGTTTGTTTTTGGTGATGAGCAGGGAGGCTTCGGCGTTGCTGCTGGCGGTGTTGATATACACCGAGGCTCCGCTGGTGGCCCAGGCAACACTGCTCGTACGTTGCAGCAGGATCGCTTCCAGGCCGGACCGGTCGGCCAGTTCACGCAGGCGTTGCAGTTTGTTCGTCAGCTCGTTCATCGGAAAACCGGACCTTTAGCTACAGCCCTTTGGCCAGGAGATAATACATCTCGTTCCAGCGCAGCTCTTTCTTCCAGTCTGCGATGGTGGTATCCCGGCCGATCGACAGGAATTCGATCCCGGCCATCCGGGCGAAATCTTCGAGATGCTCGGCGGTCAGGGTCTGGCTGAAACCGGTGTGATGGGCCCCGCCGGCCAGGATCCAGGCTTCGGCGGCGACTTTCAGGCTGGGGCGGGGGATCCAGACGGCCCGGGCGACCGGCAGCTTGGCGAACGGCTGGTCCGGCGGGACCACGTCCACTTCGTTGACGATCATCCGGAAGCGGTTGCCCATGTCCAGCAGGGTCGCGTTGATGGCCGGACCGGAGTGGACGTCGAAGACCAGCCGCGGCGGATCGGATTTCCCGCCGATGGAAAGGGGATGGATCTCCAGGGACGGTTTTTGCGCCGCGATCGACTCGCAGACTTCCAGCATGTGGGCGCCCAGGACCTTGGGGGCGGGTTCCGAAAAATCGTAGGTGTAATCCTCCATGAAGGAGGCCCCGCCGTCCATGCCGCTGCCCATGACTTTCATGGCCCGGACCAGCGCGGCGGTCTTCCAATCCCCTTCGGCGCCGAAGCCATAGCCGTCCGCCATCAGGCGCTGAACTGCCAGGCCGGGGAGCTGGGTCAAGCCGTGCAGGTCTTCGAAGGTTGTCGTGAAGGCTTTGAACCGTCCGTTTTCCAGGAAAGCCCGCATCCCGAGCTCGATCCGGGCGGCATCCCGCAGGGCCTGATGCCGGTCGCCCTTTTTTTCGAGCGACTTGGCGAGGGCGTAACGATTGCCATACTCGGCGGTCAGACTGTCGATTTCGGCGTCCGTGACGGCCTCGACATATTTTGCCAGGTCGCCGACCCCGTAGCCGTAGACGGAGAATCCCAGGCGTATCTGGGCTTCCACCTTGTCGCCTTCGGTGACGGCCACATCACGCATGTTGTCGCCGAAGCGGGCGACCCGGACTCCCTGCAGGTCGTGCCAGGCGGCTGCGGCCCGCAGCCAGGCGGCCAGTTTTGCCTGGACGTCCGGGTCCTGCCAGAAGCCGACGACCACCTTCCGGTCCAGCCGCATCCGGCTGCCGATGAAGCCGAACTCCCGGTCGCCGTGGGCGGACTGGTTGAGATTCATGAAGTCCATGTCGATGCCCGACCAGGGGAGTTCCCGGTTGAACTGCGTGTGCAGGTGGAGGAAGGGCTTTTGCAGGATGCTCAAGCCGGCGATCCACATTTTCGCCGGGGAGAAGGTGTGCATCCAGGTGATCAAGCCAATGCAATTCCCGGCGGTGTTGGCGTCCGAGCAAAGCTCGAAGATTGCCTCGGGGGTGGTCACGACCGGTTTGCAGACGATCTTGATCGGGAGACTGGCGGATTGGGATAATTCCTGGACCATCTTTTGGGAGTGGTCGGCAACTTCTTTCAGGGTCTTCTCGCCGTATAAATGCTGGCTGCCAGTCACGAACCAAACTTCGTAGTCCTTGAATTCGATCATCGGTGCCTCCAAGAATTGCAGGATTATTCCCCGCCCGAGCTTTCGCGGCGGATGAGTTCAGGAGACAAGAAAATGTTGCCGGGTTCCACTTTTTCCCCACGGTGGACGGCCTCGATCTGGCTGACCACCTCCTCCACGGCCCGGCAGCCCAATTCGTGCTGCTTGTGGTTGATCGTCGTCAGGGCCGGCCAAAAATAGGCCGACTCCGCCATGTTGTCGAATCCGACTACTGCCAGATTCCCGGGAATGTTGATCCCACGGCGGTTGGCCAGCCGAAGCGTGGAGAGGGCCATCTGGTCGTTGGCGACGAACACCGCGTCCATTTCGGGATAGCTGTGCAGCAACTGCTCGAAGGCGGCCTCTCCGCTGGAAGAGGACCAGTTTCCTTCGGTACAGTGATTGTCGGCCGGCTCGAGGCCGGCTTTCTTCAAGGTATCCTGCCAGGCCCGTTTACGCTGGCGGGCCTCCCACCAGTCCAGGGGACCGGAGATATGGCCGATCTCCCTGCGACCCAGATCGAGGAGATGTTGTACTGCAATGACTCCGCCGGCGTAATTATCGACCGAAACCGTCGATGCGTTTGGCCGGGGCTCCATGGTCAGGAACACGACCGGCACAGGGACATCGTTCAGGATTTCGTCGACCCAGCGGCGGTTGTCGCCGACCTCGGGGACCGCCCAGACGATCCCGTCGACATGGCGGGCGAGCAGGTTCTGGAGGCGCGGTTTGATGTTGTCCGTGTCGAACTGGAGCATTTCCTCGAGCAGCAGGGCGTAGCCAAGCTCCTCGGCTTTGTTGGTAATTCCGTTCAGGGTGCGGGAGGGACCGATGAATTTGAGGCCGGCGGTCACGACCCCCAGGGTATAGCTGCGCTGCTGGATGAGGCTGCGGGCCAGCGCACTGGGCTGGTAATCCAGTTCTGCGATCACCTGCTGGATGCGTTCGCGGGTCTCGGGTGAGACGTCGGGACGGTCGTTGATGACCCGGGAGACGGTCTGGGTGGAGACCCCGGCCGCCCTGGCAACTTCTTTGATCGTGGCACGCTTGTTGATATTCATGATTCTATCGTTTTATGGTATGATTATGTTATCGTTCCCGTTATCGTTCACGGCCTATATTAGCAAGCTTTATTCGATTTGTCAATGTTCTTCGACGCTCCTGCGAACATTCGAGATGCTATGGCCCCGATACCCGGCAACCAAGATACCCTTGTGCACGATCTGACGAAACCTCGCCGCAGGGAATTGAGTCCCCCGCGATCCCGATGACCGGCAGCAATTTCTTCGGCCTCCCCCCCAACTTGTTGTACAAATTAAATTGTTAAGTTTGGAAAGAACTTTCCGGAGTATAAAAAGAGTCTATGCCATATAAAGTTCTTTTTGTGGAAGATGAAATCGTCACCCGGGAAGGGATCCGGGACAATGTCGATTGGAAGGCCAACGGTTTCGAGTATTGCGGCGAAGCCACCGACGGAGAGATGGCCCTCTCTCTTTTGCAGGCGGTCAAACCAGACATCCTGATCACCGACATCAAAATGCCCTTCATGGACGGCTTGCAGCTCTGCAAGATCGTGCGGGAACGCTTGCCCTGGATCAAGATCATCATCCTCAGCGGCCACGATGAATTCGAGTATGCCCAGGAGGCGATCAAACTGGGGGTGACCGAGTACCTTTTGAAGCCCATTACGGTGCAGAACATGCATCGGGCGCTTCTGAAGATCGCTACCCAGCTGGACAAGGAAAGAAAAGAACAGGAAAACCTGAAGAAGCTGCAAGAGCAATTGGAAGAGAACCAGGCCATGCTCAGGGAAGGCTTTTTGCTGAAGCTAGTATCCGGCGCGGTCGCTTCGACCGAAGCGATCGAGAAGGGCGAATCCCTGGGATTGGACCTGATCGCCAGATATTACCTGGTCGTCATCCTTAAAATCGAGATCGGCGACCGCTCGGAACAATTCGATTACGATGAGTACCAGCAGATTCAAAATATCGTTTCCAGCCTGGTTGGAAAGAATCCCGATATCTTTTTCATCAAAAAGGATTGGGAGGAGATCGTACTTTTGATGAAGGGGAACACCTCCCAATATCTTGAGGAGGAAAGGGAACTGCTCCTGGGAGCGATTGCAAAAGAGGTGGAAAAGACAAGGTACTGGCTCACCGTCGGGGCCGGAACGCAGAAGAACCGGATCACCGACATCTACCAATCCTTCATCGAAGCATTCGCAAACATTCAAAATGCCGCCGATCAGGTCAAAGATGCCCCCAATCATGGGCTCGAAAAGGCCGAGTTGTTGAAACTGAACAAATCGGCCGTCGAGACCTATTTGAGCTCCGGGGCGCTCGACGGCTTCGAAGATTTCTTCAGCGCCTACCTTCAGCCGCTTGGTGAAACGGCCCTTAAGTCGCATCTGATCAAAAATTACATCTTCATGGATCTCGTACTGGGCACCGCCAAGCTGGTGAACGAACTGGGAGGCGATATGGATGCCGTCCTCCCGGAGTTGAATTCCATCGAGTCCATCCTGAAAAATATAAAGACGATCGACCAATTGAAGGAACAGGCGTACAGGATCCTGGCCAACGCGTTTTCGTTCCGGGACGGCCAAAACAACGGCCAGCATCCCCGGCTGATCCGCCAGGCCAAGGAATATATCGACCAGCATTACATGGACCCCGAGCTATCCCTCAACGAGGTCGCCTCCCTGGTCAACCTCAGTTCCAGTCATTTCAGCATGGTCTTCAGCCAGGAAACCCGCCAGACCTTCAAGGAATACCTGACGACGACCAGGATCAACAAGGCAAAGGGGATGCTGCGGACGACCTCGCTCGGCTCGAACGATATCGCCTATCAGGTCGGTTTCAACGATCCTCATTATTTCAGCTACGTTTTCAAGAAGAATACCGGCATGTCGCCCACCGAATTTCGATCGAAAAAACAGGCGGGATAGAATCGTAATCAATTCCCGGATAGCGCCGCCGATGCGTGCAGGAGTAAAGCCGTGACCGAACAGACGAAAACAGCCAAGACCAACCCCTTGGCATCCCGGAAAAGGCCGGAAGCAAACGCCCGGCGACGCTCACCCCTTCAATGGTTCAAAGGATTTCGCATCCCCGATGGGCTGCATCTGACCATCAGGGCAAAGATCCTGTTATCCCTCTGCATCGTGATCTTGTTGATGGGCACCGCGAACGTATTGGTCGTGATTCAAATGTTGAATTACAGCCGCCAGTACGATGCCATCATCAGCAACATCACCACGGCAAACAGCATCAGCGGGAGCATCAAGCCCGACATCGACAACGAAATGTGGAAGATCGTGGCGGGGAAGATCCAGTTCAGCGAGGGAAAACAGTACGAGATCATCGACAGTGTGAATTCCAAAGTGAAGTGGATGATGGAAAACACGGATTCACACAAGGCCAAGGTCAAACTGGATGTGGTCCTCCGAACGATGCAAACCCTGACTCAGGATGTCAATATGATGGGGGACCAGATCGCCCACAACAGCTCGTCGGCCGAGAACGAAGCCGTCCTGGAAAAGATCCGCTTCGTCACCGGCGTGGTCGAGAGCGTCGTCCAGGACTATGTGCTCTTCGAAGTGAATCGAAGCAATGGACAATACCAGCAGATGCGGGCCGGGTTCATTTTTTGGGAGACCCTGGCGATCACCCTTACCTTTGGCGCGGTCGTCTTTTCCGTCGCGGCTGCCTGGACCCTCTCGAAAAGCATCTACACTCCCATCAAGAAGCTGCACGATGTGACCAAGACGATCACCCAAAACGACCTGCAGGCCCTCGTGACCGGCGACAATACCGATGAGATCGCCGAATTGGGGATGAGTTTCAATATCATGATCGGGAAGATCCGGGGCCTGCTGGACGACAAGATCAGGGAACAGGAAAACCTGCGGAAAGCGGAAATGAGGGCTTTGCAGTCCCAGATCAACCCGCATTTTCTTTACAACACCCTCGATACGATCATCTGGATGGCGGAGGCAAACAAGACCGACCAGATCGTCGAGGTGGTCAGCGCCCTGTCCAATTTCTTCCGGATCAGCCTCAGCAAGGGCAAGGATTGGATCACGATCGGCGAAGAGATCGGCCGGATCAAGAGCTACCTGATCATTCAGAAGATGCGTTACCGGGATATCCTGGATTTCAAGATCGACGTGGACGAGGGGGTCTCCGACCATACTGTCTTGAAGCTGATCCTCCAGCCGCTGGTGGAGAACGCCATCTATCACGGCATCAAGAACAAACGGGATGGCGGCACGATCACGGTGCGGGCCAAATTCAACAATGCCAACGAGGTCATCCTGGAGGTCGAGGATAACGGGATCGGGTTCACTCCCGACAAGCTGCGCCAGCTCCGGGCGGAGTTGGACGACGATTCGGGCGAGATCCGGCAGGAGAGCGGTTTCGGGATCGGGAACGTCAACCAGCGCATCAAGCTCTATTATGGGAAGCAGTACGGCCTTACCGTACGGAGCGAGTATCAAACCGGAACCTGCGTGTCGTTCGTCATCCCCGCCAGGAAAGAAGATTCGCCCGACGAGCCGAAGCCGGCCCAGGCCGATCCCGAAGCGGCCGACAAGGAGTTGGTAAGATGAAAACCTCCCGGATATTGATGGTCATCGCTGCGCTGTTCATCATCCTGCAGGGCTGCAGCGCCCCGCAGGCGGTCCCCGTGCCTGCCACGACGGCAACCTCCGGCCGGCCGAAGAAAACCTACCAGGACCTGGTGGTGGGCTTTGCCCAGATCGGGGCGGAAAGCGAATGGCGCACCGCCGATACCGATTCGATCAAGCAGGAAGCCGACCGCCTGGGCGTGGAGCTTAAATTCATGGACGCCCAGCAAAAACAGGAAAACCAGATCATCGCCCTCCGGACCTTCATCGCCGAGAAGGTGGATGTGATCGGCATCTC
>DATJPX010000186.1:0-44594 GCA_035506155.1 Anaerolineales bacterium
CGATGAGCCGGGCGCTGCGCCTGTGCCCGGAGCTGTTGGTCATCTCCCACCACCGCGGGAATTACAGCGAGATGTCCCACAAAGTGATGGAGCGCCTGCACGACCTTTCCCCGCTGGTGGAACAGATCTCGATCGACGAGGCTTTCGTGGATATCAGCGACCTGCCCGAGAACCCGGAGGCGGTCGCCGGGCGGCTGCAGCGGCGTGTCAACGACGAGCTCGGCCTGCCTTGTTCGGTAGGCGTGGCGACGAACAAGCTGATCGCCAAGATCGCCACCGAGGTGGGAAAGAAGAACGCCCAAAAGGGCCAGCCGCCCAACGCCGTGACGGTCGTCCCGCCCGGCCAGGAGGCCGCCTTCCTGGCGCCCCTGCCGGCAGACATGCTGTGGGGCGTGGGACCCAATACCGCCGCCCGGCTGGAAAGCTACGGGATCAAGACCATCGGCGATCTGGCCCGTCGCCCTGAGGCAGACCTGGTGCGCTGGTTCGGCGAGAACGGGCGCGACCTGGCCCGCCGCGCCCGCGGCGTGGACGAAAGCCCCGTCGTGACCGAGCGCGAGACCAAGTCGATCAGCTCGGAGACCACTTTCGCCCGGGATATCCGGGAGGACGCCGACCTCGCCCGGACCCTGCGCGAGCTCTCCGCCGACGTGGGCCGGCACCTGCGCCGCGAGGGCCTGGGCGGGACGACAGTCAAGCTCAAACTGCGTTGGCCGGATTTCACCACCCTGACCCGCCAGGTGACCCTGCCCCAGCCGGTCGACCAGGACGAGGAGATCTACCAGACCGCCCTGGACCTGCTGAACAAGGTCCGGGCGAAAGGCAAGGCGGTCCGCCTGCTCGGCGTGGGCGTGAGCGGACTCGGCCCGCCGCTGCGCCAGCTCGGCCTGTGGGACGCCGGGTCCGAGAAGCGCCGCAAGCTGCAGGAAGTGGTGGATGAGCTGCAGGAAAAGTATGGGAGGAAGGCCATCCGGAGAGGCAAAAACCACGAATGAAAAGGATGAACCCAGGTAGGCCTGTTCTTTGATCAAACCAGCATTTCATCCGTGTTTATCTCTGGTCGAAATAGGAGCGAAGCATGGCGATAGAAACCGGAAGTCTGGAAATAAGCACCCGGGGAAACACCGACATCCACGACATCACCCGGGAGCTGATCCGCCTGGTCGAACAGTCCGGGCTGAAGAACGGCACGCTGACGGTCTTCTGCCCCTCCTCGACCAGCGGGCTGACCACGGTCGAGTTCGAGCCGGGGGCGGTGGCCGACCTGAAGCGCATGTTCGAGGAGCTGGTCCCCTCGGACCGGGACTATGCCCATAATGCGGCATGGGACGACGGCAACGGCCATTCGCACATGCGCGCCGCGCTCCTGGGTCCCTCGCTGACCATTCCCTTCGTCGAAAAGACCCTGACCCTCGGCACCTGGCAGCAGGTCATTTACATCGATTTCGACATCCGCCCCCGGCAGAGGGAATTGGTTGTGCAAATGCTGGGGGAGTGACCGTTTTCGAGAAAGGATAAGCGTATGAGCATCTTGAAAGTCGCCCTGCTGCAAATGCTTTCGGCCGGTTCCGACCCGGCCGCCAACCGGAAGAAAGGTGGGCAGTTCTGCCTCCAGGCCCGCGAGATGGGCGCGGACCTGGCCCTCTTTCCCGAGATGTGGAGCAATGGCTACCAGATTCCCGAGCGCTCCCAACCCGAGGAGGTCCCCGCCTGGCAGGCCCAGGCCGTCGACCGGAACGGCGAGTTCGTGACGTATTTCCAGGGGCTGGCCCGTGAGCTCGACATGGCCATCGCCCTTACCTACCTGGAGAAGTGGCCGGGAGCCCCGCGCAACTCGCTCTCCCTGATCGACCGTCACGGCGAGATCCGCCTGACCTACGCCAAGGTCCACACCTGCGATTTCGACCGGGAGGCCTTCCTGACCCCCGGCGACGACTTTACCGTTTCCGAGCTGGATACGGCCGCCGGGCCGGTCAAGGTGGGCGCGATGATCTGCTTCGACCGCGAGTTCCCCGAGAGCGCCCGCATCCTCATGATCAAAGGCGCCGAGATCGTCCTGACCCCGAACGCCTGCGAGCTGGAAGCCAACCGGCTGGCCCAGGTCCAGACCCGCGCCTACGAGAACATGCTCGGCCTGGCCATGGCCAACTACGCCATGCCCCAGGAGAACGGCCACTCGGCCGCCTTCGATGGAATCGCCTTCGACGAGGCCGGCTCGCGGGATACCTGCCTGGTCCAGGCGGACGGGCACGAAGGCGTCTACCTGGCCGCGTTCGACCTGGACAGGCTGCGGGCCTATCGCCAGGACGAGGTCTGGGGCAATGCCTATCGCAAGCCCTCCCGCTACGCGATCCTGGCGGACCCGGCCGTTGCGGCGCCCTTCGTCCGCAAGGACGCCCGCCGCTGATGGGCCGCCATCCGAAGGGCTGCCTCCTGTTCGACTGGGGCGACACGCTCATGCGGGATTTCAAGGAATTCAGCAGCCCAATGAAGGACTGGCCAAAGGTCGAGGCCGTCCCCGGCGCGGCGGAAATGCTCTCCGCCCTGCACCCCGACTGGACCCTGGCGCTGGCCACGAATGCCGACGTTTCGGACGAAGCGGATATCCGGGCGGCATTGCAGCGCGCCGGACTCGACCGTTGGCTGGAAAAAATCTACTGCTTCAGGAAGATCGGCCATAAGAAACCCTCGCCCGAGTTCTTCCGCTATATCCTGGAAGACCTCGGGCTTTCCCCCGATCGGGTCGTCATGGTCGGCGACAATTACGAAGCCGACGTGCTGGGCGCCAACGCCTGCGGGCTGAAAGCCGTCTGGTTCAATCCGCACACGGACGAGGAGCGGAAAAACGAACGGCAGCGCACCGTTCGCCGGCTGGCCGCGCTGCCGGATTTACTCCCCGAATTTATGAAATCGGCCTGATCACCACGGCCGGCCGCACAGGTCGATCTCCCCGTCCGGCCACTCGTCCCTGCCCACCGGCAGGATCATCAGCGGGGCTTTGTAGAGCACCCGGCCTCCCGGCTGGTCCTCGATCCACATCGGCCGGCCGAGCAGCTTCCAGCCGAATTTGCTGTAATAGGGGATCATGACCTCGCCGCACACCAGCAGGCCGAAGTCGACCTTCAGCGGCCGGTGCAGGGTTTCCACTGCCACCTTGAGCGCCGCCTCGGCCAGGCCGCGCCGGCGCCAGGCCTTCAGCGTGGACACGCCCCCGATCCCGCCCAGGCGGACGGGCCGGCCGCCTACGGCCGCCGTCCGCTCGACGATCTCCACGTGGCTGACGATCTCCTCGCCTTCCCAGACCAGCACGTGCCAGTCGGACCGGGCCCACTGCGTGTCCTCCCCGTCCGGTGGGAACGCCTCGGCCGACAGTCGTTCGAGCCCCTGGCGTTCGGATTCGGTGAGCTGGCTTTCGGCTTTGAGTTCGATCTTCATCTCTGAACCTCATCGAAAATCTGGGTGGATTCTATCACGGGGGTTTCCGAATAAAATATCCACGAACCTCGTAATATATTGTGAAAGCAGACAACGAGACAGAAAAGGAATCGACTGGTGGCAACCATCCTGGCGGAAGCGGTAACTGAAAAAGAGCTGGTCGTCCTGGCCCAACAAGGGGACCGCAACGCCTACGGGGAACTCGTCCGGCGTCACTATCAGGGAGTCGTCCGCGTGGTCTATCGCATGTGCGGCGACACCGCCCTGGCAGAGGATGCAACCCAGGAGGCCTTCATCCGGGCCTGGGTGAGCCTGCCGTCCTTCCAGCCGGCTGCGCCCCTGCGAAGCTGGTTGTACCGGATCGCCATCAACGCCGCCCTGGACGTCTTGCGGCGCAAACCCGAAGAATCGCTCGAGGAGAATCAGGTCACGATGGTCACCGACCAGGCTGCAAGTCCTGAAATGGCCCTGATCGAAAAGGAACGGGTCACCCTCGTCCAGCAGGCCATGAAAGCCCTGCCCGAGGCGGCCCGCTCCGTGCTGGTCCTGCGGGAATACGGCGAGCTGTCCTACCAGGAAATCGCCAAGGTCCTCGATATCCCGATCGGGACGGTCATGTCCCGGCTGAATTACGCCCGCAACCGTCTGCGGGAGTTGCTTAAAGGTGTTTTGTTCCAATTGGAGAGCGAACATGATTGAACATGTCACTGACCTGCTGGGCGCCTATCTGGACGGGGAGTTGCACAACCTGCGCCTGCGCCAGGTGGAAGATCATCTGGCCAAGTGCGCGGCCTGCCGGGCCGAGCTGGAGGAACTCCGCGGACTCTCCCTGCTGCTTCAGGAAAGCGTCCCCGCCGAGGCCTTCACCCCGACCGATCGGTTCGTGGCGAACCTGACCCTCAACCTGCCGCGCCGGCCGGACCCGGTCCGCAGCCGGACAAGCTTCGAGTTTCTGTGGTGGCTGTTGCCTGCCAGCACGCTCGTCCTGTGGTTTTTGTTCCAAACGGCAGCCACATTGAGCACGCTGGTCTCGGCCGCGAGCATGACCGGCCTGTTCGGGAACGCCACGGCCTGGCTGCAGAACGGATCGCAGAACGCCGCCTGGTTCTCGGCCAGCATGAACCTGTTCGGAAGCCATATCAATGGCGATACCCGCACCACCCTGGACGTGCTGAACGGATTGAGCGTCTTCGGCGCCGGCTACCTGGTCCAGTTGATCTGGCAGGCCGCGATCGGACTTGTGATCGCCGGCTGGCTGGCGGCCTGGTTCGCCTACCGGCGCCGCCAGGGCGAACGCCTCCCGCAGGAAGGCCTGCATTCATAGGCAAAACCGGGTTCGGTTTTCCCCGAACCCGACGACCATCATAAAGGAGTGTGAAAAATGATCGACATTGAAAAGATTTTGAAGCGTGCCTGGCACATCCTCTGGAATTACAAAGTCCTGTGGATCTTCGGCATCCTGCTGGTCCTGACCGCCGGCGGACGGGGAAGCACCCACTTCGGCAGCAACAGCAGCTACCGGTTCAACGACGGCGGCTACCAAGGTGCCAATGGGTATCACGGCCTCAATCCGTCCACCAATCCGCAGGTCCAGCAGATGAACATGTGGTTCCAGCAGAACCTCGAACCCCTGTACTTCCACCCGGCCGAGCACATTGCTACCTTCGTCTGGATCGGGGTTGCCCTGTTGCTCTTCTGCGTAATCATCGGGGCACTCTTCGCCCTGGTCCGCTACCCGGCCGAGGCGGCCGTCATCCGCATGGTGGACGGCTACGAACAAAACGGCGAAAAGGTCGGCTTCGGCGCCGGCTGGAAGCTGGGCTGGAATCACCGGGCCTTCCGGATGTGGTGGATCGACTTCCTGATCCAGGGCCTGCCGGGACTCGTCCTGGTGCTGCTGATCGGCGGCTTGGTGGCCGGTATCGTCGTCAAGGCGATCCACACCGATCCGACCTCCATGTGGGTCACGCTGGGCGCCAGCATCCTGGCCATGATCGTCCTGGCCCTGGTCTTCGGCCTCGGCCTGGCCTTCCTGCGCCTGCTGCGCCAGTTCTTCTGGCGGAAGCTGGCCTTGAATGATTTGGGGACGCGGGCTGCCTTCCAGTCCGGCTGGGCCATGTTCAAGCGAAATTGGAAGAGCGGGGCCCTGATGTGGCTGGTGCTGTTCGGGCTCGGGATCGGCTTCTTCATCGCCTATGCCATCGCTTTGTTCATCCTGATCCCGATCTTCATCCTGCTGTGCATTCCGGCCTTGATCGTCGCCGTCATCCCCGGCCTGATGGCTTTTGGGATCGCCAGCCTGTTTGCCAGCCCGCTCGTGGCAGCCATCATCGGCGGGATCTGCGCCGTCCCGTTCTTCTTCCTGGTGGTAGGCTCGCCACTCCTTCTCCTGCAGGGTTGGTTCCAGATCTACGAATCGACCGTCTGGACCCTGACGTTCCGGGAGATCAACGCCCTGGAGAGCGTCGCTCCGGCCAAGGTACCGGCCAAAGCCAGCTAAACGTAGCGGAACTGCCTTTTAGAGATCTCCCGACTGCCCGAAAAGCAGCCGGGAGATTTTTTGGGAAAGAGGGGGAGAACGAGCACGGCCTTCCCTGCCCTTGACAAAACAATTATATTTAGTTAGTATTAAGTAAATATAAGGAGTGCCGATGAGAAAACAAAGGAACGCTGAAGATACCAAGGAACGGGTCCTGGCGGCCGCCCGCGAGTTGTTTGCCGAACGCGGCTTTAACGGCACCCCCCTGGCGCTGATCTCCCAAAAAAGCGGGATCTCGGACGGCCTGATCCTGCACCATTTCGAGACGAAGGAGGCCCTTTACCGCCAGGTCCTGGAAGACCTGGCCGGCCGGTACGGCCGGGAGCTCGCCCAGGCCCAGCCTGGCGGAGGCTCTCCGGCCGAGGTGATGCAGCAGACCCTGGCGGCCTCTTTCAACTTCTGGAAGCACGATACGACCTACCAGCGAATCTCGCTATGGGCCTCCCTGGAGGGACGGACGGAACTGGCCGACCAGGAAGCCGCCCTGACGGCCGCCCTGGTCCGGCAGGTGGAAGCGCTCCAGGCGCAGGGGTTCATCGATGACCGATTCAGCCCGACGGTTTTCCTGACCATGATCATCGGTCCGATCCATTTCTGGCTGCGCTATCGGGACCAGTTCAAGGCCGCCCTCAACCTGCCCGAAACTCCGGACGACATGGATCAAATCTTCCTGGAACAGCTGACCAGCCTGGTCCGGGAGATGTCGCAAAAAACCTCGATTTCGAAGTAAGGAGAAGCAATCATGGAATCAACAAAGATCGATTACGGCAACTGGGTCTCGAAGAAATTCATCCTCGTTCCCGGCCTCCTGGGCCTGTTTTTCGCCGGCCTGTCTTTCCTGGTCCCCTTCCTGGCAGTCTTCGCCATCCTGTTTTTGGCGGTGGGCCTTTATTTCATCCTGGCGCGACAGCGCTTCTCGCCGGCGGGCGGCGACGTCCAGTCACAGATCGTCGGGCTCATCCTGGAACGCCTGGACTGGGACGGCCGGGGCCAGGCGATCGACATCGGCTGCGGGAACGCCCCTCTGACGGTCCGGCTCGCCCGGAGATACCCGTCCGCCCGGGTGACCGGGGTGGATTACTGGGGAGCGAACTGGGACTACTCGAAGCAGGTCTGCGAGCGGAATGCGCGGATCGAAGGAGTCGGGGACCGGACAGACTTCCAGAAAGCCAGCGCATCCGCCCTGCCGTTCGCAGACGGGGCCTTCGGCCTGGCGGTCAGCAATCTGACCTTCCACGAGGTCAGCGATGCCAAGGACAAGCGGGACGTCCTGAAGGAAGCGCTGCGGGTGGTCAAGCCGGGCGGCAAGTTCGTCTTCCAGGACCTGTTCCTTTGGGAGGCGATCTACGGAAAACCGGACGACCTGGTGGCCCTGGTCAGGAGCTGGGGCGTCCGGAACGTGGAGTTCGTCGACACCCACGAGGCGCCGTTCATCCCAAGCCTCCTGAAACTGCCGTTCATGGTCGGGAAGATCGCCATCCTGCGCGGAGAAAAATAGGATCCCTTCGCTGGCCCGAAAACAACATCCGGCCGCAAAAAACGCGGTCGGATGTTCGATTCAAGGAACAACTTTGGGGGGAATTGACAGCCTAGAACAACGACTCCTGCTTCGGCTTGGCCGGCGGCGGGACCAAGCCGTGAGCCTTGCACCAGGCCTCGTCCGGGCCATCCCAACGATATTTGTTCAGGTCGATGCGCTCACGTTCGTCGAAGACCACGCCCTCGGCCTCGAGCAGGGCCTGCTGGTTACCCGCCCCCGGCCGCGGGCTGATCTTGCCCTGGGCATTGATCACCCGCTGCCAGGGCACGTCGTCGGGACAAGCCGCCATTGCCCCGCCCACCCAGCGCGGACCGAAGGCAAGGTAAGCCTTGGGGTCCATCCCGTCGGGCGGCGGGATCAGTCCGGCAAGTTGGCCGTAGGTGGCCACTTTCCCGGCCGGGATCTGGCGGGCAGCTTCCCAGACCTTGGCCTGAAATCCGTGCAAATCGGGCGGGGAGGCAAAAGCGGGGGACATAGCTCACTCCTTGAGGATCTTCTCGATCGCGTCCAGTTCTTCCTTCGCAAAGGACAGGTTGCTCAAGGTAGCCAGGTTGTCGTCGAGCTGGGCAACGCTGCTGGCGCCGATGAGCGCCGAGGTGACCTGAGGCTTGCGCAGCACCCAGGCCAGGGCCATTTGCGAGAGCTTCTGGCCGCGCTTTTTGGCAATCTCATTCAGCTTCTTGACCTTGGGCAGGTTTTGCTTGACGTCATCCGGGGTCAGCCAGACCCGCTCGGTCTTGGTGGCACGCGCCCCGGACGGGATGCCTTCCAGGTAGCGGTCGGTCAACTGGCCCTGGGCCAGCGGCGAAAAGACGATCGCGCCGATGCCTTCCTTCTCGAGCACATCCAATAAGCCGTCTTCCACCCATCGATCCAGCATGCTGTAGCGCGGCTGGTGGATCAGGCAGGGCGTGCCAAGCCCGCGCAGGATCTTGGCCGCCTGGCTGGTCTGTTCCGGCGAATAATTCGAGATGCCCACGTAGAGCGCCTTGCCCTGGCGGACGGCCGCATCCAGTGCGCCCATGGTTTCTTCCAAAGGCGTATCCGGGTCGGGACGGTGGCTGTAGAAAATGTCCACGTACTCCAGACCCATCCGTTTCAGAGACTGATCGAGGCTGGCCAGCAGGTATTTCCGGGAACCCCATTCGCCGTAAGGTCCAGGCCACATGTCGTAGCCGGCCTTGGTGGAAACGATCAACTCATCCCGGTATGGGGCGAAATCCTCCCTGAGCAACCGGCCGAAAGTTTCCTCGGCCGAGCCGGGAGGCGGGCCGTAATTGTTGGCCAGATCGAAGTGGGTCACGCCCCGGTCGAAGGCCCGTCGGGCGATGGCCCGCCCATTCTCGAGGACGTCCAGGCCGCCGAAGTTGTACCACCAGCCCAGGGAAATGGCCGGAAGTCTCAGTCCGCTGCGGCCGGTGCGGTTGTACTGCATGCTTTCGTAACGATGCTCATCTGCAATATACATACTCTTCTCCTAATTCCAATCCCATTTGCCGAGTGTTTCCATCGCTTCATGCGCCGTCAGGTCGAGCTGCAACGGCGTAATGGACACATAGCCGGCAGTGATGGCGCCGAAGTCCGTGCCATCTTCGACCACGCCGGTCGGAAAGTCACCGCCGATCCAGTAATAGGGCCGGCCGTGCGGGTCCTTCCGCGCATCCAGGGCATCCCGGTAGACGCGCAGCCCCTGGCGGGTGACCATGAAACCTTTGAGCTCTTCGAACTCCAGGTAGGGCACATTGACGTTCAACAACACTTCCTTCGGCAGGCCGCCCGCAAGGATCTTTTCGGCAATCCGATGCCCTGCACGCGCAGCCGCGCGGTAATCCAGCGTTCCATGGAAATCGTACGGAGCATGCAACGAAACGGCCATGCCGGGCACGCCGGCAATGACCGCCTCCATGGCGGCCGTCACCGTCCCTGAATAGGTCACGTCGTGGCCGATATTCTCGTGGGGATTGATGCCCGAAACCACCAGGTCGATCTTTTCCTTCACCACCCCCAGGCGGGCCAGGGCGACGCAGTCAGAGGGGGCGCCGTCGGTGCACAGGGCGGGTGAGCCGTCCGCCAGGGTCGTCTCCCGGACCCGCAGCGGGCGATCCATCGTCTTGACGTGGCCCGAAGCCGACCAGTTGCGGTCCGGGGCGAAGACCGTCACGGCCCCCAGGGAACGCATCTCAACCGCAAGCGCCAGCAGGCCGGGGGCCTGGACCCCATCGTCGTTCGTAACCAGAATATGCATTGCTCTCCCATGACCCAAATTGGATGAATTCTATCGATTAAAGTTCCCAGATTCTACCGCGTTCTCGTCCACCTGCCCTGGAAAAACGAAATCCCTTCCCCGAAATTCGGGGAAGGGGAGTTATGAAGGAATGTCGCAATTGTGACTGACCTTGGAGGTCGGTCCTCACGTCGGGCCAACCCGTTTCCCCCGGCAAGACAACTGGAGCATCCTCGCGGGAACTATTTCTGCATGCCGGCAGGCGTCATGACGTACCAGACGGAACCAACGCCTTCGCCCTTGGTGTCGCCGGCAGCCTTGTCGTTGGCAAAGTAATAGAGCGGCCAGCCGTTATAGGTCACCTGGGTGGTCCCATCGGCGCGGGTCGTGGTACCCAGCATTGAAGCCGTCACGCCCGTCCCGGCGGTCGGAGCGCCGTTGGTCAGAAGAGGCGGCCAAGCGGTGGCGCAGCCGCCGCTGCAATTACTGGTATTGGGCGTATCTTTGGTATAAATATACAAGGTCATTCCATTGGAATCCACCAGGAAGGATCCCAGGGTCGCGTTCTGGCCGACCATGAGATTGGCCGGGCCGGAAGCAGCAGGCGCCATGGATGTATCCGTGGCAGCCGGCATTGCGGCGGCCGTATCGGTCGCGGCAGGCATGGCGGGGGTATCCGTTGCGGCGGTGACCGGAATGACGGGCGCAGTGGTCGCGGTCGGTGTCGCGGAGGCACAGGCTGAGGCTATCAAAGCGATAACGATAAGAGACGGTAACAGCAGTTTGTTTTTCATGACAATCCTCCTTGGGTTAATTTGGCGCTTTGGCGTCATAGGGATTAATATAAAATATATTTATGGGAATAATATGAAAAAATGGTTAGGATATCCTAATAGTCGGATTAATAGACCCTGGCTTCCACTCCGGGGAGAAGCCGGCGCAGCGTATATAATCAAGGCCATGCGGTGCATACGCGTCTTCCCCCTCCTCCTTCTTTTCCTGGTTGCCTGTACCGGAGGCTTCCCTTCCAGCCCGGCGGTTCCCGCCTCACAACTGGTCTATCTGCGAATGGGTCGGGCCGGCGCGGAGTTGGTTTCCGCGGCAGGCAGTCCCGGCGCAGTCGGCACCTTGAACGTCCCTTCGGATTGTGTGATCTACGGGCTCTACCCGAATCCGGCGAAAACCGTCCTGGCGATCGAATTGGAGTGCCAGGGTGGGCCGCAGATCGATTTCTACGATATCCAGGCGGGGCAGAGGGCCAGTCTTGGGACGGCGGCTGCGCACTTCCTGGCCTGGGCCGCGGACGGGCGGTTCGTCTACCTCAAGACTGGCGGGGTCGACAATCCCCAGATCGTGCGGATCGATGAGGCGAGCCGCCAGGCTTCCACCCTTGACCTGCCGGCGGACCTGTACGACCTGGCCGTCCTGCCGGACGGGCGGCTGGTCTATTCCACCACGCGAGGGCTCGGCTTCGGCTCGGAGACCTGGCTGGCAGATGCCTCCGGCCGGCATGCCCGGCGGATCCTCTCGGAGCCGGGGGATATCGTTGCTTACCTGCGTCCCTCTCCAGACGGGAAACAACTGGCCTTCATCCGTTTCCCCGATTCCCAAACCCCCTTCCCGGATGGCGAACTCTGGATAATGGACACCGGCGGGAAGAACGCCCGCTCGCTGGGCGAAGCGGACGCCGGCCACGGCTACGCCCCCGCCTGGAGCCCCGACGGGAGCCAGCTAGCCGTCGTCGGGCGCGACAACCCGACCGACCCGCAGGTGGAACAGTCCGCCAGTGCGCTGCACAGCAATGTCTACCGGGTCCAGGTCCGCAGCGGGGTGCGCACCCCGGTCAGCACCTTTGCCAAGGCCGTCGTCGAGACTCCGGTCTGGTCGCCGGACGGGCTTTCCTTATATTTCAACGTAGCCGAAAATGATACAATACAAGTATGGTATGAACAGGCCGGGGTCCTCCAGCCGCTCAACGCCGGAGCATCCTGTTGCGCAATCTGGGTCCCCGGAAAGTGATGCCAGATGGCAAAATTTGTAAAAATCCTCCTCGTTGCTCTCATCCTCCTGGCCGGCAGCGCCTGCGGAGCAAAGGCCACCCCGAGCAGTTCCGCACCGGCGCGGGCCCTCTCCCCGCGGATCCTCGAGCAAGCGATCACGCCGTTGGATACCCCCACCGACCTGCCCCCGACGCCCACCGAGACACTCCTGCCGACGGCCGAACTGCCCACGCCGCAATCGACCACTCCCATCCTGCTCGCCTGGGTCGGGGCGCCGACCGACCCGCAATCCCAGCCGGGATACGATTTCAGCGTGAATTACGACGCCTCCCTCTGGGCGCTGGCCGAGGACGAAACCGGTTCGCTGGCATTGTTGAACCGGCAGATCCCTTATTGCAAGATCGCCGCCACCGGGAGCGGGCGCGGCCTGCCGCGCGGCTGGGCGGTCGACGACCAGTTCCGGGATATCGGGGCCATCCGCTACGAAGTCGTCACGGCCAGCCAGAACGGGGTGGTACAGTTCACCAACTACTTCGGCGGCGACGGAATCATCCTGACAGGTTTTCAGGTCTCTTTCAACGAACAGGGAGACAGCTGCATCCAAATGGCGGAAATCGTCCTGGCCTCCCTGGCCTCGATCGTCGCTCCCACCCCGACTGCCACTCCGCAGTTCACTTCCACCCCAAGCCCAACTCCTACTCCTTGACCGCATCTGCCTCGTCGTGATCTTTGTGGACTAACACCTTGCCTCGACCGATCTGGAAGACTCTGCTTCTCTGCCTGCTCGCCGGATTGCTGATTCCGCTCCTGTGGCTGCCGCTCCAAAAAGCCCTGGCCCACCCGGCGCAGGCGCCGGTTGCCCAATACATCGCGCCATTCCTGTATCCGCCTTATCCCGGCACGGCGACCGAAAACTCCATCTTCGACCATTCCTCCCCGAATTATTCCCAAACGGACAACCGCATCATTGCCTTCACCGGCGACGAAGCCGACAAGATCTGTCCCAGCCCGGCGCCTGCCGGAAAGGCGCCTCCGCAAGCCGGCGTTTGCGACGCCGGCTCCGGGATCTACTGGTCATACAGCGTGGGCGACTGGCTATCGTACAACGGGCACGACGGCATCGACTTTGGCATCCAGTACCGCCCGGTCTACGCCGCCGCCGACAGCGATCAGGTCAGCTATGCCGGCTGGGCCGATCCGATGAATCACAGTTACTCGCTGGGCATCTACATCAAGCTCCACCACCCAAACGGCTATTCCACGTATTACGGCCACCTGAGCGCGATCGCCGTCCAATCCTGTTCGACTGCCGGCTGCGCAAGCATCCAGCACGGGGATTTCATCGGCTACAGCGGCAGCACAGGCAATTCCACCGGCCCGCACCTGCACTTCGGCTTGAGCAACCCGGCCGGGAAGACCATCGATCCCTACGGCTGGACCGGGGAAGGCACCGATCCCTGGCCCTACGATCTGCACAATTCCTTGTGGGCCCAGAATCCGAGTGTGATCCCCTACTATGGCAGCACGAATACCGTCCTGCCAACGGACGGGGTCCCGCTGGCTTATCCAGCCCCGATCGTCAATCCGCTCGTCGTGGATGACGGCGGTCCGGGTTACTCCGAATCGCCATCCGGCTGCTGGAGCGTGATCACGACAACCAGTTCACAGAGTGAAGGCGGCTCGATGCGGGACGTGGCGCCGGTCATCTCCGGCTCGGCCACCTGCACCGCCCAGTGGAATCTGCCATCCGGTCAGCCGGCCGGCCTGTACGCCGTCTTCGTGCGCATCCCGAGCCTGCACGCATCCAGCGAAGGCGCCCGCTACACGATCGTCCATTCCGGGCGGTCCGACGCGGTGACCGTCAACCAGCAGGTCTATCCCAATCCGTACTACGTGACCGATGGCTGGCTGCGCATCGGCGATTACAATTTCACGGCTGCCGGCGGGGAATACGTCTCACTCTCCAACCTGACCCAGGACACTTCTGCGACCTACCAGACCCGGGAGCTCGGCGCCGACGCGGTCCGGTTCGTCTACCTGCGCGGCTCCGTTCCGACCTTCACTCCCGGGCCGACGAACACCCCGACCCGGACGTTCACGCCCAGCAAGACCTTCACCCCTTCCAAGACTTCCACCCCGAGCAAGACCTTTACCCCCACAAAGACCTGGACTTTCACGCCGACGCGCAGTCCCTCGCAGACCCGCTGGCCAACCCTGACGCCATCCTTTACGAAGAGCCTTTTCCCGACCGACACGCACTGGCCGACCAGCACGAATAATTACACGAACACACCCGGTCCCTCGCCAACGCGCACGCCGACGCTCTCCCCAACCCGGACGTTTACCCGGACGCCGATCCCGACGCGCACGATCCGTCTGACCGACACGCGCTGGCCGTCCCCCACCCGAACGCTGACGAAAACCCCCGGCCCTTCGCCGACGCGTACGCCCACCGGGACGCGTACTCCCACCCAGACGCGCTGGCCGTCCCCCACGCCGCGCCCCACGGACACACGCTGGCCGACCCCCACACGCACACCCACCCGGACCCCCAAGCCAACCGCGACACCGGTCTAGGGGATGATTTCCCGACAGGATCAAAAAATCCCGCCAGCGCTGGCGGGATTTCGATTGTGCAATTTTATCTTCTATCTGAGTTGATTCGGTCTCGATCCGGGTCCGACCGGGAGGACAAGCTCCAAACCAGGTTGGCCGGAATCAGGATCCCGGCAATTTCTGATTCAGCATCCCTTCCTCCCGGCTCGACATCCAGCCGTCTAATGCGCGTGCAAGGCCTCTCCCAGCCAATCAACCACCTCTTCCCTGGTTGGGAACCGTCCACTGCAAACGACCTTCTCATCGATCACCAGGGTGGGCAAGACCAGCACATTCGCATGCCTGCCGATCTCGCTGGCATCGGAGACCTCCGCAATCCAGATCTCCAAATTCGGGTTCTGCGACAGGAGTTCCTGCTGCACGGAAACGACCAGTCGCCGAAGGCTGTAGCGTTCGGCGGACCCCAGGCTGAGGATTTTGACGGTGACCAATTGGATGGTTCCTCGCTCGTAACTTTAAAGTTGGTCGGATGAGACAATCCTCGCCCGGCACTTGGATTCTACCCGAAAATACCCAAAAGAAACCCGGTCGCCAAAGGGACCGGGGTCAGGAGATCAATTTCCAAAGATCAGGGAACAGCAGGTGAGCGCCCCTTCGGCCTTTGCCAGTTCGGACTGGTCGACCAGTAACGGCCGGATGCCAACGGCTTCCAGACGGGCCAGGGTTTTGGGATAAGCCGGCTGGTAGATTACGGTTTCCCCGACGCACAACACGTTCGCGGCATATGGTTCGGATGGGTCCACATCGATGAACCCCCACCCGGGAAAATAGGACCGATCCACCCAGGCCGGATTGATCAGGAGGGTACCAGCGGCGACCTGCGTGACCGCCGATTTCAAGTGCAGGCAACCGGTCACCGAAACGGCCTTGACCGTATAGCCGAAGAGGCCGAGGATCTCCTGCATCTGGTCGATCGCCGACCGGTTGCTGCGCCCGGACAAACCGACGAAGATGGTCCTGCCGACGACCAGCACGTCCCCGCCGTCGACGGTGCCAGGGGCAAGGATCGGGAAGAGCTTGCGGTAAGGGGTCAACGCCTGGATGATGGCCTCCGTTTCGGGGCGGCGCGAATCCGCTCCGGGGCGGGTGATGAGCGCACACTCATCCAACACCACCGCCACATCTTCGACGAAGACCGAATCGGGCAGTTCGGGCGCCTCAGGCAAGGAATGGACCTCGACGCCCAGTGAGCGGAGCGCCTCTTCGTATCGATGGTGTTGTTCCCGGGCGCATTCCAGGTCGATCGGAATGCGCTCCAGGTGGGTCAATTCGCAGTGATCAATAGCCCGGCTGACGGCGCGGGTAATGGCAATAAGCATGGCGACTCCAAATAATCCCGGGGATGGAAAGACTTTCGAAGCCTAGAATTTCAGATGTTTGACGGTCAAGCCGTCGTTGATGATTTCCTTTAGTGAATCGATCCCGACCCGCAGGTGCAGCTCGGCAAAATTCGCGGTCACCTTGCGGTCGGATTCGGCCGTCTTGATGCCTTCCGGCGTCATGGGCTGGTCCGAGACCAGCAGCAACGCCCCGGACGGGATCTTGTTGTAGAAACCGGTAATGAAAACGGTGGCCGTTTCCATATCTACAGCCAGGGCGCGGATGCGGCGCAGGTAGGCCTTGAACTCCTCGTCGTGCTCCCAGACCCGCCGATTGGTCGAATAGACCGTCCCGGTCCAGTAATCCCGGCCGACGTTGCGGATGGTGGTCGAGACAGCTTTCTGCAGGTTGAAGGCCGGCAGGGCCGGGACCTCAGGCGGGAAGTAGTCGTTCGAGGCACCCTCACCGCGGATGGCCGCGATCGGCAGGATGAACTCGCCGATCTTGGGATTCGTCTTCAACCCACCGCACTTGCCGAGGAATAGACAGGCCTTGGGCTGGATGGCCGAAAGCAAATCCATGGCGGTGGCGGCATTGGCGCTGCCCATGCCGAAATCGATGATCGTGATCCCATCCGCGGTGGCGTTGGGCATGGGCTTGTCGGGGCAGCATACCCGCGTGCCGTTCATGTCAGCGAACATCTGGACGTAATTGCTGAAATTGACCAGCAGGATATATTTGCCGAAATCTTCGAGCGCAGTCCCGGTGTATCGCGGCAGCCAGTTCTCGACGATCTCCTGTTTGGTTTTCATGCGCCCCGCCCTTCTTCCGGACCCTATCCGGAGACTTTACAGACCACCAGGGTCACGTCGTCCGCGAGGGCTGCGGTCCCGATGAAATCTTCCAGCCCGATTCGCAGGGCGGAGACGATCTCCTGGGCCGATCGATCCGCATTCTGCGCCACCAGCCGCACCAGGCGCTCCTGGCCGAACGGTTCACCCTGGGCATCGACCGCTTCGGTGACGCCGTCAGTATACAGCAGAACCAGGTCGCCGGGCCGGAGCAGGACCTGTTCGACCCGCAGCTTGTATTCCTCCACCAACCCAACTGCCGCCCCGGTGGGCTTCAGCCAGACCGCCTGACCGGGTTGGGCTTGGTAAAGCAGGGGAGGGTTGTGCCCGGCATTGCAATAACTCAGCGTGTACTGTCCGGGATCGAACTGGCCCAGGAAGACAGTCACGAAAGTCGTCAGGTTGACATTGTGAAGGTAATAGCGGTTGACCCGCTGGATCACTTCGGCGGACGAATCGGCATCCGGGATGAGTGTCTGGAGGGCAGTCTGCAGGCTGGACATGAGAAGGCTGGCAGAGACGCCGTGGCCCATTACATCCGCGATGACAAGCCCGTACGCGCCGTTGCCGAAGCGGATGAAATCGAAATAATCGCCGCCGATGATCTGGGCGGGGCGGCTGAACGCGCCCACTTCCAGTCCGGGGATGGTCGGGGCCTGCTGTGGGAGCAAAGCCCGCTGGATCTCCGAGGAAAACTCGAGCTCCGCTTCGAGACGCCGCCGTTCAGGTTCCGACAGGCAATCCAGGCAAATCGAAGCAGTGTAATCGATCTCCAGGACCTTCTCTTCGACGTGACCGTGGCAGACCTCGCAAACCCCCAAAGTACCGTTATCGGCCTTTTGCAGGGATTCATCCAGAATGTGCAGATGCTCGCGCACGGGGCTGTCATTCGGGCAGTCGACACAGCGAATCTTTTCGGGTTGGGGGGCAGTTTCCAACCAGCCGTCCAGGGCGCGGTGTTTTTCCTGGATGCTCTGGTGGACCCGGTGATAAATGTTTTCTCCCATTTGACATCTCGATTCTCTACAGGTAAGTAGAACAAATGTTTTGTCGATTCTAGCAAACGAATCGGAATCGCGCAAGGAAAAAATCAGATCGAAATATCCGCCCGGACCGCTTCCCAGGCCTGGTACAAGCCCAGCCGGTTGTTCTCCCCGTCCGACAGGAAAGTCTCCCGAACCCGGAAGCCGCTTGCTACAGCCAGCGCATCCAGCTCGGTCTCGCTGAAGGAGTGGACGTAGCGCAGGCCGCGCCCGCCGCTGCGCCAATCGAGCAGGGCGTCGCCCGGATCGAGCGCATCCGAGGCGATATCCACTTCGCTCCAGGGATGGACGCGGCTCTTGAGTTTTTCACTATTGAGGAACTGCCACTCGGAATGGACGAACAGCCCGCCAGGCCGCATCAGGTGATGGACCTTGTTCAGAATCGTCCGGCGGGCCTCCGCGCCCGGGATGTGATGAAGGACGGCAAAGGCAAAAACAACGTCGAACGGTCCGGAAACCGCCTTCCCCCAACTGGCAGCCGTCAGATCGACCTGGAGGAAGGTCGCCGGGGAATCCTCCCAGCCATGGCGGGCCACCTCGAGCAGCGGCAGGCTGAAGTCCAGGCCCGTGTACGGACCGCGGTGGCCGCGGCGCATCAGCTCGCGGGTCAACTCGCCGTTGCCGCAGCCCAGGTCCAGGATGGCTTCGTCCCCGGAAAGCCGATCGAGGACGTGCAACACCCCCGGCTGCAGGCGCAGCCGCGTGGACGAAAACTCATATCCAAAGGTCTGGTAGAATTGTTTATTCAAGTCAAGCAGGCGAGTCACCATCTGACTTTTCATGTTCAGTCTCATTATACTGGTGTCTTATGGTTAAAAAACTATCCTTTCAGGATTCGATCGAATTGACCCCGGAAAAACTGGCCCTGGCACGCCACATCCTGGACGACGTGCGGGCCGGCCAGCCGGTGATGGATGCCGTTCGCCAATACCCCATCGAGGAAGGTTACATCAGCAAATTCGCCCTGGTGGCGGCTTACCACCAGCTAATCGAAAGCGGCGAGTGGAAGGATGACCCGGCCCTGCTGGCGACCATCCGGCTCAAGCCGGTGCGGACGCTCTCGGGCGTGACCACCGTCACGGTTCTGACCAAACCCTATCCCTGTCCCGGCAAGTGCATCTTTTGTCCGGACGACGTGCGTATGCCCAAATCCTATCTGCCGGACGAGCCCGGGGCGATGCGCGCCCTCGAGCACAACTTCGACCCGTATACGCAGGTCAAATCCCGGCTGGAGGCGCTCGATTCGGTCGGACACCCGACCGACAAGGTGGAACTGCTGATCCTCGGCGGGACGTTCTCGTCTTACCGGCGGGACTACCAGGCTTGGTTCGTGCAGCGCTGCTTCGAGGCGATGAACGCCATTCCTCCGGAGGCGCACGCTGTGGAACCGAAAGGCGTCCCGCTCGAATCCCTGCTGGACTCGCTGGACGGGCAGCATCGCCTCAACGAATCCGCCATCCACCGCAACGTGGGCCTGTCGGTGGAAACCCGCCCCGACGAGATCACTCCCGACGAGCTGGCCTGGTTCCGCGCCCTGGGCGTGACCAAGGTCCAAATCGGTGTGCAAAGCTTGGACGATCGTATCCTGGAGATCAACAAGCGCGGCCATACGGTTGCGGAGGCGCATCAGGCGGTTGCCATGCTGCGGGCGGGCGGATTCAAGATCGTCCTGCACTGGATGCCCAACCTGTTGGGAGCCACGCCCGAATCCGACCGGGAAGATTTCCCTCGGCTTTGGGAGGGGCTCTGCCCGGACGAGATCAAGATCTACCCCTGCCAACTACTGGAAAACGCCGAATTGTACAACTACTGGCAGCGCGGGGAATACCACCCGTACACCCAGGACGAACTGGTCAACCTGATTGCGGATGTCAAACCATCCATTCCGCACTACTGCCGGGTCAACCGGGTCATCCGGGACATTCCATCGACCCACGTGGTGGAGGGCAACAGGCGCACCAGCCTGCGCCAGGATGTTCAGCTCGAACTGGCCCGGCGCGGGACACGCTGCAACTGCATCCGCTGCCGGGAAGTGCGCGGCGAGAAGGTCGAATTGTCCAGCCTGCGGTTGGATGACCTGGCCTATCCGGCCGACGGGGCCGAGGAGCATTTTCTTTCGTACATTACGCCCGAAGACCGGATCGCCGGCTTCCTGCGCCTGTCCCTGCCCGGCCCGGACTCGCCCGCCACCGGGCTGGCCGATTTGAACAACGCCGCCATCATCCGGGAAGTACACGTTTACGGGCAGTCGCTGCCGGTAGGGGCGGAGCAGGCCGGAGCCGCCCAACATACCGGCCTGGGCACCCGTCTGATGGCCGAAGCAGAGCGGATCGCCCGGGCGGGCGGCTACGCCCGCACTGCGGTCATCGCCGCAGTGGGCACTCGCCAATATTACCTGGAACGCGGCTTCGAACGCGGGGAACTTTACCTGGTGAAGAAATGAAAAGAGCAGGCGTTGGCCTGCTCTTGTTTTTTAGTGCATCCCTTTTTCCCAGTCCGAGACCGCCAGGCGGATAAGCGCCTTGACTTCGGGATCCGGCACGGCGTCAATCCCTTCGTACCGGTTGGCCCCGTCCTGGACGATGACCATCCCACCCGGTCCCTCCACCAAGCCGATTTTGCGATCCTTGAAAGGACTGGATAGCAATTTCGTTTGCAAGACCGCGTCGATCTGCTCGACGATGCTCGTAATCTGGACTGACGGAGTCGCCTCTTTGGCCTTGGTCTTATCCTTGTCCGGCACGGCAGGGGCTGGCATCGGGGAAACCGCGGCCGCCTGTTGCGGAGCCTGGGAAGCAACCGGGGTTGCCGGTCGCGTCGTGTCGAGCCAGGGTCGCAGGTCGAGGAGCAGGTTGACGAGACGCTGGCGCTGTTCGGGTCCGAGAGCTTCCTTGGCTTCCAGGCGTTTCCCATCCATTTCCAACCAGACTTTGTTGGCAGGGTTGCGCCAGGCGCGCAGGACCTCCAGGTCGCCTTCCTTCGCCACCGTACTTTCCGAGGGTGGCAAAACCTGCGACGTGGACCGCCGGCCAAGCCAGCGCTCAATCAAGCCGCCCAGGAAGGCGCCGATGCAAAAAAACATGATCAGCCAAAAGATAATCCCGAATGTGGACATATCATTATTCTTCTTTCATGCGCGATTTGATCAGGCAAAATTCATCTCGGACAGGTCTGCGACATTCGATCCGTTCAATCTGCCCTATTTTACCGAATTTTGGGATTATGTGCGCACCTGACATTTAGGGCAAAAATGGGTGCTGCGTTGGCCGACGAGGATGCGCTCGATGCTGGTCCCGCAAACCGGACAGGCTTCCCCGGTCCGGCCATAGACCCGGAAATGGTTCTGGAAATCGCCGCCGCGATAGACCCAGTCGATACTGGCGCCATTCCGCCGGATGCCCTCCGCAAGGACTTCCCGGATCGCCATCCAGAGGATCTCGGCTTCGTGAGCTGTAACCGCACTGGAGAGAGTCAGGGGATGCAACCGGGCCATATGCAGGGCTTCGTCCGTATAGATGTTGCCCAGCCCGGCCAGGAAGGACTGGTCGAGGAGCAGCGGCTTCAATTGCCGGCGTTGAGCATGCAAGGCTGTGTACAGCCAAGCGGGGGTAAATTCCTCCGCAAGAGGTTCCGGCCCGAGGTCCCGGAAGACGTCCGCGGGGTCCCCCACCAGCCAAATACGGCCAAACTTGCGCGGGTCTGTAAAGACGAGCGAAGTATCCTGGGATAATTTAACGATCAGCCGGTCGTGCTTGGCAGGCATATATCCCCCCAGGACGACAAGCAGGTCACCGCTCATGCGCAGATGAATGATCAGATGGGTCGATGAAAGCTGGAGATGGATGAACTTTGCCCGGCGGGAGACCTCCCGGATCTCCTGCCCCTGGATTCGTTTTTTGAACTTGACCGGGCTGGGCTCGGACAGTGAGCGGGACCAGCGCAGGTCAGCAGACAGGATGGTTTTGCCGATCAGGACCGGACGCAATGTGCGGACAATCGTCTCGACTTCCGGGAGCTCAGGCATCAGGACTCCCACCCTGGATCCTGAAGCCGGAGTTCGTTACGCCATTGAAAGTCACAACCAGGTTCGAAACGATGCCTGAGCTCCTGAATCTTTATTCGTTGAACATCTGGCCCACGCTGCGGCCTTCGTGGGCCCGCCGGATGACTTCACCCAGCAGGGGCGCGACCGTCAGGATGGTGAGGCGCTTGCCGAAAAGCTCACGCTTGTCAGCCGGGATCGGCACGCTGTCGGTCGTAATGTATTCGGTGACCGGCAGGGCTGCCAGTCGCTCACTGGCGCTGGCAGAGAAGATCGGGTGGACGAAGGCCACATAGATGCGGCGAGCTCCCTTATCCTTGACCAGGTTGACAGCCTGGGCGATCGAGCCGCCCGTATCGATCTCGTCGTCCACCAGGATCACGTCCCGATCGTTGACATCCCCGATGATGGATAAGGCCTGGGCCTTGGCATCATTCGCCACCCGGCGCTTTTCGATAAAGGCGATCGGAGCGTCGATGCCGGCCGCAAAGTTGCGGCCCTTCTTGGCATACCCCAGGTCCACGGTGACGACGACCGGGTCTTTCAGGTACGGCCGCAGGTTCTCCTTGACATAATCGATCAAGATGAGAGAAGCGTTCAAGACGTCCCCCGGGACCGAGAAAAAGCCCTGGATCTGGTAAGCGTGCGGATCGAGGGTCATGTACCGGTCGGCCCCGGCAATCTGGACCATATCCGCCACGAGGCGGGAGGTGATCGGGATACGCGGCTGGTCTTTCTTGTCCGAACGGCCGTAACACAGGTACGGCACGACCGCGGTAATGCGGGCGGCGGAATCCAGGCGGAGCGTCTGGAGCAGGATCAGGAGTTCCATCAAATTGCGATGGACCGGGGAGGCGGTATGCTGAATCACATAAACATCCTGGCCGCGCACGCTGCTGTGGAGCTTGACGAACAAGTTCTCGTTGGGGAACTCGATGATATCCCGGCCGCACAGGCTTTCACCAAGATATTCAGCCACTTTCTGGGCCAACTCGGGGCTGGCAGTACCGGCATAAAGCTTGATCCCCCCATAGACGCGCAATTCCTTCGATTGATTCATAACCCTACCCGATCTTTAAGAGTCCACTCGGAGCGCAGGACGCTCATGAGCAGCATGTCACTATATTGGCCGTTGCGAAAGGCCGCCTCCCGCATCCGGCCTTCGTGAACGAAACCGGCCTTCTCATAGGCGTGGATTCCGCCGAGATTGGCCTGGTCGACGCGCAGGAAAATGCGATTCAAGTTCAGAGTCCCAAAGCCGACCTGTAGAAGCAGGCGCATCACCTCGGTCCCGTAGCCCTTGTTCCAATAGGACTTGTCCCCGATAAAAATGCCCACTTCGGCGCTGTGGACAACCTGATTGAAATCCATGAAACCACAATTGCCGATCAATCTCCAACTCTCGCCCGATGGAGAGGGCTCGCGTATCTCGATGGCGAATGGTTGTTCCTGGCGCGGCAGGCCGAGCATGTGCTCGAACCATTCCTCCTCATTCGCCATGGACATGGGCAGATTCAGCACCCCGAGATATTGGACCGCCTCCGGATCATTGAGCCATTCCAGGAAACGGGGAATATCGCTGCGTTCGTCCCGCCGCAAACGGGTCCGGTCGCCGTAAATCATGCCGTCTCCCGACAACCGCTTGCCTTGCCAGCGGGATCAACACCCCCCTGGAAATGCCGCGTTCCTTTATTCATGCCGCGTTGCGTTCGTCCAATCCCCGGGGTGGGATTAATAGTATGGATTTCCGGTTCCAACATTTTAATTCTCGGATGGGAATTTCGAGGTGATTATACTATCCTTGACCGGCAATGCAGGAGAATTTAAGCACTCCTTACAAAATTCTTTCGATTTGCCTGACAAATGATAATCTTCGACAAAAAACGGTACAATCGGCGCAGTTGCGTGTTAGTTCTGGTTAAACGCAAGTTGTGCTATACTCAATGGAGAATGCAGACCGATTTCATCTCTAACTCGCGTTCTACCTGGCCCGGCTGGGCAGCCTCTCTCCGCCGCCTCGGGTTGGAGGGGATTGTCGCCTGGGCCCTGGAGGCCGCCGAACCGTTGACGGTGCTCGGAGCCCAAGCTCTTTACCTGGGGAATCCTTTCCTGCGCCCGGCCCTGACAGACGCCCAGTGTAATGCCCTGACGGACCTGCTCGAAAACCGTGCTGAGGCCCTCGCCTTTGCGGCTTTTTTGAGGAAAGGATCATCCTCGTGATCGATCCCATTTTTTTGGAAGGCTTGCTCGGTTTTGGCGTCATCATGGTTACCGCAGCCTTGTTGGCGATCGTCTCCATGCTGCGGCGCAAATCCACTCCGAGCTTTCGGGAAATTCCGGCTTATACCCGCTTGAAACGGGCAATCGGCCGGGTCGTCGAAGACGGCACCCGGCTGCACGTCTCACTCGGGCATGCGGCGCTGCCCACGCCCCAATCCGCTTCGGCCTTTGCCGGCCTGACCCTGCTTAAACGTCTCGCTGAACTGACCTCGGCCGGGGACCAGCCGCCGATCACGACGTCGGGCGACACCAACCTCACCATTCTCTCTCAAGACACACTCCAGACCGCCTCCCAGGCTTCCGCCCAGGGGGTTTACGACCCACTGGCAGGGCGGTTGACCGGCCTGACGCCCTTCTCGTACGCCGCGGGCGCCCTGCCTGTGATCCGTGACGAAAACATCTCGGCGAATGTCTTGATGGGCAACTTCGGCGTCGAAGCTGCCCTGCTGACCGATGCGGCCGAGCGTGCGAACACCTTCACCCTGGCATCCAGTGACAATCTCGCCACCCAGGCAGTATTGTATGCCAGCGCCCAGGAAGCCCCCATCGGCGAGGAACTCTTCGCTGCCGGAGCATATGTGGAAGCAGGCTCGCTGCACACTGCCAGCCTGACCGCCCAGGACATCCTGCGCTGGATCATCATCGTCATCATCCTGGTCGGCGCGTTGCTCAAATTGTTTGGTTTCAACATATGAAACGGATCGTTCAGGTCTGGTCTACAGCAAGTGCGATTGCCTTCGGTTTGCTCGTCCTGGCCGGATATCTTTTTGGCCACAACCCCGACGGCAAGCTTTCCTTCCTCGGCCAGATGCAGGTGTTCATCCTGAATGTGGCGATCGTCCTGGCCGGGTTTGCAGTCCTGATCGGTATTGCCAATCTTTCCCTGGTCCATTTCAATAAAATCCGCCGGGCCCAGAAAGGCGCACTTTACAGCCTCCTCCTGATCCTGGCCATGTTGGGGACGTTCATCATCGGTGTATTCTCCTACTTCGTCCCGCAGCTGACCGGACAATATTTTACGGCGGCGCTCAATGCCATCATCCTGCCGGTCGAAACCAGCCTGATGGCGATCCTGGCGGTCACCCTGGTTTACGCAAGCATCCGCCTGCTGCGCCGCCGTTTCAGCCTCCTCTCGGTACTTTTTCTCGCCGCGGCCCTGATCGTCCTCCTCGGCACTGCGCCGCTGCCCTTCCTGGGCAATATCTCTCTGGATGGTGTGTCGATTTTAGGTTCGGCACGCCTCTTCCTCAGCAATGTGATGGCCACAGCAGGGGCGCGCGGCATCCTGATCGGTGTGGCGCTCGGCACCTTGACAGTCGGCTTGAGAATTCTCATCGGCTCTGATCGGCCGTATGGAGGCGGGAAGTAATGGCCAATATACGCTGTCCGATGTGCGGCAAGCCCAACCCTCCAGAGGTGGAGGAATGCAAATATTGCGGCGCCCGCATCAAGCCAATGCTTTCCCCGAAACAACCGGACCCGAACTCGATCAAGCCGGGCGAAAAGCCCATTAAGCGCGACACTTCCGAATTCGAGAAGGTGAAACTGGCCGATCAGGGAACGATCCGCCCCGGCGACGCTCCGACCAAAAAGAATACAGCTGAGCTGGAACAGGCCCTGCCTTCCTGGCTGCGGACCCTGAGGGAGGACAAGAGCGCTGCGACCGATGGCAACAATGCCCTGGAAGAACCCGCAGCCGATGCGCCGGAACCAGCCGCCCCTGCCTCCCCGGGGGATTTGCCCGATTGGCTTTCGGGCCTGGAAGACGCCAAGTCGGTGGAAGACGAAGAGGTGCCGGATTGGCTGGCAGGATTACGCGGGGAGAAACCGGTCCCAGCGACGCCATCAGCTCCCGAGTCAAAAGGTGAAGATTTGTCCGCCTCGGACTGGTCTGCCCGATTGGGGAACCTGTCCGGGCCGGCTGCTCCGGAACCGTCCCCGGCATTCGATGCCCCGGCCGAAAGCTCTCCGGCGACAGGCGAACCGGACTGGCTACAATCTCTCCAACCTGCCGGGAGCGTCGCGGAACCCCCTGCCAGCGCGCCGTCCGCGCCCGTCCCGGCGCCGTCTTCCCCCTCCGCCGGAGAAGACAACCTTCCTGCCTGGCTTTCGGGGCTGCCGGCCATCTCCCCCGACAATAAACCGCCCTTCGAAACACCCGCCGAACCCACTCCTGAATCTCAATCGTCAGGGCCGGAATGGCTCAACGAGCTCAAGAAAAAAGCCGAAGCCACTGAACCGCCCTTGCCGGCGGCCGGGGGTGAGAACGTCCCCGACTGGCTGACCAACGTCGGGTCCGCCCCCGGAACGCCATCTTCCTCGACCGGGGAAAGCGTCCCTGAGTGGCTGTCGAATCTGGAGGCAAAATCCGGTCCCGGCGCGGGCACCACCCCGGCCCTGGTAAATACCGGCTCCCTGCCGGCCGATTCGCCCGCAGGCGATAAGCCGGATTGGCTGTCCCAGATGAAGGCCGACGTGAACGCCGCCGAAGAAGTCGAGAAACACAAAGATGATTTCGAGGTGGTTTCAGAGCCGGCCGCGCCTGCCTCAGGGACCGGCCCGCTGCCCGATTGGCTGTCTGGAATTCAACGCGATGCGCCGTCTTCTTCAGGCGGTGACGTACCCGCCTTGATCACGGATAATAATGGTAATCCCCCGGGCGAGCAGCCCGATACCGCCTTCTCGATGGATGCTCCCGACTGGCTCTCCAAGCTGAAGCCGGACCAGAACGCCGATAAGCCGGTCGAAAACGATGAAGAGGCGCCCGCCGTCGATAATATCGACGCATCCGAGCTGCCATCCTGGGTGCAGGCTATGCGCCCGGTGGAGGCCGTCGTTTCCAAGGCAACGACCACCCCGCAGGAAGAAAACCAGGTCGCTGAACAGAGCGGACCGCTGGCGGGCCTGCGCGGTGTGCTCCCAGCCGGACCGGGCCTCGGGCCGCTGCGCAAGCCGCCGGCCTATACCACCAAATTGCAGGTGTCTGACGCACAGCAGCGTTATGCCAGCTTTCTCGAGCGCCTTGTGGCTGGGGAATCCGAAACACGCAGGGTCGAATCAAAACGCCTGACCTCGAGCCGGCTGTGGCGATGGCTGATCACAGCCGTCCTTTTCCTGTCAGTGGGCCTGCCGCTGGCCTTTCAGATTAACGTCGTGCCCGCCGCGCCGGCGCCTTCAGACGCCGTCAGTGCAGCGGCGGACCAGTTCAGCCATCTGGATTCGAGTCTCCCCGTGCTGGTCGCCTTTGACTACGACCCGGCCCTTTCCGGGGAATTGGAGGCCACGGCAGCGCCAATCTTCGATCTTCTTCTCTCGAAAACGGTACCGCTGGCCGTCATCTCCACTTCTCCAACCGGACCGGCGCTTGCCGATGATTTTCTCTCTGGAAACACGCCGCTGGTAATGGACTACAAATACGTGAGCGGCCAGCAGTACATCAACCTGGGTTACCTGGCAGGTGGGCCGGCCGGGATCTCGGCTTTTGCCATGGAACCGAAAAACACCATGCTCTACAACGGCGGCAGTTCCCAGGCTTGGAGCGCTCCGAGCCTGCAAAACGTCCAGCACTTGAGCGATTTTGCTGCGGTCATTGTCCTGACCGATAACGCCGACACCGGCCGTAATTGGGTTGAGCAGACCAAATCCTATTTGGCGGGCCGGCCGCTGATCATGATCATCAGCGCCCAGGCGGAACCGATGATCCGGCCCTATTTTGACTCAGGACAGCTCAAGGGGATGATCTCCGGCCTGGCGGATGCCAAGGCTTTCGAACAGAGCTATACCCGGCCAGGCCCGGCCCAGTATTATTGGAACTCCTTCGGGATCGGGCTCCTGATTTCCGTCCTCCTGATCGGATTGGGCTCCCTCTGGAGCATCTTCGCCGGATGGCGCGCCCGCCGCGACAAATCAGGGGGAGAGGTCTGACCATGGCGCTGAATCTCGACCTCTTTGTGACGATCGTCAGTTTTTTGCTTACCCTGATCGTTTTGTTCTATCTGATCGGAGACAATCCGGCCTTCCGGGTGGTGGTCTATCTCTTCGTCGGCGTCTCGGCGGGGTATGCAGCCGCAGTGACTTTTGGGCAAGTGCTGATGCCGCGCCTGGTAATCCCGATTATCCAGGGCAATTTCAACGATCGCGCCATTGCGCTGGTGTCCCTTATCATGGGCGTGTTGCTGCTGATGAAACTCTCCCCGCGGACCGCCATGCTCGGCACTCCCGTCCTGGCCACCCTGGCAGGGATCGGCGCAGCCGTCGCCGTCGGCGGAGCGCTGCTCGGGACGCTTTTCCCACAGGTGCAGGCCTCTACCAGTGTCTTCAGCAGTTCGGGGATTCTGGGCGGCTTCATCATGCTGGTGGGCACAGTGACAACCCTGGTCTATTTCCATTACGGAGCCAAATCCACCCCTGGCGGGCCCAAGCGCAGCCGGTTGGTAGTGATCCTCGGCTGGGTGGGTCAGATCTTCATCGCGGTCACGCTCGGCGCCCTGTTTGCCGGTGTCTTCACCGCCTCCCTGACCGCATTGATCGATCGCTTGAACTTCATCTTCGGAACTTTGAGACAATTCATTCATTGATGACTTATGCCTGGATCACTGGTTGATGCAGATTCCCTGCTGGCGGTAGACGTCGGCAGCATAACCACTCGCGCAGCCCTCTTCGATGTGGTGGAGGGCTATTACCGCTTCATCGCCGCCGGCCATGCGCCAACCACTGCCGCCGCGCCGTTCAAAGACCTGGCCGAAGGGGTCCGCCAGGCAATCGAGAACCTGCAGATCGTCACCGGGCGAAGGTTTTTGACGGATGACCATCGCCTGATCCTGCCCAGCCAGGAGGGTCGCGGGGTCGACACGTTCGCAGCCACCCTTTCTGCCGGACCATCCATTAAAACCGTGGTGGTCGGCCTGTTGAATGACGTCTCGGTGGAAAGCATCCAGCGCCTGGCGCGCACCACCTATGCGCGCGTCCTGGACACATTCGGGCTGAACGACAAACGCAAGCCGGAAGGGCAGATCGACAGCCTGCTGCGCCTCCAGCCGGATCTGGTCCTGATCGCCGGCGGGACCGACAGCGGGGCCACCCGGTCCGTCCAACAATTGGTGGAAACGATCGGCTTGGCATGCTACATCCTGCCGGCGGAGAAACGCCCCGCCGTGCTGTTCGCCGGAAACCAGAGCCTGGCCGACAAGATCAAAACGACCCTGCAGCCGCTTGCCTCCGCCCTGAGCATCAGCCCCAACCTGAGGCCCGAGCTCGAAACCGAGGATCTGCAGCCGGCCCAGCTTGCCCTCGCAGAACTCCACACGCATATCCGCCGCGGACAGATGAGCGGGGTGGACGAGTTGAACTCCTGGGCTGGGAATACCCTCATGCCGACCGCGTACGCCGAAGGCCGCATCATCCGTTTCCTCAGCCAGGTCTACGATTCGAGCAAAGGCATCCTGGGCGTGGATATCGGCGCATCCGCCGCCACCATCGCCTCTTCGTTTGCCGGCGAGCCCACCCTGGGGGTCTATTCCCAACTGGGCCTGGGCGAGAGCCTGGCGAACATCCTGCGCTACACCAGCCTGGAAGAGATCATGAAATGGATCCACCTCGATGTTCCCGCCGAGGCTGTGCGGGATTATCTCTTCCATAAATCCGTTTACCCCGCCAGCCTGCCCGCCACGCTGGAAGAGCTGGCGATCGAACAGGCGCTGGTCCGCCAATCGCTCCATATCGCCCTGACCAGCCTGAGCAAGGACTTCCCCCGCCAGGCCCGGCGGGCTTCTGCCGGCCTGACGCCTTATTTCGAGCCCATCCTGGCCGGTGGCAGCGCCATCACCCGCGCCCCGACGATCGGACAGAGTCTGATGATGGTGCTGGACGGCATCCAGCCGGTGGGCATTACCACCGTCATCCTGGATCAGAACAACCTGCTCCCGGCCTTGGGGGCGGCTTCCAGTCGGAATGCCATTCTCCCTATCCAGGTGCTGGAATCGGGTGCATTCGTCGGTCTGGCGACCGTCGTCGCCCCTTACTCCAGCGCCCGTGCCGGCACCCCGCTCATGCAGGGCAGCCTGGTCTATCAAAACGGCAACGAGACCAAACTGGACATCCGCCAGGGCGCATTGGAAGTGCTGCCTCTTCCAGCGGGTCAATCCGGCAAGCTTTTCCTGAAACCTTCCATACACACCGACATCGGTTTCGGCCCCGGGCGCACACGGGAGAACGGCATATCCGTGACCGGGACCGCCCTGGGTGTGGTCATCGACGCCCGCGGGCGTCCCCTGCGCCTGACGGCCAGTCCGGAACGCCGCCGTGAGCAACTCAAAAAATGGCTGTGGACTCTAGGAGGCTGATTCGCGATGCTGGCCCCTGTCACCCATATCCTGCCTCTCACCACGGTCAAGCGTGAACGGGTCCTGCCCGTTCCCGGCCGGGTAACCGCCCATCCCGAGCAGAAAGTGACTCCCCTGGACGTGGTAGCCGAAACCACTTTCGGGGAAGAACACCTGCTGATCGATGTCGCCCGCCTGTTGGATATCAAGACCGAGGCGGCCCAGGGCCTGATCCAGGTCAAGACCGGCGATTCGGTCAACCAGGGCGAAGCGATCACCAAACGGACCGGTCTTGGCACCAAAGTGGTCCGCTCGCCGGTCAGCGGACGGGTGGTCCTGGTCGGCGCCGGACGGGTCCTCTTCGAGATCGGCAATAACTCCTTTGAATTGAAAGCAGGCATCCCCGGGATAGTGACCCAGCTGATCCCCGACCGGGGAGTGGAAATCACATTCAACGGCGCCCTCGTCCAGGGCGTATGGGGCAACGGCCAGGTGGACAGCGGTCTGATCCTGCCGGTCCTTTCAGGGCCGGAAGACAGCCTAGCTGTGAAACAACTGGACGTCAGCCTGCGGGGTTCGGTCCTCCTGGCCGGATACTGTGACGAGCCGGCCGCGCTGCAGACTGCCGGCGAACTCCCCGTGCGCGGTCTCATCCTGGGCAGCATGTCCCCCACGCTGATTCCTCAGGCCGCCCAGGCCAAATACCCGATCGTCGTCGTGGACGGGTTTGGCCAGAAGTCGCTTAACGGCGCGGCCTATAAGCTGCTCACCACCAATGCCAAACGCGAGGTTACCCTCAATGCAACACCGATGGATCGGCAGGCCGGGATCCGGCCCGAAATACTCATCCCCCTGCCAGTGACCCAGGACCCGCCCCTGCCGCGGGAAGTGGAGACTTTCGCCCCGGAGCAACCCGTCCGGGCAATCCGTTCGCCGTACGCCGGGATGGTCGGGATGTTGGTCGGCCTGAAACCCGGCCTGACCAGCCTGCCGAGCGGGCTGCGCGTGGCCGCAGCCGACGTCCGGCTGGACTCGGGCGAACAGGTTGTCATCCCGCTTGCTAATTTGGAAGTCCTGGGGTAATATAATTCAAACGAGGAGGATGTTGCGATGTTGGACGAAGGCAATGATATGAACCTGGAATCTCCTGCGGCTCCGCCGCCGGAGGAGTCGAACAATCGAACTTTCCTGATCGTGGGAGGCATCTTCGCAGGTCTGATCTTCCTGACCCTGGTTTGTTTCGGGCTATACTTCTTCGTTTTCCGGCCAGGAGCCCTCGCCTCGAAAAATTCCGCCCAGGCGACCATCGAAGCATCCAATGCCCAGGTCATCCAGCAGATGACCTCCACAGCCGAAGCCGCCCAGTGGACGCCGACGCTGCCTCCAACCGACACCCCCCTGCCAAGCGACACACCGGCCCCGCTCGATACCCCCGAGATCAGCAGCCCGACCCCGGTGGTGGCCATCAGCACTGCAACCTTGACGGAGACAGCCACTACGGATCCGGCGACCCTGGCTGCCATGCAGACCCAGTTATCCAATCAGATGACCTCCACGGCTGCAATCGCCATGGGAACGCGGGCCATCGGCGGCCAGGGAATGCCGACGACCGGCTTCTTCGACCAGGTAGCCCTGCCGACGATGATCATCCTGGCTGTCGCCCTCGTGGCAGTCATCTTCGTCGCCCGCCGCCTGCGCAAATCGCCAACCAAATAACTTTGTAGGGACACTCGCTGTCCCTACCGGTTGTATCCACAAGGACCTGCTCGAGCGGGTCCTTGTTTTTATCTTTGAGTCGGGTTGGATTTCCTAGGTGACGCTAGCCGCGATCGTTTCGCCGTACCCCAAAAGCGCCTTGACCATCTCCCGCGTGCGCCCTTCGGCATAGACCCGCAGGACCGGCTCCGTTCCAGAAGGCCGGATGAGCAGCCAGGAATCGTCCGCCATGATGTATTTGACCCCGTCCCGATTGCTGACCTCGGCCACCTTCTGGCTGCCGATCTCCGCCGGGGACTTCTTCAACAGGAAATCGGTCATTTCCGCCTTGGCGACCGGGTGGTGCAGGCGCAGGTCGGTGCGTTCGTAGAAAGCCGGCCCGACCTCCGCCAGCAATTCCTCGACCAGCTCGTGCAGGGATTTGTGGGCAGATGCAATGATCTCGACCAGCAGCAGCCCCATGATCGGGCCGTCCCCTTCGGGGATGTGCCCCTTGAAGGAGATTCCGCCCGATTCCTCCCCACCCAGGAGGACATCCTCGCTCATCATATAGTCGGCAATGTGATTGAAGCCGACCGGGGTTTCGTAGAGTTTCAGACCGTAGCGTTTGCACAGGCGGTCGATCATGCGCGTCGTGGAAACGGTCCGCACCACCGCGCCGCTCCAGCCACGCTTTTCGACCAGGTAACGCAGGGCCAGCGCCATGATCTTGTGCGGGTCGACGAAGGTGCTGGTCTCATCCATTGCACCGATGCGGTCCGCATCGCCGTCGGTGGTCACGCCGTAATTACCCATCCCAGCGCCAATCGCCCCGGCCAGCGCGCCCAGGTACTTGGCGATCGGCTCGGGGTGAACGTTCCCGAAGCCCGGGTTCATCTCGCCGCGAATCTCGGTAATCTCGCAGCCGGAACCCTGCAGGAAAGACTTGATGACGCCCCGCCCGGAGCCGTACATCGAATCGACCACAAAATGCTGGGGATTCTCGGCGATCACATCGCAGTCGATCAGGGTCCGCAGGTGCTCGAAATAAGCCGGCAGCGGATTGAATTTCTGGATCAGGCCTTTTTCACGCGCAATATCGAAGTCCATCAGGTTCGGGCCCCGGGCGCGCTCCTCGTTGTCGTTCAGGTAGACTTCCACCCGGCGGCACTGCTCGGGGAGCGCCGAGCCGCCGTAGGCCGCCTTGAGCTTGAGGCCGTTATAGCGGGGGGCGTTGTGGGAAGCCGTGATCATTACGCCGGCAATTGCATTCAGGTTTTTGACCGCATAGGAGATCGCCGGCGTGGGTGCATCCGACTGGGCCAGGTAAACGGTGAACCCATTGGCCGCCAGGACGCGGGCCACATCCCCGGCATACCGGTCGGAAAGGAAACGCGTATCGAAGCCGACCACGAATTTCTTGGGGTCCGGAGCCGGACCGCCGTTGCCGGATTTATCCCAGGCCTCCGAAGCAACCGCGTCGGCAATGGCCTGGCTGAGCATGCGCAGGTTGGTGAATGTGAAAGTATCCGAAATGACGGCGCGCCAGCCGTCCGTGCCAAAGTGAATGGTCATGGAATAACTCCAAAAGGAAGGTTAGACCGACGCTAGGGGGTGCGCGAAGGGCTTGGGGTGGCCGGCGTGGTGGGCGTCATCGTCGTGGCGGTCAGGACGGTCTGCAGGACCCAGCCCTCCAAATTGTTCGCCAAGCGGACGTGGACCCAGTTGGCGCTTCCTACGACCTGGATATCGGGCAGGACCTGGACGAGGGTGCCATTGATCAAGGCGGTAACCACCGTCCCGCCGCCTGCTTCGGTACGAACGAGCGCCCCACCGCCGGATGGGGAGGTGATCACCGCAAAGGAAGGCGTTGCCTGGGCGGTCGGGGAAGGCTGGGGGGTATCGGTGACAGCCGGGGTGGACGTTGGGGTCAGGGTCGCAAAAGCCGAGGAGACCGGAGTGAGCGAAGGCAGGGACAACACCGTCGGCGTGGGCGCGGCAGTGTGCCGGGTGGCGGTAATTCCTTCCCGGATGAGGGAATCCAAGCCGAATAAAAAGAACACACCGGTCATGGATGCCAGGATGATCGAAATAGGCAGGAGGTACCCGAACGCATTGAGCGGCTTGAACTTCAGGATCGCCAGGACGATGCAGCCGACCAGGGTGGCCAGGGCGAGGTGGGCTAAAAAGACCAGGACGCCATCGGGCCAGATGTGAGCCGCCTGGATGCCCAGGCCGACCCCCCCGGCGCTGAGCGGCAGGAACAGCCCATAGGCCAGCATCAGGCTCGGGAGGAGGGGTTTCTGCTCGGAGCGGACGAAGGAAATTACCAGCAGGACCGCCCCCAGAGTCACCACGACCAGGTCCTGCCACCACAAGTGCGAATGGGTATCGGCATAGACCAGCGGACGGGGCAGCCAGAGGCGTCCCGCCAGCCCGGCTAGCGCCCCGGTCAGGAAGACCAGCACGCTGGCGACGAGCAGCCCACCGAAGGTCAGGAAGAAGAACCGCCACGAGCCGGTCAGGGTGGCCAGGGTCAGGCCCACCCAGGGGGTCAGGAGCGGGGCAAGCAACACTCCCAAAAGGAGGAAGGCGGGCGAATCCATCAGGTAGGCAGCCCCCAGGACTGCACCGCACAAGATCGCAAAGAGGAAGAATTCGATCGTCGGGAAAGCCCGGCGGGACAGACTATCCAGGAGCGCGGCGCGTTCATCCGCCCCCGGCGGAACCAGCATGCGCTGGGCGCGCCTGCGACGGGCCCGCGGCAGGTGGTCGATTCCACCCAGGGGAGTGAAATCATCCGGCAGGGAAGACTCTTCGATGTAGGTCTCCTCGGGAGCGGCAGGTTCTTCCATCGGTTCGGGTTGTTCCAAGGGCAGGTTTTCGTCCATTGAACCAATTATACAACAGCGGGTCAGAAATCGACCGGCCATCTTACAAAAAGAGATGCCAGGAAATCCCGGCATCTCTTTCGCTTTCAGGGATGGGTACGACTCACACCCAGCCGCGCAGCTGCATGGCCTTGACCACCCGGTCGATGGCCACCATGTACGCTGCATCTCGCATGTAGGCTTTCTGCTTGATGGACATGTCCAGGACGCCATGGAAAGCCTGGGTCATCTTGGTGTCCAGTCTTTCCAGGACTTCCTTCTTCGTCCAGTAGAAATTCATATCATTCTGCACGCTCTCGAAGTACGAGCAAGTCACGCCGCCGGCGTTGCAGAGGAAATCGGGAATGTCGAAGATGTTGTTCTTCTTGAAATATTCGTCGGCTTCGGGCGTGGTGGGACCGTTGGCCCCTTCAGCCACGATCTTGACCCGCTTGGAGATCTTGCTGACATTGTCAGCATTGATCTGTCCGCCCAGGGCGGCCGGGATGAGCACATCGACGTCCTTGCTGATCCAGGCGTCGCCATCCTCGGCCACATAGCCGGCCTTGACGGCCTTGGCGCGGTCGATCTCGTTGTACTCGTCGATGATGGTCATGAGGAAGTGAGGATCGATGCCATCCGGATGGCTGTAAGTGTAGGCCTTTTTATCCTTGTGGTCCCAGCACGAAACGCAGGCGACCTTGCCGCCCAGCATCTCGATGAAGGCGATGGAGGCATATTGAGCCACATTGCCGAAGCCCTGAAGGGCAGCCACGCACTTCTTGGGATCCATCTTGAGGTGTTTCATGGCCTCCCGGACCGTATAGATCACGCCGTAGCCGGTTGCCTCGGTGCGGCCTTCCGACCCGCCGCCGTCCAGGGGCTTGCCGGTGAACACACCCGGGGTGTACTGCCCGACCTGCTTGGAATACTCGTCCATCATCCAGCCCATCATCTGGGGGGTGGTGTACACATCCGGAGCGGGGACGTCCTGGCGGGGGCCGATGTTCCGCCACATCTGTTTGACCCAACCCCGGCACAGGCGTTCCTTCTCGTCCGTCGAGAGGGTCGCCGGGTCGACGATGACGCCGCCCTTACCGCCGCCCAAGGGGATGTCGGCTACGGCGCACTTCCAGGTCATCCACATCGACAGGCCGCGCACGGTATCGAGCGTCTCGGCGGGGTGGAAGCGCAAGCCGCCCTTGTTCGGGCCGCGCGCATCGTTGTGCTGGACGCGGAAACCGGTGAAGACCTTCATGGAACCGTCGTCCATCCGCACGGGGATGCGGAAGGTGAACTCGCGCAAAGGCCAGCGCAAAACTTCGGCAATCTGTGGATCGAGGTTGAGCAGCTTGGCGACATGGTCAAATTGCTTCTGAGCCATTTCAAACTCATTAACTCCGGACATGTTTATCTCCTTGTAGAAGTTGGAAGTGATGTGAAAACATAAGCGGGCATCCCGGACGGGTGCCCGCTCTACTTCATATTTTTATGTAGAACAGTTTCTGCATAGGCAGTTCCACGCTAAGTTGTCTTACAACTTAACAATACAGGATTAAGCGATTCAAGTCAATATGACGAAAACCATGCTTCTCCATGATTAATGCGTGATGAAACTCACAATCGAACAAAAAATGGCCCGGTCATCTGGGCCATTTACGCTTAGGTGGGATCACCGTCATCTTCGGGCTCGTCATCCTCCCCTGAATCGAGTTCGAGCCGGACCTTCTGGGGGTCGAGTTGGACCCACAGCAGGAGCACATGACCGTCGTCCGTTTGGACAGAACGGGCCGCCACGATGGGCGCCTGTTCTTCGAGCCCCATGTCATTGCGGTATTGCAGGTGAATGGACTGGCTGGCATGCCAGCGGCGGTAACAGCGCTCGACCAACGCCGGGCCATTGAAGGTGCGCAAACGGGTCAACAGGGTCAGCGGCAAGCGCGGCCCTTCGCTCAAGCCGAGTGCCCAACTGTCCTGGACAGGCTCGAATACGGGAGGTGGTCCTTCGATGACGGTGATTTTGTCGTCCATGGCATACCTGTATTGGGAAATATTACCATAAATATCCAGCCGGACGACTAATTGAATTGTTAGAATTTTGATCGAATATCCGGACGCCCTGCAGGTCCCCCGTGACGCTTATAATCCAGGCATGGCTCCCAAACTCACCCCGAAGATCATCCTGGAAGGCACCCGCCTGACCTTCAAGACCGACATCGCTTTTGCCCTCAATGAGCACCCGCACCTGGTCGGGCCGCGCAAGTACCGCTACCATTCCCCGCTCATCTCGGCCGAGTGGTGTGCCTTCACCAATTATCCATGGGGTCGCGGACCGATCAACTTCGAGCCCCAGGAGGAAGCCCTGGCCATGGAAACGTATGCCACCTGGCTGCGCCTCTTCGAACTCCAACGCTATTATTCCTGGATCGTCGACCGCTTCCACATCTCGACCCGTGCCTACCAGCTCCAGGTTCACGGGGTGGATTACGATTTCCGCTGGCTCGAGGAGCGCCTGCTGCCGCTCAATTTCAGGCTGGTTTTCCTCAACCGGACCCCGGAATCGTTCGAAGCGGCCCGGGCGGAGCGGCTCAAGGTCTCCGGGAAGCCCGACCAGTACGACGACCTGTCGGTCTTCGTCCGCGAGCAGGGTTTGATGAAACGCATGGCGGGGGAATCCCTCTTGCCGAGGCTCGAGCTGGATATCTCCGATAACGACGTCCCCCGGGCTGTCGAGAAGATCGCCGACTGGATGGAAGCCACCGGCGGGCTGTGGATGGAATAGAGCAGGGGCGACCAAGAGGTCGCCCCTGCAAGATCAATCTTCTTTCGGCGGGGCCGCGGGACCGTAGTCCAGCACTTCCCGCACCCCGGTGCCCGGCTCGGGTGGACCGACAATCCCCCTCTCCTCCATAGTATCCACGAGGCGGGCGGCCCGCGTGTAACCGATGCGCAGCTTGCGCTGCAACATCGACACGGATGCTCGACCTTCCCGCCGGCAGGTGTCGATGGCATCCTTGAGTACCGGATCATCCTGAGTGGCGGTGATATCCTCGAACATGGGGACCTGTTTCAGCGGCACGCCGGTCGGGATCGACTCCGCCGGGCCACCTTGGGTTGCACCGCCGGCCGCCGCGTAGGGACTGGCCGCCCCGGCCTGGGCGCGCCAGTAGTCCACCAGGCGGGTGATCTCGGTGTCCGAAACGAAGACGCCCTGCAGGCGCACCGGGGAGGGCGCGTCGGGGGCTTGGAAGAGCATGTCGCCGCGCCCGAGCAGGCGCTCCGCCCCCGGCTGGTCGAGGATGACCCGGCTGTCGGTGTTGGATGCCACGGCGAAGGCAATGCGGGCCGGGAAATTGGCCTTGATCAGGCCGGTCACCACGTCCACGGAGGGGCGCTGGGTCGCCAGGATCATGTGGATGCCGGTGGCGCGGGCCAACTGGGCGAGGCGGGTGATGGTCCGTTCGGTCTCGTCGGGGGCGATCATCATCAGGTCGGCCAACTCGTCGATCACCACCAACAGGTAGGGCAATTTCTTGCCGCCCTGGGAGGTCACCCGGGCATTGAAGTCCTGGATGTTACGCGCCCCGACTTCGGCGAACTTATGATAGCGGTTGTCCATCTCCCGGGTCATCCACTGCAGCGCGCCGACCACCCGTTCGATCTCCACCACCACCGGGGCCAGCAGGTGCGGGACCCCGTTGTAGCCGGTCAGCTCGACCCGCTTCGGGTCGACCAGGACCATCCGCAAGTCGTCGGGGGTATTGTTCAGGAGCAGGCAGCTCAGGATGGAATTGACGCAGACCGACTTGCCCGAGCCGGTCGTCCCGGCGATGAGCATATGGGGCATCGACTCCAGGTTGGCCGCCTTGGGATGCCCGGCCACGTCCTTTCCGAGGGCAAATCGCAGCGGAGACTTGTTGCGGCCGAAGACCTCGCTCTCGACCACCTCGCGCAACGCCACCAGCGACATCTCGTCGTTGGGGACCTCGATGCCGACGTAGCCGCGTCCGGGCACGGGGGCCTGGATGCGGATGCGCGGCGCGGCCAGGGCCAGGGCCAGGTCATCGGCCAGGGAGGCGATCTTGCCGACCCGCACGCGGGTCTGGCCGCTGCGCGATTCGACGAAAAGGGGCTCGACCCCAAACATGGTCACCGTGGGACCGCGGCTGATCTCGACCACCTGGCTGGGCGCCCCGAAGGAGGCCAGGGTCTCCTCGATAAGTTTGGCGCGCTTCTCGACGAATTCTTCGTTGACGGTGGAAGCCCGGGCTGGCTCGAGGATTTCATCCACCTTGGGGAGGACCCAGGCGATCGCCGGGGCGGACGGGAGGTTCGTCTTGACCGTTACCCCGGGCGGGGTCTGGGCCGCCGGCTGGGTAATCGCCGGTCGGCGCAGGGGGGTGAAATTGTCCGGGGGCGCTTCGGGAGGCGTACCGGCCGGATCAATCGGGTGGGCCTGGCCGGTCGTTTCCTGTCCCGGCTTCTTCAGGGATTGGTTGACCCGTTCGCGCAGGCGGCCATAGAGCGGGCCGACCCACTGGAACATTTCCTGCATGGACAGGTCGAGGGTCATCGCCAGGGCAATGATCAGCCAGGCAATCACCAGGATGGCCGTCACTGCGCCGCCCAGGTTGTCCACCAGCAGCTTCTGGAGCACGGCCCCCAGGTATCCGCCTCCGCTTCCGGCCCCGCCACGCTGGATGGCGGTCGCCGCCGACCCCGAGAGGCCGTGGAAGGCCACCAGCAGACCGACAAAAAGGAGTACGATCCCGACGATCCGCTCGATGTTGAGAGCCGGCAGGCGGTCGACGTTGCGGGCCACCAGCCAGGCGCCCAGGACGAGCAGCGCGACCGGCAGGATATAGACCCCCCAGCCAAAAAGGGAACGCAGCCCGCTGATCCAATAGCCGGTCAGGGTGCCGTTGCGGGCCGAGAACAGACTCAGCAGGGTCAGCAGGCCCAGCAAGGCCATGACCACGCCGACGATGTCGACTTTCCGCTCGGGGGAAATGTTTCCCAGGATGGACGAAGTCGATGGAGGTGGATTCCGCCTGGCCGACGAGGCAGGATGCTGCGCCGAGCTGCGCGCCGGGGCGGAGCGGGAGATTCCGCCGCGCCCCGTGGAGGAGGTCTTCGAGGAGGCTTTAGAACGGGTGATCGGCATGGTTAATTTATTATAGCACGTATGGTCTAGAATCCCTCCGGCGCCGTCCCGGAGGGGCGAAGGGGACGGCTGAATGCCTGCCGGGGCAGCGGGAGGGTATAATTGCGCCAATGTATGAGATTATCTTCCTCGGCACTTCGGCCTCCGCCCCGTCCGCGAAACGGGGCCTTTCGGCCCAGGTCGTCAAGCACGATGAATTCCGCTTCCTGATCGACTGCGGCGAAGGCACCCAGCGCCAGATCCTGCAGTCGGGGATCGGCTTCAAAAATCTTAACCATATCCTGATCACCCACGGGCACCTCGATCACATCCTCGGCCTGGCCGGCCTGCTCTCCACGTTCATGCGCTGGGAGGCCATCGAAGAGATGAACATCTACAGCGGCCAGTGGGCGCTGGACCGCATCCACGACCTGCTCTACAACGTGGTCCTGCGCGGCCAACAGGCGCCCATTACGCTCAACCTGCACGAGGTCAAGCCGGGTGTGTTCTTCGAAGCCGGCGATTTCACCATTACGGCCTTCCCGGTCTTCCATCGCGGCTCCGACAGCCTGGGGTTTCGCTTCGAGGAAGGCTCCCACCGGCCCTTCCTGCCCGAAAAGGCGGAAGCCCTGGGGGTGCCGGTCGGACCCATCCGCCGCGACCTGGTGGACGGGAAAACCGTCACACTGCCAGACGGCCGCAAAATCGGGCCGGAGGACGTGCTTGGCCCGCTCAAGCCCGGCTTGAGGATGGTCCACATCGGCGATACCGGCCGGACCGAGGACCTGGTCTCTGCCTGCAAGGACGTCGACGCCCTGGTGATCGAATCCACCTATCTCCAGGAAGAGGTCGAGCTGGCCAAACAGTTCTCACACCTGACCGCCCGCCAAGCTGCCGAACTGGCCGTCAAAGCAGGCGTTAAAAAATTGATCCTGACCCACCTCTCACGCCGCTATCGTGAAAAGGACGTGCTGGCCGAAGCCCTGCCGGTCTTCCCGAATGTCAGCGTGGCGCGCGATTTTGACGTATTTTCCATCAAACAAGAAGGATAATCATGCCTCGTTTCGAGATCGACCTTACCCCTGTCCAGCACATCACCGCCGACGCCATCGGCCAGCCCGGCCAGCGCGTTTTCTACCTGCAGGGTTGGCGTGAAGCCGACGTCCAGCCGGTCACCATCATCATCGAAAAGATCCAGCTGCAAACCCTGGCCATCGGCCTGGACCAGTTGCTGACCGAGATTGCCAATCAGAATCCGAAGCTGCCGGAAGCCTCCGACAACTACGACGATGAGAAGATGCGCATCAATCCCCCGGTGGACCCGCTCTTCCGGGCCGGGGAAATCGGACTGGGCTACGACGCCGACCGCGACCTGATCGTCATCCTGACCCGCGAGATCGTGGTGGAGGGGGACGACCCGGAAGAGGCCGCCGTCGTGCGCTTCTGGTGCAGCCGCACCCAGGCCCGCCAGTTGGCTGCCTGGAGCAAGACGGTCGTCGAGCGCGGCCGGCCCATCTGTCCGCAGTGCGGGCAGCCCATGGAGCCCGAAGGTCATTTCTGCCCCAAGAAGAACGGGCATAAGCATTAGTCCCGGTCCGGAGAGCCCGGGGGAGACGATCCCCTGGTTCCGTTTCCCGTTCGGCATTCCATCATGGCAAAAGCCTCCACTGAATTCCTCCAGACCGCCTTCCAGGATGGGGAAATCGAAGTCAAAGGCCAGTTCACGCTGGGCTCGAATTACACCTTCCTGGTCAACGTGAAGCACGAAGGCCGCCAGCTCCCGGCCGTCTACAAACCGATGCGCGGCGAGCAGCCCCTGTGGGACTTCCCGCCGGCCTCGCTGGCTGGACGCGAAGTGGCCGCCTACCTTCTCAGCCAGGCCCTGGGTTTCGATTTCATTCCATATACCATCCTGCGGGACGGACCGTTCGGTCCCGGCTCGCTCCAGGAATACATCGATTACGACCCCAACTACCACTATTTCAATTTCGAACCCGCCGACCGCCTGCGCCTGCGCCCGGTCGTCCTGTTCGACCTGCTGGCCAACAACGCCGACCGGAAGGGCAGTCACGTCCTGATCGAGAAGCACACCCGCAGGCTGTTCCTGATCGACCACGGGCTGTGTTTCCACGAAGATCCCAAGCTGCGCACGGTCTTGTGGGACTTTGCCGGCGAGGCCATCCCGCAGGAGTTGGTCGAGACCCTGTCGGCTTTCCGGCACGGATTCGGCCCGGGGATGGAGCTGCGCACCGCCCTGGGCGAGTACCTGCTCCCGGAGGAGCTGGCCGCCCTCGAGGCGCGGGCCAGGGCGCTCCTGACGGCCGGCCGCTTCCCCGACCCGCCCGAAGACCGGCGCGCATATCCCTATCCACCGTTATAATTGGTCCAGGAGTCCTTATGGCTTTTTACAAGCTCGCCTTGCTGGGTTTCGGGAACGTCGGCCGCGCTTTTGCCGTCCTGCTGCAGCGCAAACGGGTCGAACTGCGCGAGAAATACGACATCACCTTTTCCGTCACCGGGATCGCCACCGCCCGGCACGGCAGCGTGGTCAACCCCAGCGGCATCGACCTGACCGGCGCTCTCGAGCTGATCCGTTCGAATCGATCGATCAACCTCACGACCACCAGCCTGATCAGCAGCCCGATCGATTTCATCCACAAATGCGGCGCGGACGTGCTGTTCGAGAACACGCCTGTCAACCACGAGACCGGCCAGCCGGCCGTTGCCCACCTGCGCACGGCGCTGGAGAGCGGCATGCACGCCATCACCGCCAACAAGGGGCCGGTCGTCCATGCCTACCGTGAGCTGACCGAGCTGGCGAAAGCCAAGGGGCGCAAGTTCTTCTTCGAGTCGTCCGTCATGGACGGGGCGCCGATCTTCTCTCTTTTTCGCTCCGCCCTGCCGGCTGCCAATCTGAAATCGTTCCGCGGCATCCTTAATTCCACCACCAACCTGGTCCTGACGCGCATGGAGAAGGGCGAATCGCTGGCGGAGGCCGTCCAGTACGCCCAGTCGGTGGGCCTGGCCGAGACCAACCCATCCGCCGACGTGGATGGCTGGGACGCGGCCATCAAGGTCGCCGCCTTGATCACCGTGCTGATGGACGTTCCCTTCACCCCCCAGCAGGTCGAGCGGACCGGGATCCGCTCCGTCACGCCCGAGATCGTCAGGGCCGCCAAGGCAGAAGGGAAGCGCATCAAGCTGGTCTGCACGGCCGAGCGGGAAGGGACATCTGCCAAGGGCCGCGTCTCCCCCGAGTTGGTCCTGCCGACTTCACCGCTCTACAGCGTGGAAGGGTCTTCCTCCATCATCGAATTCAAGACCGATACTTTATCCAGCTTGAGCATCGTCGAAGGCAACCCCGGGCCGGAGACCACCGCCTACGGCCTTCTGGCGGATTTCATCAATGCAGTCAGAGGTTGATCCCCTGAGATAAAGAAGTCGATTTGAAGATCGAATGACGGGCACGGAGGCTCTTGAAACCTTCGTGCCCGTCATATTTTCCGAACCGCGCCCCATAAATAGGACAGGTTTTGTCGCCTATTGATGTATAATTTCAAAATCTAAGGGTATTTACATGCGAAGGAGGAAACGAGTATGGCCCGAGGCATTGCTTACCGGTATCTCTGGATCGGGGTCGTGCTGGCAGGCGTGCTGGGCGCCTGCGGGATATTCTCCGGCGGATCCGGTCCTTCGTTCTCCAGTCCTCCCCAAGCCTTTCCCCTCACTCCCAATCCCATCAGCGTTCAAATCACCCTCGACAAAGCCCACGCGATCACGAACAGGATCAGGGCCAGCGCGGGGGTTGCCAGACTCGATGAATTGAGCGGCAGCACACCCGCCGGGGTCACCTTCAATTTCGGGATTCCGGAAGGCTTGTTGACCCAGGCGCCGGACGGGACCATCGATCCGGCTTTCGGCACCCCCGTGACGGTCACCCCGGTCTCCGCCATCGGAGGCATTCCCTTCAGCAAGGGATACGTGACCGCCTTCGAGCTCGACCCGGAGGGGCTGATGATGGTCGATCCCGCCACGTTCGAGATGACCATTCCGGGTGAATACAACGACCTGATCGGGTTTGCGTCGGACGGTTCCGGGGCGAATTTCCACCTCTACCCGGTGCTGGCCAGCTCGGGAGGCGGCACGACGAGTGTGACCTTCCAGGTCATGCATTTCAGCATGTACGGAGTGGCCGAGGCGACCCAAGCGGAGATCGCGGCCCAGACGAGCCATCCTCCGACAAATCCCGGCGACCAGGACGACGACCTGCTCGCTGCCCCCATGACGAAGAGCCAGCTGAACTTGAAAAAAGAACATGACCGCCTGGTCAAGCCGTCCATCGACAGCCTCGACCAGCTCCAAGGCAACTGCAACGACGTCGTGGTCGGCGCCTACAATTTCGAGCATTGGTATGGGCACGTCCAGGCCGCCGGCCAGCAGAGTTATTTCAAAGACACAGTCGCTTCGGATACCAACGTGCTGTTGGAGCGCTTGAAAGACTGCATGAAAGTCACCTGTCCGCTCTGCCTGTCGGGCAAGAAGGCCGACAAGGCCACGGTGAACAAGCTCCTGGTGCAGGCGTCATTCACGGAATCCATCGAAATGCTGATCGGGAACACTGCGGATGCCAATTACTACCGGGCGCTTGCCGATAAGTGTGCAGCCAGCGCCAATCT
>DATJPX010000187.1:0-8447 GCA_035506155.1 Anaerolineales bacterium
CCTTTTTTTATCAACCTTCGTTTTTTTGTTTCCGCAACAACAGCGGCCCCACCCGGTCGATGATCCAGCCAAAGGCAAGCTCGGCCCACGGGACCACCCGCAGCCAGCCGGGGACGTAGACCACCCGGCGCGGGTGCAGCAGGAGCTTCCAGACCTGCCAAGCCACGTGGTCGGCCGTCACACCGATGTGTTCCGTCGGGACGTGACCGCTGCCTTCCCGGGTCAGGGCGGCCTCCCCAAACTCGGTCCGCACCGGCCCCACCCGCACCACGCTGACGTGGACGCGCGTCCCGGTCAGTTCCCGGTGCAGGGCGGTGGTGAAATTGTCCAGGAAGGATTTGGTGGCGCCATAGAGGGCGATCCCCTGGCTCGGGAGGCTCCCGGAGATCGAGCCGATGTTGATGATATGACCCGCATTCCTGCGGCGCATATTCCCGAGGAAGGACAGGCTCAATTGCACGACCGCCTCGACGTTGACCTGCATCATCTCCCAGGCCGTTTTCCACGGCATTTCATCACCATAGCCATACCAGCCCAGGCCGGCATTGTTGACCAGCACATCCACCTTGCCAAAGCGGGATTCGACCTCGGCGAACAGGCAGGCCCGGTCGGTTTCATCAGTCAGGTCCGCGGCAATCACCTCAGCCCGGCCCCCGCAGCGGCGGATCTCCTCCGCCAGCGAGTGCAGCCGATCCAGCCGGCGGGCCACCAGGACCACGCGCAATCCCTGGCTGGCCAGTCGCCTGGCCGTGGCGGCGCCGATGCCCGAAGAGGCGCCGGTTACCAAAGCAAGTTTCCCTTCCCAATCCTGGTTCATGGCTCGAGGAGCAGCTCCTTCCCGGAGGGCTTTCGTCTCCTCCCGGCAAAATAGATCCAACCGAGCAGGGTCCAATGGACGGCGCTCACCAGCAGGATCAGCCACAGGATCTCGGTATATCCGCCGGCCAGTGTAAAAAGGATATCGGAAAGGTGGAACAGGCCGATCACCAGGAAGGCGGGCAAATCCTCCCGAAAGCTGACCGGCTGCTTCATCCGCCCGCGCCAGAAGCCGGCCAGAAGGACGGTCGGCAGCAGAAGGAAAAAGGCCAGCATGATCCATTCGGCGGAGCTGCCCTTGGTGAAGAACGGCGCCAGCCAGAGCAGGAATTGCGAGAGCGGCGTGACCAGGGTGATCAGGGCCAGAAGGATGGCCAGGAACGGATAGACGTATCCCACGACGGGTTTGTAGCCGGAGCGCTTGAACCAAGCCCGACCCAAGAGCAGGTAGACGGCCGCGTACATCAGGATCAGCATCCAGCCCGGGAAGTTGTACACCGGGACCTTGTAAATGTTCGCCATCCCGGGTTGGAGCAGCCAGGTCCAGCGGCCGCTGGTCAGGCCGTCGACCGTGAAGACCTGCCGGACGGTATACGGGTCCAGGGAAAAATCCTGCAACATCCCGAAGAATCCAACGATGAACGGCTTGCACCAGGTCGGGATCTCCATCTTTTCGAGCAACCAGAGGGCCGTGACCAGCACGTCCATCTCGAGCAGCGGCACCGAGAGCGGCACGTCCCCGATCATCAGCAGGGAGCGGCCGTAAACGTACCAGCCCTGGACGACCGCGAAATTCTCGTAGATGCTGGCGTAGAGGAACACAAAGGCAAAACATTCCAAAAGGACCACGACCGGGTGGCGGCTCCTGTGGACGAGGAAGCCCACCAATACCAGCGTGATGGACAGGGTCAGCAGGTCGGCCAGGAGCCAGGGGATCGGCATGGGATGCTGGAACAGGTATTGCATGAGCGCTCCGTGAAAAGCCGGCCTAGGCGGCCGACCTGGATGGTCGATTCTCGAGGAACCAGCGAACGGTGTCGGCGATCGTCTCGGCCACCGGCCGGGGCTTGAAGCCGAGTTCCCTCGTCGCCTTGGCGTGGCTGATGTTCGAATTGCTCTGCAGCACTTCCAAGGAGTACGGAGTGATGCGCGGTTTGGCCTTGGACAGACGATAATAGGTGGGAGTGATCTTGGCGACGAATTCAGCCAGCCCGAACGGGATCTTGATGTTCGTGAAGGCCTTCCCGGTCACGCCCCGGACGCCTTCGATCAGGTCGCGCACGGTAAGCTTGTGCCCGGAGAGCAGGTAGCTTTCCCCCGCCCGCCCCTTGGCCTCGGCCAGCAACATCCCTTCGGCCACATCCCGCACGTCGACAAAATCGTAGGCGCCGTCGACGTAGAACATCGGATGGGCTTCGGCCGCGCCCCGAATGACCTCGCCCATCTCCGAGCGGCGGAAGTCGTATGGGCCGATGACGCCGGTCGGGCAGACGATGACCGCGTCCAGGCCGGCCGCAGCCGCTTCCTGGACTTCCAGGCTGGCCTCCGCCTTCGAGCGGTCGTACGCCCCGTAGGGATTTTCCGGGTCGAACGGCAGGGTCTCGTCGATGGTCGTCCCGTGCGGGGCGCGCCGGATGGCGTGGATGGAACTGGTGTACAGCAGGCGCTTGACGCCTGCCTGGCGGGCAGCTTCCAGGATGTTGCGCGTGCCTTCGACGTTGACGCGCCGAACCATCGAATTCTCCCCCGGCATGATCGAGATGATGCCGGCCAGATGGAATACCCTTTCGATGCCCTGGAAGGCAGCCTTCAGGCTGGCCGGGTCGAGCACGTCCCCCTCGACCGGCTCCACGTCCAGGCCTTTGAGGGGCGTGGTGTCCTCGCCGCGCCAAACCAGGGCCCGGACGGTCTCCCCTTTTTCGACCAACCTGCGGACCAGCACATTCCCGATGTGACCGGTGGCACCTGTGACCAGTATCATGTTCTTCGCTCCTTTGGCAGACGAACGATCAGTTCTTCGCCAGCCCATTCATCAAAATTTGCATGCTCTGTTCGGCGACTTTCGCCCAATCCGCGCTGTGCGGGTCCAACACTCCTTGTAACACCAAACCGACTGCCAGGGACACGATCACCTGGGCGGCGATTTGCGGTTCGACCGGCTTGAGGGAGCCTTCAGCGATCCCTTCCTGGACCAGTTTTGTGAAGCGTTCTTGATAATGCCGGTAGGGAGCGATCACGGCCTGCCAGATCTTTTCATCGCGGCTGGCCTGCAGCCAGAATTCCAGGAACATCGGCATGCGGTCTTCGGCGGCGGCAAAGACCCCCGGCAGGAGGTTGGTCATCTCGACCAGGGTTTCCGGAACGGTATCCTTGTGGACCGCATCGATGCCCATGTTGATCATGGACAGCCAGCCGTTCATCAGGGCCAGGAAGACCGCCTGCTTGCTGGGGAAATGATGATAGAAGGCGCCCTTGCTCACCCCTGCCTCTGCGCAGATATCGTCCACACTGGCAGCGTCATATCCTGCGATGGCGAACTTTCGCACTGCCGCATCCAGGATGCGCCCCCGGGTCTCTTCCCCGCGTTGTTGTGGCATAAAGGCTCCTCAAATAAACATACCGACCAGTCGGTATGTTTATGATAAAACTTCTCCCCCCGACTGTCAAGGCGCGCCTGCTTAGAACCCGATTACAGAATTTTTAAGTGGGCCGGGAGGGACAAACCTCAATCAGATTATCTCGATTTCTAAACAAAAACTGAACATGGCTTTGATATTCTGGGGGCGATATCAAAAACGAAAGAGGTGCAACCATGAGTTCAATCTTCCCACGCTTATCCGAACTAATCAAAAACATCCGCAACTCAGAGAAACCCCGCCGCCTGACCGCCTTTTTTGTAGGCTGGCCGAAGTGGGTTCGCTGGACGGCCCTGGCCGTGCTCGTCGTCGGGATTGGGGCGGGCAGTTTTGCCGTTGTCAAAGCGAACCAGGTCAAGACTGCCGCGACCCAAACCGCCACGCTCCAGACGGCCACAGCCCGCAAAGGCAGCCTGGTCCTGGAGGCCAGCGGGACCGGCTACCTGGTGGCCGCTTCCGAAGCCTCCGTCAGCTTCGACACGACCGGCAAGATCACCAACCTTTACGTCAAGCTGGGCGACCAGGTGGATAAGGGCGAGCTTCTCGCCGAGCTGGATGCATCCTCCCAGCAGACCGCCCTGGAAAATGCCAAGGCCGCCCTGCAGCAGATGACCTCCGCGGAAGCTGTCGCCACGGCCCAACAGACGATTGCGGCCGACGAGCTGACCGTCTATAACGCCCAGGTCACCTTGAACAGCCTGAAAAACTGGCAGAACGCCGCGCTGGCCCAGGAGTATTACGCCAAACTGGTCATGGCCAAGGACCAACTGGACAAGGCCCAATCCGCCTATGACGGCGCCAACGTCGGCGAATACATCAACAACACCCGGGAGGCGCAGCTCTACCAAAACCTCTACACCGCCCAGCAGGCTTATAAAACCGCCTCGTTCTATTACAGCCTGTATTCCCAAAAACCCACCCAGCGCCAGTACGATGCAGCCCAGGCGGCTCTCGACCTGGCCAATGCTGACCTGGAAAACGCCAAGAACTATCTGACCGCCATCACCGGCGGGACCGTCGCCGAGGATGCCAGCGGCTCGGCGCTCGAGCAGTTCCGCCAAGCCAAGCTGGCAGTCCAGACCGCCCAGGAGAATCTGGATGCCACCAAACTCTACGCGCCCATCTCCGGGACCGTGATGACCCTCAATGCCACGCTCGGGCAGGCCGCCTCAGGCACGATTATGACCATCGACGACTTGAGCACGGCGAACATCCAGTTCTACATGGACTCGAGCGATTGGACGAACGTCAAGGTCGGGTACGAGGTGAGCGTTACCTTCGACGCCCTGAACGGCAAGACCTTCTCCGGAACCGTGACCCAGGTCATGCCAGGCCTGGTTTCGGTCCAGGGCTCCTCCATGGTCGAAGGCTTTGCCGAACTGCAGAACTCCGTCAGCGAGATCGGGCTGCCGGTGGGAGTGGAAGCCGCCATCGACGTCATCTCCGGGCAGGCCAGCGACGCGGTCCTGGTGCCGGTCGAAGCCCTGCACCAGCTCTCCGACGGAAGCTACACGGTTTTCGTGATGGTCGACGGCAAGCCGACCCTGCGGACCGTGGAAGTCGGCTTGAAGGACGACACGTTTGCCGTGATCAAGTCGGGCGTGAACGCCGGGGATGTGGTCACGACGGGCATCGTGGAGACCAAATAATGACCGGCCCGCGTACGATCATCGAAACCGTCGACCTGACGAAAGTCTATGGCATGGACGGGATCAGTGTGACCGCCCTGGACCACGTCAGCCTGCGAATCAACGCCGGAGAGTTCGTCGCCATCATGGGGCCTTCCGGATCGGGCAAGAGCACGCTGATGAATATCCTCGGCTGCCTGGCCACGCCCACCTCCGGCAAGTACATCCTGGACGGCGAGGATGTCAGCGGCCTGGACAAGGTCCAGCTGGCCGCCATCCGCAACCGCAAATTGGGTTACATCTTCCAATCCTATAACCTGCTGGCCCGCACGACCGCCCTGCGTAACGTGGTCTTGCCGCTCCTTTACGACCGCACCCACAAACATCCGCCCGAGAAATGGGAGCAGCTTGGCCGGGAAATGCTCGAGGCGGTCGGGCTGGGCGACCGGATGGACCACCAGCCCCAGGAGCTCTCCGGCGGCCAGCAGCAGCGGGTGGCGATCGCCCGGGCATTGATCAACGATCCGGTCGTGATCATCGCCGACGAACCCACCGGCAACCTGGACAGCCGCTCCGGCGAAGAGATCATGCTCCTGCTGGACAAGCTCCACCAGCAAAAAGCAACCATCGTCATCGTCACCCACGACCCGATCGTCGCCGCCCACACCGAACGGACCATCCACCTGAAGGACGGCCAAATCGACACCATCGTCCATAACGGCAAGAAGCCTCTCCCGGCTGCCAGGAAAGAAGTGAATTATGCGACCAGTTGAAGTATTACGGATTGCATGGGAAGCCATGCGCAAGAACAAGATCCGGTCCCTGCTGACCATGCTGGGCATCATCATCGGCGTCGCGGCGGTCATCATCATGATCGCCATCAGCGCCGGGACGGAAGCCACGATCAGCGACCAGATCACCAGCCTGGGCACGAACCTGATCTTCGTCTCCTCGGCCTTCACGCGAATGGGACCCGGGGCGAGCAGCGGCACCGAACTGGTCTATGACGATGCCACGGCCATCGCCGACTCCATTTCCGGGGTGACCGGCGTCGTCGTGGAACAGGACGCCTCCGAAACGGTCAAGACCGGAGCCATCTCGTTGGACAGTATTTCGATCACCGGTGCATCTCCCGATTTCCAGACGGTCCGGGCGATCACGGTCGCCAGCGGACGATTCTTCACCGACGAGGACGTCTCGAGCAAGAAAAAAGTAGTCGTGCTCGGATCCAAACTGGCGACCGAATTGTTCGGCACAACCGACCCGGTCGGCCAGACGATCCTGGTAAGCACCACCCGCCTGACGGTGATCGGCGTCCTGGATGCAAAGGGGACCGTCGGCGAAGTGGATTACGACACGCGCGCCTATATTCCCATATCGGTCATGCTCGACAAGTTCGCCCGGACGCCTTTTTCCAGGATCAAAGGCGACACGATCCGGATGGTATTCGTCCAAGTCGACCCGAAGGCCAACATGGATAACGTCATTTTGCAGATCCAGATCCTGCTCGCCAAGCGCCACAATGTGACGGTCGCCTCGAATTCCTTTACGATCACCACCCAGCAGGACATCATCAAGACCCAGGAATCGACCACCTCGGCTTTCCGCTCGCTGCTGGCCTGGGTAGCAGGCGTCTCGCTGATCGTCGGCGGAATCGGCATCATGAACATCATGCTGGTCAGCGTGACCGAGCGGACCCGTGAGATCGGCGTCCGTCAGTCGATCGGCGCCACTCCGGCTGATATCCGCTGGCAGTTCCTGACCGAGGCGCTGCTGATGAGCCTGGTCGGCGGCTTGATCGGCGCGGCGGTCGGCATCGGCGGCGCCTGGGTCTTCGGACTGGCATCCAGCATGCGCACCGTCATCGTCCCCAGCTCGATCCTGCTGGCCTTCGGTTCGGCGGCAGCCGTGGGCGCCTTCTTCGGCTTCTATCCCGCCAACCAGGCCGCCCAACTCGACCCGATCGACGCCCTGCGCCACGAATAAGCCCCGTAGCAAGAACGCGGCGAATCCAAAACAATCCATGTGTATCCAGGGGCCGTGCGGACAATCGTCCGCACGACCCCATTCAACGAACAAGGAGAAACCATCCCATGAAAAGAATTACTCTCGCATTTAGCCTCGGCCTGCTCCTGTTTGGACTGGCGGCCTGCAGTAAGACCGCCAGCCAGGCGTCCGGCAAAAGCTCCGCGCCGTTGTCCTCGGAAGTGGAGCTCCTGGTCGGCACGTTCAAGTTGGAAGGGACCGACCAGGCCGTCACAGCCGACCAGGCCAAACAACTGCTGCCGCTCTGGCAGACCCTCCAGTCCCTCTCCACCAGCAACACGGCCGCCTCCGAAGAAATCGATGCCGTGGTCGACCAGATCAAGGGCACGATGACAGCCGCCCAAATGGACAAGATCACCGCCATGAAACTGACCCAGCAGGATATGATGTCGCTGATGGGCCAGGCGGGCCTTTCGCCCAACGGCGCCAGCTCCACGACCACCCCGATGCAACTGGGCGGATTGCCCAACAGCGGGAACAGCTCACAGGGCGGTCCGGGCGGCGCCGGCGGGCCTCCAGCCGGGGGGGCGCCTTCGGGCGGCTTCCCGTCGAACGGGGGCAGTGATCCGGGCTTCGGCGGAGGGCCGAACAGCGCTTCCGGCACCCCCCAAGCCTTTCCATCCAACGGCATGGCGAACCGGGTCCCGGCGCCCCTCCTAAATGCGCTGATCGAATTGCTCCAGAAGAAAATCAAATAGTCCATCCTGAAAACGAAGGCCATCGTCCAAATCCCGATGGCCTTTTTTCTCGACCTGCCGCTTCGAAATATTGCAATCAAATTCGCATCAGTTCTAAACGAAATCCAAATACCTGTTTGATATCCTGAAGAAAAGATGGAAATCAGGAGACAGAAATGAAAAAATCAATCTATGCTTCGATCGTCATCGCAACCCTGCTGGCCCTGGCCGCCTGCAACAGCTCGACCGGCACCAGCGGCACAACCGCAAGCGCAACCAGCCTTTCCACGGAAGGGCAACTCCTGGTCGGCACGCTCAAGCTCGAAGGGACCGACCTGGCCGTCACTGCGGACCAGGCAAAGCAGCTCCTCCCGCTCTGGGAAACCCTCCAGTCCCTGGCAAGCAGCAACACGGCCGCCTCCGAAGAGATCAATGCCGTAATCGACCAGATCAAGGGCACCATGAGCACGAAACAACTCGCCGGCATCACCGCCATGAAGCTGACCGAAAGCGACCTGGCTGCCGAGATGGCCGCAGCCGGTTCCGCGACAAGCGCATCCGGCGCGACGAGCGTCGCCAGTGGATCTTCGGCTCAACCTCAGGCTGGTACCGATACGGGAGCGCCAGCAGGCGGCGGACCGGGC
>DATJPX010000188.1:0-35675 GCA_035506155.1 Anaerolineales bacterium
GGCCTCCTCGGCCGCGCTGATGATGACCGGCAGGGTCATGATGGAAAGGGTCAGCGAGGCCGAGAGGATGCTGGTGCCGAATTTCAGGAAGAGCACGAACAGACCCAGGCCGAACAGGCCGTAGACGACCGAGGGGATGCCGGCCAGGTTGATGATGGCGATGCGGATCAGGCGGGTAATCCAGTTCTCGCGGGCGTACTCGGACAGGTAGATGGCTGCAGCGATCCCGATCGGGACCGAGAAGACGGCCGTGCCGAGGGTCAGGTAGAACGTCCCGACGATGGCCGGCAGGATGCCTCCGGCGCGCATGCCGTCCCGCGGCATGGCGGCCAGGAACTGCCAGGAAATGGCCGGGACGCCTCTGAAGATGATATAGCCGAAGACCACGATGATCGGGATCATCGTGAGAGCGGCCACCAGGCTGATGAAGGAGATGCCCAGGCGCTGGATCAGGAAACGGTCGAAGGTATGTGGTTTTTGCATGGTTTTTGGTCCGCAGGAGCAGGGCAGGCAGGTCCGCCCTTACGAAAGGACCCTCTCGGCCCGCTTCTTGGATTTGAAGACCACCGAAGAAGCGATGATGTTGACCACCAGGGAAATCAGGAAGAGCACCAGTCCGATGAAGAACAGGACGTGATAGTAGGTGCTCCCGTTCGCCACCTCGCCCATTTCGGCTGCGATCGTGGCTGTCATGGTCCGCACCGGTGAGACGATTGAGGAAAGCTTGACCGCCATGACCGGGGCATTCCCGGTGACCATCATGACCGCCATTGTCTCGCCGATGGTCCGGCCGATGCCGAGCATCAGGGCGGTCAGCACACCGGACTTGGCGGCCGGGAGTGTGACGCGCCAGATGGTCTGCCACTTGGTGGCGCCCAGGGCCAGGGCGCCTTCCCGATAGCCCTGCGGCACGGAGTCCAGGGCATCCTCAGCGATCGAGACGGTGGTCGGGACGGCGATCCCGCCCAGGAGCAGAGCGCCCGCCAGGGCGGTCAGGCCGGTGGGCAGGTTCAACAGGATGCGCAGGTAAGGGGTCAGGACCAGGATGCCCAGGAAGCCCAGCACTACGGACGGCAGCCCGCCGAGCAGCTCGACCAGCGGCTTGAGGATTTCCCGCAGCCAGCGTGGGGCGATCTCTGACAGGAAGACAGCCGTCCCGATCCCGAAGGGGATGGCGATCAGCATGGCTCCCACGGTGACGATGACCGAGCCGGTAATGAGAGGCAGAATCCCATAGTGGGCTTCGATGGGATACCAACGGGTGGAGAAAAGCTCGCCCAGCTTCACCTCGGCCAGGGTCGGCACGCCTTCGCGCAGGAGGAAGAAAAAGATGAGGATGACGAAGACGATGGCTGAATATCCGCAGGTCTTGATGACGGCGGTGATCAGGGTCTCGGTCCAGGTGAGGGATTTTTTCATTCGGCGACCATTTAGCATACGGGCACGGCGTCGCCGTGTCCCTACTTAATCGGCACGAAGCCCAGATTCGCAACGATGGTCTGGGCTTCGGGAGAGACGATCCAATCGAGATAGGCTTTGATGGCTCCGGTCGGTTGGCCGGCGGTATACATGTATAGGTCGCGGGCGATCGGGTAGCTTTTGTCGTTGACGGTGGCGATGGAAGGCAGGACATACGGGCCGCCTGCGTTCCTGGCCACCGCAACCTTTTTCAGGTCGGCCGGGACATAGCCCAGGCCGTCGTACCCGATGGCATTGGGATTCTGGCGGATCTCGCTGATGATGCCTTCGGAGGATGGCAGGAGCAGCGTGTCGGTGGCAAAGAGGGTCTTGTTCTTCGGATCCCCCAGGCGGATGACCGTATCGCGGAAGTAGACGTGCGTCCCCGAGTTGACCTCGCGGGACAGGCGGACGATGGGGCGGTTTTCCCCTCCCACCTGGGACCAGTTGTCGATCTTGCCAGAGTAGATGTCCGAGATCTGCTGCATGGTCAGCTGGCTGACCGGGTTGGATGGGTTGACGATCACGGCGATGGCGTCCCGGGCGATGACGAACTCGACCGGGTCGAATCCGTTCGCCTTGGCCTGCTTGATCTCCTCCGCCTGCATCTGGCGGGAGGCGTTGGCGATGTCCACCGTCTTGTTGAGCAGGGCGGCGATGCCGGTCCCCGACCCGCCGCCGGTCACCGAAATGCTGACGTCCGGATGCTCGGATTGGTATTTTTCCGCCCAGGCCAGCGCCAGGTTGACGATGGTATCGGATCCTTTGTTCTGGATGTAGGCGGTTGTTTGTGAACCGGAGGATGAATGAGTAGTTGAAGAACCGCAGGCTGCAAGAAGGGCGAGAAGGAGCACGAGGATGAAGCGGTTGAGTCTCATCGGCCCGAATTATAGTCGATAAGGGGGGACCCGGGGAGGAGCGTGGAAGGGAACTCTAATTATCGGGTAAAATTACGCCCGTGAACGAATCCCCGATCATCGACGTGCGCGACCTGGATTTTTACTACGGCCCCAAGCTGGCCCTGTCCAAGATCAACATCCACATCCTGCCGCGCCAGGTCACGGCGCTGATCGGACCTTCGGGCTGTGGCAAATCCACCTTCCTGCGCTGTCTGAACCGGATGAACGACACCATCCCGGGGACGCGCGTCGAAGGCCAGATCCTCCTGGAAGATAAGAATATCTACGCGCCCGATTACAACGTAGCCGGGTTGCGCCAGCGGGTGGGGATGGTCTTCCAAAAGCCCAATCCGTTCCCGCAGTCGGTTTACGAGAACGTCGCCTTCGGTCCGCGTGTGCTCGGGATGGTCAAAAGCAAATCCCAGCTCGATGAAGTGGTCGAACAAAGCCTGAAGGATGCGGCCGTCTGGGAGGACGTTGGGGACGACCTGAAAGCCAATGCCCTGGGCTTTTCGCTGGGCCAGCAGCAGCGTATCTGCATCGCCCGCGTCCTGGCGGTCAAGCCGGAAGTCATCCTGTTCGACGAGTCCACCTCGGCCCTCGACCCGATCGCCACCGGCCGGATCGAAGACTTGGTCGCCGAGTTGAAGAAGCAGTACACCATCGTCATCGTGACCCACAACATGCAGCAGGCCGGGCGCGTCTCGGATTTCACCGGCCTGTTCTGGCTGGGCGAACTGGTCGAGTTCGGCCCGACCACCCAGCTTTTTACCCGTCCTGCCAAGGAGCTGACGGAGTCGTATCTGACTGGCAAGATGGGCTAGCCGCTCCATCGACAAACGAACAGCCCGGCGAGTTCTCGCCGGGCTGTTCGTTTAATTTTCTAGATGGGCGGCAAATTTTATTTCACGTCCACCAGCACCGCCCGGACAAGCACGCGGTACTTGTACGTGCTGCTGGCCTGGTCGAATCCGAGGCAGGTGACCAGGGTGAGCCAGGGCCGGTCTTCGTGTTTCAGCATGGCGGCCGTGTTGCCCGGCCCCACCTGCATCACACTGCGCACTTCGTAGATGTATTGTGCGCCGCCGGCATGCACGATCACCTTGTCTCCCCACCAGAGCGTATTGAGGTAGCGGAACGGACCGGCCGTATTGTCGGCGTTCCAGACGTGCCCGGTCAGGACCGAGTTGCCCGACCAGGTGGGATAGGCCGAGCCGTTCAGCCAGCCGGCGTTCTGTCCCAGCCAGGAGACGTCCCAGGTCCCGTCCGAGGCCTGCGGCACGCCGACGATGGACATCTTGACGCCCAGGCGAGGGATCTCCAGCCACAGGTTGCCGAGGTCGGCATAGGAAACCGTCTGCGGCGGGAGCACGGTCACCCGGTCGGGGGCGAAGCCGGTGACCGGGATCAAGCCGCCGACTCCTCCCACCGGTGTGGGACCCGGGGCCGGGTCGGTGATGCGGAAGGTAACGGACGTATCCGTTCCGCCGTTGAGGGGATTTCCGGCCAGGTCGAGGATGGAGGTCGTGCCGCAGACGAACAGGCGGTAGAGGTTCCTGGGAAGGGGCGTCCCATTATTCACCACTACCGTCGCCGTGAAGGGACCCGCGCCGCCGTGGTTGTCGTACGTCACCGGTCCGGTCGGGACCTGGATGTCGTCGCCTGCCACTCCGGCCGAACAGGAAACCGTATCGAAACTCCCGTTCGTCCCGGGACTGACAAGCAGGTAGTTGGCGGGATTGGTCACATCGTCGGTGGCGCTGTCGCCGCTCGGATTCTGGACGTCCTTGTCGAAGGTCACGGCGAGACTGGTGAAATGAGTCGTATAGGTGTTGTTGTCGATGACGCTGACGCCGCCGGGTTGCCCGTTCACGCCATTGGAGAGGACGATCGGGGCGGTCGTATCGATTACAAAATTGCGGACGAAGTTTGCGAGGAGGGCGACCCCGTTCGTGTCATGGATCGAGGATTTGACGGTCAGGGCATAGCTGCCGTTCGGCAGGGCCACGCCGCCGTTGACGGAGAGGGTCGCAGTCTGCGATCCGCTCGAATAAACGGAGGAATTGATCGGGATCGAGATCACCCCATCCTGGATCAACGAGTAATTGGCCGTGTTCTGGGCGTCCGAGGCATTCATGTCATTCCCGAAAACGACCAGCAGCTGGGTGATGGCAACGTTGGTGTGCTCGTTTTCAAGGACCTGGCCGTCGCCGGTGTCCGCCACGCTGTTGATGTTGGTGACCGAGGGGACATTTTCCACAGTCAGGGTGAAGTTCTGGGTGGCATCCGGCCCGAGCGTGTTGTGGGCGGTAAAGACGAGATTGTAGAGTCCGCTCGTCCCCGAATTGGGCGTGCCGGAAAGGCTGGCGGTGTTGTTGCCGTTGTCGGTAAAGGTCAGGCCTCCTGGCAGGGAGCCGGATTCGGACAGGGTGTTGAGCGGGAAGCCGACCGAGGTCACGGTGAATGAGTTAGCCTGGCCGATCAGGAACAGGGCGCTGCCGGCGCTGGTGATCCCGGGCGCCTCGTCGACCGTCAGGGTGAAGTTCTGGGTTACGTCTGTGCTGACGCCGTTGTGGGCCTTGATCGTCAGGGAATACGTCCCGCCCGTCCCGGCTGACGGCGTGCCCGCCAGGGTGGCGGTGTTATCGCCGTTGTCGGTCAAGGTGACCCCGCCCGGCAGGGAACCGGTCTCGGAGATCGCCGCGGTCGGGAATCCACTCACGGTCACGCTGAAGATTCCGGCGCTGCCGACGGTGAAAGTGGTATTGTCGGCGCTGGTGATTGCCAGGTCCTGGTTGACATTCAGGGTGAAGCTCTGGCTGGCGTCCGGGCTGACGCCGTTGCTGGCCGTGATGGTCAAGTTATACGCGCCGCCTGTTCCGGGGCCGGGGGTGCCGGCCAGGGTTGCCGTGCCGTCGCCGTTATCGGTGAAGGTCACGCCGGATGGCAGGGCACCCGACTCACCGATGGTCATGGATGCGCCGCCCGGGAAACCGGTCGTCGTCACGGCAAAGGTCCCCAGGCTGCCGACGGAGAAGCCTGTCGAGCCGGCGCTGGTGATGGCCGGCGCCTGGTCGACCGTCAGGGTGAAGCTCTGGGTTGCGTCCGGGCCGGAGCTGTTGTGTGCGGTTAAGGTCAGGGGGTACGTGCCGCCCGTCCCGAAAGCGGGTACGCCGGCCAGGGTCGCCGTGCCGTCCCCGTTGTCGGTGAAGGTCACGCCGGATGGCAGGCTGCCGGTCCGGGAGATGGTCACGACCGGGTAGCCATGGGTGGTGACGGTGAAGGTCCCGGCGCTGCTGGCCGTAAAGGTGACGTGGTTCACGCTCGTGATGGCGGGCGCCTCGTTCACCGTCAGGGTGAAGTTCTGGCTGGCGTCCGGCGAGACTCCGTTGCTGGCGGTGATGGTGAGAATGTATACGCCGCCGGTCCCCGCGCCGGGGGTGCCGGCCAGTGCCGCCGTGCCGTCCCCGTTGTCAGTAAAGCTGACGCCGGATGGCAGGGCGCCCGACTCGCCGATCGCCATGGAAGCGCCGGATGGGAACCCAGTGGTCGTTACTGTAAAGAGCCCCAGGCTGCCGGCGGAGAATGTCGCATGGTCCGCGCTGGTGATGGCGGGTGCCTGCGTGACCGTCAGGGTGAAGTTCTGGATGACGTCTGTCACGACCCCGTTATGGGCGGTGAATGTGATGTTATAGATGCCGGTTGTGCCAACGCCTGGCGTGCCTGCCAGGGTTCCGGTGCCATCCCCGTTGTCGGTGAAGGTCACGCCGCTGGGCAGGGTGTTGGTCTCGATCAGGCTGGGAATCGGCGTGCCGGTCGTGGTCACGGTGAAAGTTCCGGCGCTGCCGACCGTAAAGGTGGTGTGGTCCGCGCTGGTGATCGCCAGGTTGGCCTTGACTACCAGGGTAAAGCTTTGCGAGGCCGCGGGGGAGACTCCGTTGCTGGCGCTGATGGTGAGCGGGTAGCTCCCGTGCGTTCCGAAGGCCGGCGTACCGGCCAGGGTCGCCGTGCCGTCCCCGTTGTCGGTGAAGGTCACGCCGGATGGCAGGCTGCCGGTCTCGCCGATGGTCATGCCAGGATTGATCGGGTAGCCGGTGGTCGTCACGGTAAAGGTCCCGGCCAGTGTTTCGGTGAACGTGATCGTATTGGCGCTGGTGATGGCTGGCGCCTGGTCGACCGTGAGGGTGAAGGATTGGACGGCGTCCGAACCGATCCCGTTGCTGGCCTTGATGGAAATCGAATAGCTCCCGCCTGTACCGGCGCCGGGTGTACCGGCCAGGGTCGCCGAACCGTCCCCGTTATCGGTGAAGGCCACGCCGGACGGCAGGCTGCCGGTCTCGCTCAAAGCCATGGATGCGCCGGTTGGGAAGCCGGTCGTGGTCACGTTGAATGTGCCGGCCGAGCCGACTGTGAAGGTTGTGTGGTTTGCGCTGGTAATGGCCGGCGCTTGGTCGACCGTCAGGGTGAAGGATTGGGTCGCATCCGACGGGATGCCGTTGCTGGCTTTGATGGTAAAGTGATATTGCCCACCGGCGAGGGCGGCCGGAGTACCGGCCAGGGTGGCCGTCCCGTCATGGTTATCCGTGAAGGTCACGCCGCCGGGCAGGCCGCCGGTTTCACTGATGGTCGTAGTGACCGGGTAAGCCGCGGTCGTCGTCACCGTAAAGGTGCCGGCGCTGCCGACCGTGAAAGTGGTGCTGTTGGCGCTGGTGATCGACGGGGGTTGATTGACCGTAACCGTGTTGGCGCAGGTGTTATTGCTGTCGCTGGTCTCCGGGATGTTGTTGTTCGGATCGATCGCGCACGTACTGCTGGTGCGCGGATTGACGAATTGGCCGGCCGCGCTGGGCGTGTTGCTAAAGCTGGCTGTGAAGGAGCCGCCCGAATTGATCGTCACCGCACCGTTGGCGGCGCAGGTCAGGTCGTCGGTGATATTGATGCTGCAATCGATCGTCCCAGCGGCGCCGCTGACCAGGTTCACATTCACCACGCCGTAGGTCAGGCCGGAGTTCGGCAGGTTGTCGGTCAGGATGGTCTGACCGTTCGAGTACCGGGCTTGACCTGGACCGGCATTGCTGCCGGTCAGGGTCCAGGTCCATGCGGTCGGGAAGGTGGTCGAGCCGCTGACGTTGTTGGTCTTGGAGACTTGCAGGTCGGGACAGTCGATCGTGACGCTCGCCGTGGCGGTGGTATCGTTTGACTGGACGTTGTCGACCTCGGCTTCGCCCTTGCCGACGGTCCCGCAGTCGGCGCTCGTGCTCCCGGCCGTGAAGGTGGCGGTCGCCGTTCCATTGGATTGAATCGAGGTCTGCTGGTTGGAGAGGGTGCCGTGGGCCGCGTTGGTCCAGGTGACCGGCAGGCTGATCAGCACAGCGATCTGTCCGCTTGTCAGAGTGCTGCCGCTTGAATTTTGCAGGAAACTGGCCGTCAGGGTGGTGGCGTCGCCGTAATTGACCGTGCTCGGGCTGGCGGTCGTCTTGAGGACGATCCAGGGATTGAAGTTGTTGGTGCCGCTTCCGCCGACGTTGTCGCAGCCGGTCGCTCCCGGGCCGCCGTCGCAGCCCCACCAGTTGTTCGTGATCGAATTGGTCGAGCCGCTGCCGGCGTGTACGTCGGTCGACGAACCGCTGTTATTCACGATCCGGTTGAAGTTGGCGGTAATGTTCGCTCCGCCTCCATCCGGTGAACCGAATGCATTGCCGCTGGCGCTCACGCCGGTGGCCTGGTTGCCGGTAAAGGTGTTGGTGTTGGCGTTGAGCGTGCCCGACTCGTTGTAGATCCCGCCGCCGCCGCCGGCGGCGCTGCCTGCGGTATTGTTCTTGAACGTGCTGTTGGTGACGCTGTAAGCCGTGCTGGTCTGGGTGGTGATCAGACCGCCGCCGTTGCCGCTGGTGGAAACGTTGTTCTCGAACGTGGATGTGGTGACCGACAGGGTTTTGGCGTCGGCGATGTTATTGTTCGAGTAGTACACCCCGCCGCCGCTGCCGGTCGACTGGTTGGCGCAATTGATGTTCGTTTGCGAAGCGCACGGGGCGAGCGAGCCGCCGAAGGTGCTGCCGGAGATGGTCAGGCCGCCGGCGCCGTTGCCGAGACCCCCGCCCACCGGGCTGCCGCCGCCGGATGTCTGGTTGTTCGAAAAGATAACGTTGGTGACGGTGGTCATGTCACCAGGGGCGCCGGAGATCATCCCGCCGCCGCCGACGCCGAAGGTCTCGCGTCCGCCCGTGATGGTCACGCCCGAGATGCTGAAATTGAAATTCCCGTCCAGGAACTGGTCCACGCAAATCACCCGGTCGTGGGGCATGGTTTGCTCGATGATCGTGGTGGCCGCGCCTGCTCCGGTCATGGTGGTGTTGTTCCCGGCAATGTCCAGGTCGCCGATGGTCGCATCGCCGCAATTCCCGGCCTCCGTGTGGCCGTCGATGGTCAGCACGTAGGTCCCAGCGGGGATGTCGATCGTGCTGCCGGGATTGGCATTGGCGACCAGGGTGGCCCCGCGCAGGCTGCAATCGTTGGCTGCGGCGGTACAGGCGGCCGCCCCGCTCCCGGCAGTCGTCACGACGGGATCGTCGGTCCGATCGACGGTGACGGTGACCGCGGCGTAAGCGGGCAGCACGGGTGAAACCGTCCAGGCCAGCCCGGCGATCAAACTTGCCATCATGAAGATCGAAATCAGGCGCGGCAGCCCTTCGACTCGCAGGCGCCGGCTGCTGTGCGAAAGAAAAACGATCAGACTATTCCCTAACATGGCTCTCTCCTCCAAAGTCCGGGTAAAAAATCAATCGTCGTCTTGCGAAAAATCCATTTCACGATGGCTGGAAATCCTTGGGCGATCCATTCTCCCTGCCCGAGGGCGGCGAGGAAATCGCCGTCCTCGGATGGCTTGTCCTTCGTGATTAACTACGTGGCGGGAAGACCCCCTGCATGGCGATGCAAAAATTAAGGACGAGATAGGGCATCAGGTTGTTGTGCGGTAAATTGCCTCCGTTGGGCGAAAGGGCCTGCGGGCTCATGGTCGCCCCGCCGGCCGTGCCGTACAAATTCTGGCCCTGTCTCAACACCTGTGCGGAAGCCCAGACGTTGCCGGTCGGATCGTGGGAAGTCCCGGCGCCGCTGAAAGCATTCACCTGATGTGTGTGGATGGGCATCTCGGTCGTGAGCAGGGTCACGGCATCTTCCCCCCCGGTTTCGCCCAGGTCCCGGATGGATAGACCGGCGCCCTGTCCGGAGCCCAGGGGGGCGCTGCCCTGGAAATTGGGCAGGCCGAAATTGGATTTCCCGTCTCCGCCATAGGTCGTTCCCAGCAAGGAGAAGAGGGCCGTGTTCTGGCTGATCGGCAGGATCTGGCCGTTGCATTGGGCCCAGCCGGTGGGCGCAAAGTTGAAACCGAAGATGCGGATCTCTGCTACGAATGGATTCGACATGGCTGCCTCCGTTAGTTGCGCGAGGGGAAGATCCCCTGCAGGGCGATGCAGAAGTTGAGCACCAGGTAGGGCGACATGTTGTCGTGCGACTGGCTGCCGCCCACGCTTGAGACGGCTTGGGGAGCCATCGTTGCGTTCGTGCTGGAGTTGTAGATATTCTTGCCCCCGTCGGCCCAAAAGTTGCCCACCGGGTTGCCGGTGCCGGCGGCGGCGGAGCTGGCTCCTGTCACGTGATAGTGCGTGGGCATCTCCGAGATGTTCAGGCTGTGCGCCACTTCTCCGCCTTGCTCGCCCTGGACATGGCCGTCGCCGATGTGGAAGGGCACCCGGCCCTGGAGATTGGGGAGCGCGAAATTAAGCCGGCCGTCACCGCCATAGATGGTGCCGAGCAGAGAGAAGAGCGCCTGGTTTTGGTTGATCGCCATGAGCTGCCCGTTGCACAACGCCCAGCCCTTGGGCGGGAAATCGAATGAGAAGATCCTGAGCTCGCCTAAAAAGGGTTCTGACATGGGTGGTACTCCTTCTGACTCCGCCTAACTTCTCGTTGGGAAGATCCCAAACAGCGAGATGATGAAGCTGATCGCCAGGAACGGGATCATATTGTCGTGTGGCTGGCTTCCGCCGCTGGATAGGGCGGTCAGGGCATTCATTTGCCCGTTAATGGAGGCCGGAGGGGCGAACTGCGCCAAATCGGGGTCCCCCGCCCACAGGCTGTTGGCAGGGCTGGTCCCGCTGCCACTGGTATTGGCCTGCGGAGGGTGATTGTGCACCGGGATCTGGTTCGTGGTCAGTGTGACCTGCTCCTCGCCGGCTTTCTGGGCAATGACGAAGTTTCCTCCGCTGTTCGCCCCCATGTGGATGGGGACGCGGCCTTGCAGATCGGGCAGGTTGAAGGCCGACTGTCCGTCGCCGCCGTAGGTCGTACCGATCAGGTTGAATAAAGTCTCGTTTTCGGAAATAGGCACCTGTGCGCCGTTGCAAAATGCCCAACCCTGCGGGGCGAAGTTCCCACCGAAGATGCGGATCTCGCCGACATATGGATTGCTCATGCTCTGGATCCTCCTTTGACTTCGCTGGCCGGAACGTTTTCCGGCTGGCCGGATGATGGAATTAGATAATTGAAGACGGCTTCATATTCAAAACCGTCCTCCTTCTTTCCTATGGGAACGATAAATAGCTCGAGCTCACCCATTTGCGCATGTTTCAGGAGCACCGTTCCCTGCGGCATGAACCGGTCCGCCGGACCGCGGAAGAAGACCGAGAAAGCCTCCTGCCGGGAGGTGCGAAGGTGCTCGGTTACGTCCGTCAGTGTCAGGATGACCGGCTCCGTTCCCGGGAGGCAGGCCTGGAAAGTGGTGTTCACGAAGGGTGCGAATGATTCCTTGTGCAATTTATCCGGCATGCTATTTCTCCTCCCCGGCCTGCGGCTGGCGGGTCATCTCGTGATAGAAGCTGAGCTCCCCGGTTTCGATAAAGCCCAGCCGTTTGTACAGGTTCATGGCCGGATTGAAGGTCTCCACATGGAGACGGACCGGGCGGGCGGTCCGATCGGCTTCATCGAGCAGTTCCTCGATCAGACGCGTCCCGATGCCGGCGTTCCGATATTCCGGCAGCAGGGCGATGTCCATCAACAGGAGGTCGCGTCCCGTCCGGTCGACGATCAGGCGTCCGATGGGGGCCCCGTCCTTTGCGATGACGGAATACTCCGCCTGGGGATATTGGGCCAGGTAGGACTGCCGCTGGGCGTTGGACTGCATGCGCAGGAAGGCTTCCTTCTGCGCCTCCGTCCAATCGGTCAGCGCCATCTCGTCTGCCCGCGTGCTTGCATAGACGCGGTAAAGGAACTCTTCGTCTTCGGCGGCAGCGGAACGTAACGAGACATCTGCGGCTGTTTTTTTCTGGTGAAGCAAGCTGGTTTGCATCATCGGCCCCCTGGACGGCCAAAATTCACCCACACCCGGATAAGAATCCGGTTGCGGGGATGAAAGCCGGAAAATAGACGAACTTGCTTTGGCATACCATTGCTCCGATGGCAGGCCGGCATATCCTGGAACGGCGATATCTGGGTCTACGAAAAGGAATCAGTGATAAAGCGATACCGCCCTTGTTCCTGATTGCTTCGACACAAACGCCCGCGTGGCGAAGCGCAACAATTACCGGTAAGTGAAGGGCCAATAAATTATTATCTTAATATTACCATAATTGTCCCGTTATGGTAATATTGTGCACAATTGGTTTGAGCAGGGACCCTTCCCGTCTTTATTCGTACTTTGGATGCTCGGCAGAAATCATGCGTGGAACCTGGAGGTGCTGGAATGAACCGTAGAGATTTCCTAAAAGTAGGGGGAATGTTTTCGGCAGGCCTGATTTTCCTCTCCAATCCATTGAAGGGATTCGTGAACGGTCCGGCCGAGTACTCGGCTGGCGGGAAGACCTTTCGCGGCACGGCCTCCGGGGAGGTGTATGTCTCCGAAGACGCTGGCCGGACCTGGCGCCTGCATACCCGGCTCGGGCCTGAATACTCCATCTCGAGCATTTTCTCCGGCCGCGACGGACAGATTTATCTCATCGCCGGTTATAAGGGCCATAGCTTCCATCTCAGCCTTGCTCCGGATGAAAAATACTGGCAGTTGAAGCCGCTGACGCTCGCGACCCTCCTGAACATGGCTTAGGCCGACCCGCTCCGGTCATAACTCCAGTCAACCAAACCGCCCTGCTAAACCGGCAGGGCGAAAATATTGATTCGATGTTCCGTCCGACCGCTCGACAGAAGCCGGGCGGTCATTTGCGCGCCAGCAGGATTGCCCCGATCAATAGGATTACGCCGGCCGCGTCAAAGGAGATGAACCGCACCAGCGAAGCGTGCAGGATGACGTGCTCCGCCGGGATCGAGAACAGGATCAGACTCTCGCCGAGCACCCCGACTGCCTGCATCGCCAGCGCCTGCCAGAGCGAGACCCGCTGGCGGCGCGGCTGCCAGACCGCCACCAGATAGGGGATGTTCCACATCACGAACAGGACGGCGAAACCGCGGATGGCTGCCTCCCCCGGAACGCCGCTCATCTCGAAGCCCGGGGCGAAGACGCCTGGGTTGAGGAGGAAGACGATCGCACACTGCAGGTTCCAGGCGACGACGGTGGCGATCAACAGCCGGGCGGTCCACAGGCGGGAGTCGATCTGTTTCATTCCACGCTCCTTAGAATCCCTGGTGCTCGGTGCGGGTAATGATCTCGTCCTGGAGCGCCCGGCTCAGGTCGCAGAAGTAGTCCGAGTAGCCCGCCACCCGCACGATCAGGTCTCGGTGCTGCTCGGGTTTTTCCTGGGCGGCTCGCAGCGTGGCCGCGTCCACCACGTTGAATTGGATGTGGTGCCCATCCAGGCGGAAGTAGCCCCGGATGAGCTGGACCAGCTTGTCCAGCCCGGCCTCGCCTTCCAGGGCCTGCGGCGAGAATTTCTGGTTGAGCAGGGTGCCGCCGGTGCGGACATGGTCCATTTTGGCGACGGAATTGAGCACGGCAGTCGGGCCATGCCGGTCCGCGCCCTGGACCGGGGAGACGCCCTCCGAGAGCGGCTGACCGGCGTGTCGCCCGTCGGGCGTGGCGCCGGTGACCGAGCCGAAATAGATGTGGCAGGTGGTCGGCAACAAATTAATATGATATTTGCCGCCGCGAGTGTTTGGTCGCCCGTCGACGGCGTCGAAATAGGACTCGAAGACCCGCACCAGCAGGTCGTCGGCTGCGGCCTCGTCGTTGCCGTAGCGGGGCGTCCGGGTGAGCAGGAGCCGGCGCTCGCGCTCGTCGCCGGCGAAATCTGCCTCCAGCAGCGTGAGCAGCTTTTCCATTGCCAGGTCCTTTTGCTCGAACACGTGCACCTTGAGCGCCGAGAGCATGTCGGTGATACTGCCCATGCCCACGCCCTGGATGTACGAGGAATCGTAGCGCGGGCCGCCATCGTGGTAGTCCCGGCCCTTGCGGATGCAGTCGTTGACCAGCAGCGAAAGGAACGGGGCCGGCATGTGGCGGGCGTACAGGCGCTCGATGACGTTATTGCCGCATACTTTGACGTCCAGGAAATAACGCATCTGTTCTTCGAAGGCCGCATACAGTTCCTCGAAGTTCGCAAACGTTTGCGCCTGGCCGGTGTGAGGCCCGAGCTGTTTCCCGGTGCGCGGGTCGCGGCCGTCGTGCAGGGCCAGCTCGAGCATCTTCGGGATATTGAAGTAGCCGGTCAGGATGTAGGCTTCCTTGCCGAAGGCGCCCGTCTCGACGCAGCCGCTTGTCCCTCCGTCACGGGCATCGGGCAGGGATTTACCGACCCGCATCATCTCCTCCACGACCAGGTCGGCGTTGAAGACCGACGGCTGGCCGAAGCCGGTCCGGATGATCCGGGCTGCCCGTTTGACGAACTGATCGGGGTTCTTCTTGCTGACCTGGATGGACGAGCTGGGCTGGAGCAGGCGCATCTCCTCGATCACGTCCAGGACCAGGTAGGTGACATCGTTCACGCCGTCCGAGCCGTCAGCCAGCAGGCCGCCGGTGTTGATCTGGGCGAAGTCGGTATAGGTGCCGCTCTCGGCGGCGGTCACACCGACCTTCGGAGGGGCAGGCTGGTTGTTGAATTTGACCCACAGGCACTGGAGCAGCTCTTCGTAATACTCCCGGCTGTGCTGCCCGAGGTCGTAAAACGGCGCCAGGTGCCGGTCCAGGTGGCCTGGGCAGAACGAATCCCAGGTATTCAGCTCGCAGGTCACACCCAGGTGGACGAACCAGTAATACTGCAGGGCTTCCCAAAAATCCTGCGGAGCGCCCGCCGGGACACGGGTGCAGACCTCGGCGATGCGCTCCAGCTCGACCCTGCGCTGCGGATCCGTCTCCGCCCGGGCCAGCCGCCTGGCTTCCTCGGCGTGCCGCTCCGCAAAACGGACCAGGGCGGCCGCGCAGATCGACATGGCTTGCAATTCCTGCTCCCTGTCGTAGGCCAGCGGGTCGTGGAGAAAGTCCAGGCTTTTCAGGCTGAGCTGGATATCCTCCTGGAAATCCAGCATCCCCTTGGTGTAGATCTTGCCGTCCAGGACGGTGTGGCCGGGAGCGCGCTGCTCCATAAACTCGGTGAAGATCCCGGCCTCGTAGGCGGCTTTCCATTTGCCGGTCATCTCGGCGAAGAGCCGGTCGCGCAGCGAGCGGCCCTGCCAGAACGGGATCACGGTTTCCTCGTACGCTTTTCGGACTTCCGGGCCGACCGCGAAGGAGGTCTTTTCGCGAGTGTCCAAAATGTCCAGGTCTTCCAGGCTGTGACAGCACAGCTCCGGGTAGGTCGGGGCGGCCTTGGGGGCGGGTCCCTTCTCGCCGACGATCAGCTCGCCTTCGCCGACGTAAACGGACTTGTGTTCCATAAGGTATTGGAAGGCTCGGGCGCGCTGGACGGGAACGGAGATGTTCGGAGTATAGCCGCCCGGGTCTGTCCGGTAGAACTCGGTGACCAGGAGAGCCCGTTCGGCTGAGAGGCTTTCGCGGGCTTCGATGGATTGCTGGCGCAGCTTGCGGACGCGTTCGGTCATTGCCATAGGGAGATCCCTTCGGGCGCCGTCACCCTTCCAGGTATTCCTTGAGCAGGATGGCGCTGTTGTGCAGCTCGTCGTGGGCGGCATAGACCAGGGTCAGCTGACCTTCGGCGGCCATGCGCCGAATCCGGTTGATGACTTCCGGCCTGCCCCTCAACTCGGCCAGATAGCGCTCCTTGAATTCCCCCCATTTTTGCAGGTCGTGGCCATACCACTTGCGCAGCTCCGGGCTGGGCGAGGCCTCCTTGAGCCAGAGGTCGACAGCCGCCCGTTCCTTGGTCAGGCCGCGCGGCCAGAGCCTTTCCACCAGGACCCGCCGTCCGTCCGCGGTGGATGGCGGCAGGTAGACTCGCTTGATCCCGATCATCCCGTCACTCCTTTCGGAGCCGGTCCGCGGAGACGGATCGAGGCTGGACCATCTCTTCGAGGATCCCGGTCAGTTTTTCCGCCATGGCGGCGCGACTGAAATGCTCTTCCAGGTACCTGCGTCCGGCCAGGCCCATCTGCCGGGACCGGTCCCTGTCGACGGCCAGCGAGCGAACGGCCTCGGCCAGGGAGGCCGGGTCGCCCGGACGGGCGAACACCCCGCAACCGGCCGCCTCGACCACCTGACGGATCACCCCGTCGATCGCCAGCACCACCGGGCGCCCGGCGGCCATGTAATCGAAGACCTTGTTCGGGTAGGTGGTCTTGTACTCGTCGATCGGCTTGAGGATGGCCAGACAGGCGTCCGCCCCGGCCAGCGCGGCCGGCATGCCGGCTTTGGGGACCGGCGGCAGGAACTGGACGTTGGCCAAGCACATTTCGGCGGCCTGTTTCTGCAGGGCCGGTTTTTCCTTGCCGTCGCCCAGAAAGACGATCCGGATTGGGATGGGGACCGTGACCTCCTGCAGGATCTTGGCCGCTTCCAAGACCACCGCCAGGTCATTGGACATGCCGTGCGCCCCGGCGTAGAGCAGGACGAATTTGTCCACCAGGCGGTTTCCCAGGCGGAAGACCGTACCCTTATCCGCCGGCTCGAACATCCCCGGGTCGGCGCCGTTCGGGACGAGCTCCACCCGGCGCGCCCCGCGTTGGCTCACGTGCGCCACGTAACCCGGACTGTTAACCATCAGCCGGTCGGCATGCCGGTACAGGAAGCCTTCCAGCCAGAGGGACATCTTGATGAGCGTAGGGTTTTTTAACACCCCGACGGCCATCGCGAACGACGGCCACAGGTCGCGTACTTCGAACAGGAACGGCACCCGCTTCAGCCGCGCCAGCACCCAGGCGGTCATGCCCTGGAAGATGGGCGGTGAGGTGCCCCAGACCAGGTCCACGTTCCGGACGCTCAGGCCGGCAAAGAACGAGGAAGCCATGAACGAGATAAAAGCAAATATCCGGTGGACGAAGGACTTGTGCAGGGCCTGGTAAGTATAGGCGCGGATCACCCTCACCTTGCCATCCAGTTCATCTCCAGCTTCGCGTGAGAGGGGTGTAGGGGCGAGGGGGGAACCGGTCAAATAGCTGACCGGGCTGGCGATCACGGTCACGCGGTGGCCGCGGGCGGCCAAGTAGAGCGCCAGTTCGTGATGGCGCGTCCCGCCCGGCTCGTCCAAGGCTGCAAATGCCTGGTGGATCAGGAGGATGTGCATGTCATTCGTCGTCGTGGAGAACGGGTGCAGGGTCGGGCCAGCCAGCCGACTGAGCCTTGACCGTGATCTCGGCCATCGAACGCGGCAGCACCGGCAGGTCGAGCAGCTCCCCGATGGGTTTCCAGATTGGCTGATAGCTGCCCTTCTCGGGGAGTGGGGCTTTCATCTCCTCGCCGCTGCCGGTCCCGAATTCGCCCCCGAGCCTCTCGACCAGGTAGTAATACTGCGGCTTGGTATGCCACCAGATCGTCGCCAGGAGCCGCCGGATGCCGACCTTCAGGCCGAGCTCCTCTTCAGTCTCGCGCACGGCGGCCTGCTCGGGGGTCTCGCCAGGTTCCACGTGCCCGCCTGGGAACGTAAAATAATGCTGGCCCTGGCGGTGGCGCTCGATCAGGGCGATTTGCCCATTTTCGATCAGGATGATGGCGGCTCGATGGCTCATGGGAAGAGGACCTCGCTGATAAATTGTACTTCATTTGTGGAGCGGGTTTCGACGGCCAGGGACAGGGCCGGAAGCTTGACCCCATATGTGGGGGAGATCCAGCCGCGGATCGGATCGGCAGCGCCGGAGCCGTAGACGGTTTCGCCCGCCCGGACGAGCGTGATCCTCGATCCGCCGTCCGTCATCGGCGAGCCGTCCCGGATGGTCAGCGTCACCCATCCGTGCGGAGATTTCAGGCGAAGTTCGAAGGCCGATTCCCGAATCCCGGCCTTCCACTCCCAATCCGGGAGCAGCCAATGCAATCGATAGGTGGATGGCCTGACGATCAGGGAGGTCGCCAGCCAGCGCAGCGGCAGGACCTCGTCGGTGATCCGCCAGTGGTCGTCGGCGAAGACTGCGGCGCGGCGGGTATGCCGGTAGGCCCGGCGGAGGTTCCAGTAGCGCCCGCGGACTTGCTGCAGGATGGCCGGGTCGCCTTCACTGCCGCCGTGCCGGTATGCGTTGACCCAGTCCAGGTAGAGGAACCGCCCGGCGCGGGTCATCTGGTCGCGGCCATCGACCGTCACCGTGTTGTGGACGTGCGTGGCCGTCAGCTGGTTGTCCCAGGGGGGATCGGCGTTGTAGAGGTACGTCCCGGCATCCCGGGTTACGTTCAGGCCGCGCCACCACAGGTCCATGTGGAGTTGGTCGGCGTGGGAAGGCCGGTTGGTGAACTGGGCCGTCCGCAGGTAGGCCCAGGATTCCTTTCCATATAACTGGTCGCCAAGATAACGCGGCAGTTGGACGTATTTGCGGCTGTCCAGCGGGATGCCGAACCACAGCGACAGCTCGTCCCAGGGACCGCGCGGTAGGTCATAGTCGAGGAACGCCCGGGCGGCCGCATGCAGCACCGGCCGGTAATCCGCGAATGGGCAGACGGTCAACGGGAGGATGTAGGCCCCGTCGTTGGCGCCCAGGTTGGGGACATGCCCGCTTTCGGCGTCCTGGAGGGCCAGCAGCCAGTGGATCGACCGGGCGATCGCCTCCGTGGCCTGGCGCGACCAGTGCAGGTCATGGGTCCTCACCAGGGCGTTCGTCCACAGGACCAGCTCGAGCATCAGGCGCTGGTAGTTGGTGCTGTGCTGGGCATACTCGCCGTACCCGTCGACCTGGGACTGCAACCCGTGATTGAACCACTTCCAGCCAAGGGCGCGCCAGCCGGCCGCCTCGGGGAGGCCGGGCAGGGCCAGCCCGGCCGTCAGCAGGCCGGCGGCTTCGCTGAGCAGGTGATTGTTCTGCTGGGAGCGGGCGTACGGCAGCGTCGGCGGGATGCGGGCGGCGTGGGCGGCGACGGAAGCCGCCAGCCGGGCCAGGCGTTCGGGGGTGGAGGCGGGCGCGGGGGCAAAGACCTGGGCCGACCAGACGAAGGCCATCAGCCGCAGGGCGGCTTCCTGGGCCGAGGTCCAGTGCGGGCCGCGGCAGGGAGGATTAGAGTCCGAAAAGAGCTCGAAATACTGCCAGAAGCCTTCGGCATATTGATCGTCCCCGCTCAGCTGGTAAGCCCGCCCGAGGGCGAAAGCCCAGCCGAAGCGGGCCGGCTCCCAGATGAACTTGACGTCACTGGCGGGAAGGTTGGGAATTTCCAGGTACGGAATGGACGCCCGGCCGGTCTCGTAGGCGGTCCAGTCTGCCAGCTCCCCGGGGACGGTCAGCCGCAGCGGAACGGGTGCGCCGCCGAACAGGCGGACTTTCCCGGACAGGATCTCGTCGGCCTCGGCCAGCAGGGCAACCCGGCCGTCCTCCCCCAGGACCGCGCCAAGCGCCTCCCGGCCGGGCATGGGCAGGATCGCTTTCAGGGCCCCGCCGGCGGTCTTCACCGGCCGGGAGGTGACCCGGCGGTAGTGGCCGGTCAACAGCCCGAAGCGATAGAGGGCGTTGAGCGCCACAGGCCGGAATCCCAGCTGGTTCAAGGCTTTCAGGGCATTCCAAGGCGAGGCAGGCATGTCAGCAGATCCGGTCGAGGTAGGCCAGGGCGAAAAAGACCGTGCTGACCTGCATCGTCTGGAGCAGTTCCCCGTCTTTTGCCATCCGGATGACCTCCTCCAGGGGTTTGAGCAAGACTTCGATCTCCTCGGTCTCATCCAGGTGCTGGCTGCCGACCTTTTCAGCGTCCAAGGCCAGGAAGGAATGGATCAGGTTGGTCTGGTTGGCCGGGTTGGGCGAGACCTTTCCGATCTGGATGAGGCGGTCGCTGGCGTAGCCGGTCTCCTCGAGCAGCTCGCGGCAGGCGGCATCCAGGGGAGAGGCATCCTGCGCGTCCATGGCTCCGCCGGGCAATTCCTCGATCACCTTCCGGGCGCCGTGGCGATACTGGCGGACCATCACCACCTGCCGGTCCCGGGTCAGCGCCAGCACGGTGACCCAGTCCTGGTATTCCAGGACGAAGCCTTCGATGGTCTTCCCGTCGGGCAGCTCGCACCGGTCGAGGCGGACATTCTTGTGGATGTGTTTCGATTCCAGGATCTTCCAGGGTTTCAGGGCCATGCGCCGCATCCTTGCCTACGCGCTCGATTTCCTGAACTGCCCGATCACCGGCCGGATCGGCGGGCTGAGCTCCTCCGGGATCTCCGCCCGGGCAAACCAGCCCCACTCGGTGTGTTCTTCGTTCAGGCGGACCGGACCATGCCAGTCGCGGGTCAGGTAGGCGATGGTGATATTATATACTTCATCCCCGTTTGGATAGCGGTAGAACAGCTCAGGCCCTGAGAAGACGCCGAACAGGGCCAGCCCGCCCAATTCGAGCCCGGTCTCCTCCCGGACCTCGCGGCGGGCGGCCGTTTCGACGACCTCGCCCGGCTCGACCACCCCGCCCGGCGGCCCCCAGCAGCCGCTGTCGGAGCGTTTCATCAATAGCAGGCGGTTTTCGGCGTCCACGACCAGGGTCGCCGCGCCGACCATCAGCAGCGGGCGGTGACCGACCAGTTGGCGGAGCTGGATGATGTAGTCCATTTATTTTGTGTACTCTTCAGGTGAAAGAACTTGATCGATTTAAGGCGGGTAATTAATTGCCAGCATGGCCCCGTCTGCCAAGCTAATGTAAAGCTTACCGTTGTTCACATTGAATCCCAGGCCGTTCACGGGGCTAAAATCTTGTTTCGATAGCTCCACCGGATGGTAGGTGTTCAAGTCGAGCATATACAAGACAGAGTCGTTTTGATTGTATCCTCGTCCAGAAAACACCAGATCCTGCCCATCGGGAGAGAAAGCCACGAATTCCAACTGGGCCAAGTCATCCGAGGATGAATACAAAGTATCGCCTGTTTTTACAGCCTGCACGTATAGTTTGTCTCTCAGGGTGGCTATCCACTGGCCATTTGGAGAGATTGCGATCTGTCTCGGCCAGCCGCCCGGATGATCGTAAGTACCAACCGGACTTTTACTTTTCAAATCCCATACGGTCACTTTGCTGTCGATATCGCTGGCTGAAGCCAACCATAGGCCATTCGCTGAGAATGCCATCATGGATATAGGTTTATCATCCATGTGTTCGATTTTATTTACGATTTTGCCTGTTCCTGAATCGGCCATCCATATTTCATAGGCAAGGGTTGTGTAGTTCTCTCTTGGGTCGGCCACGACCAAGTATTTCCCGTCGGGAGAAAAGACCGGGGTCCCGGCGCCAAGCGTATAGAGCAATTTTCCGCTCTTCGTATCAAATACCGTCGTTGTATTACTATCCGTATCTTCTTCGACAGCAATTTCCGTTCCATCTGGCGAGAGTGCCAGGTTCCTTTCTGGCCGATTCGTAGCGAAACTCACCAATGACGTATCCGCCGCAAGATCCCAGACAGTGACCAATCCATTATCGTCAATTACAGCCAGCAAATGCGTTTCTAGGGAGAAAACGACTTTATTGTGTTGTTGTGAAACGATGCCACCCTCGAAAATCGCCGGCGAGGTTTTTACCCAATGAAAGAAGCTCACCAAATCGTCCACCGGCGGCTCTCCAAGTCCGGCCCCTTCCGCAGGCTTTGTTGCCGGTGCAAATCCAACCAAAGATATCTTGCCGACCACTTCACCTTTCGGCCAGTTGATGAACCACACGTTCCATACCGTATCGTAGGCGGGGGAGCCATTGGAGTAAGCAAATCCCGATTCCGCTTCCACATCTTGTTGGATGCAGGTAAGGGACTTCACAGAAGCCGCGTCTGCTGCGATCGCATCAGGATCTGTGATCTCGGACGGAGCTGCCTGCCAATCGGTTTTCTGCCCCGTGTCCTTCTTCAACACCAGGGTTGGCAGTATAAGAGCCCCGCCTACCGGTACTGCGTTTTCTGCCCCCGCGCAAGCCTGTTGCGCTGATGGCGTAATGGATATAAATGGACTGTCCGGCGAGGTTGCTGTAAGCGGAATCGGGGTCGATGATGGTTGATGGGTTACGGGCACGCCGCACGCGACCAAGGACAGTAAAACCAATCCAATCGCCATCTGTTGTACGGCCTTCTGATAGCACATGGGAGCTCCTATTTTAGAGCATATCTGAAAACGCTGTAAAAGTGGGAAGGTCCGACAGACTCGCCGGATGGCCAAGTTACAACAAGTCTACCCGACCTGAATGATACTCGATGATCGGAAAATCAATTATATCTATCAGCCGAAGTGACGGCCCATATGACCGCACCCCATTCAGCAGCGGGCGATGATCGACGAACTTGTGCAGTTCGAGCAGCAAAACGAGACAGATGGTGCAGTAAGTTTTTCGCATCGTTACTGCCCTACAGGATCCATTTGACCATCACCAAACAGGGATTGTTCGCGTCCCAAATTTGCTTGAACTCTTCCAGCGGGCGAAAGCCCATGGCTTCGTAGAATAAGCGGGTTTTGGCGTAGCCGGGATCCGGATTCGATGGCCCGAGCGTCTTGACCTGCAGGTATTCGACCCCCAGGCCGCGGGCGTAGGCCTCGGTGGCCTGCACCAAGACCCGTCCCAGCCCGCCGCGCTGCACCTCGGGCCGTACGCCCATCACAAGGACCTCCGCCGAGTACGGATTGTGCTGTTTCAGGCTGAGGAAGCCCAGCACCGCCCCGCCATCTTTTGCAAGGAAGGTGGGCAGGCCATCGATGTCCTTCTCGTACTGCAGCAAGGCAGTCTCCAGCCCGAACCAGCCCGGCAGGAGGCGCAGGATCGGCATACACACAGCGGATTGATCCAACAGGGGACCAACGACGATTGGCATTATGCGGCTTTCCGCCCGACGTACAACAAATGATCTGAGGCACCCAGCAGCGAGGGTTCCTGGGCGAAGCGATAGTTGAAGTCCAGCCAGAGCTGGCGGGCGGGACCGGTCAGGGAGTTGACGTAGTCCTCCCGTTCGGCCAGGATGCCCTCGCAGCCCATCAGGCGCAGGGTGGTGAAACCGGCGCTTTCGCCGAGCGGGATGACCTCGTCGGGGTGGGCGAAGTAGGCGTCTGCGAAACCCTCGCCGCTGTCGTGGATTCCGGTGGCGAGCAGCTTTTCGGAATAGGCCGGGTTGTCTTCGACGTAGGTGTAGCCGTTGGTGGCTGCATCGCGGAAGGAGGCGAAACGGGTGATGAAGGTCGCGAAGACCGGTCCACCCGGCTCGAGCAGGCGGCGGGCCTGTTCCAGGGCAGCCCGGCGCTCCTCCAGCCTGTGGAGGTGGTAGAGCGGACCCATCAGCAAGGCCGCCGCGAAGCCCGCCTCCGGGAAGGCTGCCAGGTCCAGGGCGTTGGCGTGGACGAAGCCTTCCAGCTCGACGCCCGCCTCGGCGGCCTTCTGCCTCGCCAGGTCCAGGTTGCCATTGGACAGGTCGACCAGCGTGACCCGGTAGCCGCGCTCCGCCAGGGCGATGGCGTAGCGGCCCGGTCCGCCGCCGATGTCGATCAGCCGGGCGGGGGCGGGAGGCAGGAATTCCGTCAGGGCGCGCAGCGTCACTTCGTACTCGGCGTGGTGACGGACTCCGAGACGGTCCCACTCCATCCGGGCATTCTCGTCGTAATACTTCTCGACGTTCGACACGACTACACCTCGATCTTCTCGCCGCCGCTGCGCAGGGACTCGACCGCCGCGAAGGTGGCTTTCGTCACGCCGATCAGCTGCTCGTAGGGAATGGTCGGCTCGCCGCCTGCCTGGATGGCCGTCGTAAACGCTACCCACTCGCCGAACCAGCCCTTGTCCTGGGCCTTTTTCACGACCCTGCGGTGCCCGTCCCGAATCGTCTCGAGGGTGCGGAAATCGTCCAGCACGGCCACGCGCCCGCCGCAGAAGACTTCCACCCGCTCCTTGGGGAAGGACCTGTCGCCGTTGGCGAGGTAATCCACCACGCCTACCGAGCCATCCGGGAAGGTAAAGGTCATCGAGACGTTGTCCTCTCGATAGCGGCCGCCATCCGGCAGGCTGTGCGCGCTGACCGAGACGGGCGCCGCGCCAGCCAGGAAGGCCAGGAAGTCGATGAAGTGGCAGCCCTCGCCGATGATCCGCCCGCCGCCCTGAGCCGGGTCCTGGGTCCAGTGGCCGAGCGGGATCGCCCCGGCGTTCACCCGGTAATGGGCGTAGAGCGGCTCGCTCCGTTCGCCCAGGAATTCGGCCAACTGGGCAGCCAACGGCGCGAAGCGGCGGTTGAAGCCGACGGTCAGTAGGGGCGACTCGCGAGTTGCCCCTACGATCCTATCGAGCTGCTCGTTGTCGATCGCCAGCGGTTTTTCGACGAAGACGTGTTTCCCGGCCTTCAGAGCCTTGACGACCAATTCGGCGTGCGCCGCGTGGCGGGTCAGGATGGCGACGGTGTTGATGTCCGGATCGTTCAGGATTTGCAGGTCGTCCGAACTGGCGTAGGCAAAGCCGAACTTCTCCCCGGAGTGCCGGGCGTGCAGTCCGCCCGAGGAGGCGATGCCGATCAGCTCGACCGCCGGATTCTTCCGGATCGCGGGCAGGAGCGTGGCGTTTGCAAACAGGCCGGCCCCCAGGACGCCCAGCCGGACCGTCTGGTCGGATTGGACCTTTCCCGGTTTGAGGACGACCACGCTGGAGCTGGCGGCCCCGGCGGGATAGGTCAGCAGGACGCCAAGGAACGGCACCTTGCTCTTGCCGGTGATGACCTTATAGGCTTCGGCGGCCTTCTCGATCGGGAAGCGGTGGGTGATGAGGGCGTGGACGTCCAGCTTGCCGGCAGCCATCAGCTCGACGATGGTCTGGAAATTGCGGCCTTCCGTCCAGCGAACATAGCCGATTGGGTAATCGTGCCCGTTTTCTTCGTAGGAGGGATCGTAACGCCCCGGTCCGTAGGAGCGCGAGTTGACGAGCGAAAGTTCCTTCTCGTAATAGACTTTGCGGGGAATCGCCAGACCGACGGCGCCCGTGGCGACGACCCTGGCCCGGTCACGGGCGAGCGCGCCGGCCAGTTCCACCGGGTCGGCGGAGGGGGTGTCGGCGCAGATCAGGACCGCATCCGCCCCGCGGCTGGCGGTAAACGCCCGGACGGCGTCCTCGGCCCGGCCGCGCAGCACAGCCTCCGCCCCGAGACGTTTCGCCAGGTTCACCCGCCGGGGGTCGATGTCGATCCCGATCACCCGGCAGCCGGCCGCGGCGGCGAGCTGGACCATCAGCAGGCCCAGCAGGCCCAGGCCGATGACCGCCACGCTTTCGCCCACCTGGGTTTCGGCCAGACGAAAGCCGTGCAAGGCGATGGCTCCCAGGGTGGTGAATGCCGCCGATTCGAAGTCGACCGAATCCGGCAGGGGCGTGAGCAGATTGCGGGGCACGAGGTTGTATTCCGCGTGGACGGCGAAACCCCCGCCCGCGCAGGCGACCCGCTGGCTGGCCTTGAAACCGTGCAACCCTGCTCCCAGCGTGACGATTGTTCCGGCGGATGAATAGCCCAGCGGCATGGGCTGGTCGAGGCGGTTGAAGGTCGCCATGACGGTCGGCACCACACCCTCCCGGCGGGCCTTGTCGAGCACCTGGCGGACCAGGTCGGGCCGCGAGCGGGCCTTGCCAACCAGGGATTTCTCCCCGAATTCCACCAGCATCCGCTCGGTCCCGGCTGAGACCAGCGAGGCGGAGACTTTCACGAGCGCCATGCCGGGAGGCGCAGTCGGCGTGGGGACTTCTACGACCGTGGTTTTACCGTCGCGCATGTTCTGCAAGAGTTGTTTCATGAATCCTGTCCTTGATTGGTGGTCATTAGAAGTATACCTTAAGAAATCTATGCGCTGATGAGCGCGCGCGCCGGCTTGGAAAAGAGTAAAATCTATTTGTATAACCTATGGCCGACATTGGGATCCCACTCAGTCGCACCAAGATTATCGTCCCCACGCTGCGCCCGGAGATTTTGCACCGCCCGCGGCTGCTGGAGTTTTTTGACGACCTGCTCGATAAGAAGCTAATCATCGTTGCCGCTCCGGCAGGCTATGGCAAGACCACCCTGTTGATGGATTTCGCCCGGCAATCCGAGATGCCGGTCTGCTGGCTCTCGCTCGACCCTCTCGACAAGGATCCGCAGCGCTTCCTCTCCTATTTCGTCGCTGCCATTGCCGAAAAATTCCACAAGTTCGGGAAGCAGTCGAAAGCCGCCCTGCGCAGCCTGACAAACCTCGAGCAGGACACTGAACGGCTGCTGTCCATCCTGGTGAATGAGATTGACACTCAGATCGACGAGCATTTCGCCCTGGTCGTCGACGATTACCAGTATGTGGACGTCGTCCCGTATATTCGCGACTTCTTCAGCCGGTTTGTCTACCTGGCTGGCGAGAACTGCCATGTCGTCCTGGCTTCCCGGCGCCTGCCCAGCTTGCCGGATATCACCCTCATGGTGGCCCGTCAGCAGGTCGGCGGCTTCGACCTGGAACAGCTCGCCTTTCGCCAGGACGAGATCCGTGCGCTTTTCGAAAAGAACTATGGGATCGACCTGACCGATACCAACGTCCAGGAATTGCTCCGCCAGACGGAGGGCTGGATCACCGGCCTGCACCTTTCCACATCCAAGAGCACCCACGGGATTCTCGATTTGACCTACGCGGCGCGCGCCACCGGGGTGGACCTGGCGGCCTACCTCGACCAACAGGTGCTCGCCCCGCAGGCCCCCGAAGTGCGTAAATTCCTTCTGGAGACCTCCCTGCTGGGTGAGTTCGACGCCGAGCTGTGCGAGACCGTCCTGGGAAAAGGCAATTGGAAGCATTTGATGAAAACCGTCCGGCAGAACAACCTGTTTGCCCTGCCGGTCGGGGCGGGCGGAAAGTGGCTGCGCTATCACCACCTCTTCCAGGAATTTTTGCAGGAGCGCATCCGCCAGGAGGATCCGCAAACGGCCCGGGCGATCATCCTGTGCCTGGCGGACGTCCACGAGCAGCGCCTGGAGTGGGAAAAGACTTACGCAATCTACAAGCAGGTGAACGATACCGAGTCGCTGGCCGACCTCGTCGAGCGCGCCGGCATCCACATGCTCCTGAACGAGCGCCTGATCACCTACCAAGGCTGGCTGGACGAACTGCCATCCTTCCTCCTGCAGGAACGGCCCCTGCTGCTCTCCCACAAAGGCGCACTCCTTTGTGCGTTGGGAGAAGGGCGCCTTGCCAGGGGAGTCCTCGATCAGTCGATCGGGGAATTCCGAAAAAGGGGAGACATTTCAAACCTGGCGATGACACTGGTCCGGCGTGCCGCCGCCTATCGCTTGCTTGGGGATTACAGCCACGCCCTGGCGGACGCAAAGGAGGCCTTCTATGCTGCCGAGGACAAGGCAGATATGCGGGCCACCCTGGCAGAGGCGCAACGCTTCATCGGCGTCAACCTTGGCCTGCAAGGGCGTATACCGGAGGCGATCCCTTATCAGGAGAATGCCCTGCGGCTTTACGACCAGTTGGGCGAGAAGCAAAGCCTGGTCAGGGTCCGCGTGGAGCTGGGGGCTTCTTACCGGGCAGTCGGAGATTACGAGGGTGCCCTGCGCATGTATAAGCAGGCGCTGCTGGAATGGCGCGGCGAGGCCAATTACCAACTGCAGGCGAGCGGTTACAACAATTTAGGCGTTCTGTACCATTACCGAGGCGAATATGAGCAGGCCGTGCGGGCGTTCGAATCCGGCTTGGAATCGGCCCGGCAGAATGGCTCGCGGGTCCAGGAGGCGCTCCTCCTCGCCAGCCTGGGGGATGTGTACACCGATCTTGACGAGTACGAATCGGCCGGGGAGGCTTACGAAAACGCCCTCAAGGCGGCCCAGGAAGTCAATTATCAATTCCTGATCAATTATCTTAATCTGGCCCAGGCTCATTTAATCCGCCTGTGTGGGAATCTTAAGAAGGCTCATCAGGCCCTGGATAAAACCGAACCGCTCATCCGGGCGTCCAATTCGAATCACGAATTTGGTACTTATTATCTGGAACGCGGCTGCCTGTGTGTGATGGAAGAATCTCCCGAGCAGGCCGAAACGAATCTGCTGAAATCACTGGAGTATTTCCAGCGGGGTGATTTCGTGGAGGACGTTGCCTGGACGCGCATCTGGCTGGCAGCGCTCAAAGTCAAGACCGGGGATCCGGCGGCTGCCCGAATTCACCTCCAGGCGGCCCTGTCCGCAAGGTTGCCGGAGGCGAATCTCACCCCGCTCAACCAGACGATCCGGCGGGCGCGTCAGTGGCTGTCGACCATGCGTCAGGATGGGGAGGTCGGGCATCTTCTGGCTCCCTGGCTGGACAATATTGCCGCCGCGGAGAGACGCCTGCCGACCCTCCGCAAACACCTGCGACGCCTGCTCGTCACTGTCCCCATCCAGGCTCCTCACCTGTCCATCCAGGCTTTTGGGAAGGGACGCGTCCGCGTCGACGGGAAGATGCTGACTTCGGCCCAATGGAAGACCGCCGCCGTCCGTGAGTTGTTCTTTTATTTCCTGTACGTCACCCATCCCGTGACGAAAGAGGAAGTGGGTGCGATTTTCTGGCCGGAGCTCGATACCAAACAGCTGAAACTGCGCTTTAAAAACAACTTGTACCGCCTGCGCCACGCCCTCGGCCAGGACGTCATTGTTTTCGAAGATGAACACTACCGCTTCAATCACCTCCTGGATTACGAATACGACATTGAAAGTTTTACCGCCCACCTGAAGAAGTCCAAGACATCGGTCGATCCGGGCGAAAAGATCGCCAACCTGCACGAGGCTGTCATCTTGAGGAATGGTCCTTATCTCGAGGACCTGGATGCAGACTGGATCTGGCCTGAGCGGGAGCGCCTGGAGCAGGCCTGCATGACCGCGATGCAAAACCTGGCGGATTTGCAGTCGCAGGCGGGCGACAAAGATGGGGCGCTTTCTACCTGCCGTGAGGCCTTGAAGATCGATGGATGCCGCGAGGACTTTCACCGGCTGGTCATGCAGATCCATGCCGACTTGGGGAACCGCCTGGGGGTCATCTGGCAATATCAAAATTGCCGGGATGTCCTGCGCACCGAGTTGGGCATTGCGCCATCGAAAGAAACGGAAGCGCTTTACCAGCGGCTGGCTGCCTGATAGTCCTGGAAATGAGTATGCCCCTGCGGGGGCATTTTTTAATCTTTCATGCCATTTTTGAAGCCTCCTTTGAAGCCTGCCTTAATGTATCTTTATTTATAAAACCAAACAGGAAAGGTGGCTTATGAAGACCAATTTGGCTCGGCTGTTCCTCTTCACCCAGAAAATCAATCGTCAACACGTTCAAGTCGCATTGGCATTATTGGCGCTGGTTCTCTTTGTCCTTGGCGCGGGTGCCCCCGAAGGCGGGCCGACAGGACCCAGATAAGCCATGATCTTGTTGGTGGCCCTGGTGGCAGGGATGGCTGTCAGCCTGGTCCTGGCCCGAATCCGGAAACAGGCGTGGGGATTCCCATCATTGCGTTTTGTCTGGCTTGTCATTATTGCATTCATCCCCCAGTTACTCACGGTTTACCTGCCGGCCACTCGAAGGCTTATCCCGGATGTGTGGGTGTCCGTCGGACTACTTGTTTCCCAGATATTTTTATTGATTTTTTGTTGGCTTAACCGACGGCTCTCAGGAATGTGGTTGCTCGCCCTTGGTTTGGGGCTCAACTTCCTGGTCATTGCAGTAAATGGCGGCTTCATGCCGATCAGCCCTCAGACAGCCGGTCACCTGGTCTCGCAATCGATTTTGCAGACGTACCCCTTGGGCAGCCGGTTTGGATTTGGGAAGGATGTCTTATTGCTGGCAGAAAACACCCGTCTGGGTTGGCTCTCCGACCGTTTCTTGCTCCCCGACGGCTTTCCATATCGGGTCGCATTCAGTCTCGGAGACATCCTGGTTTCACTCGGCGCTTTCTGGCTGATGGTATCGCAAGGAAAACAACTGCGAAGTCTTTTAGAGAGAAAGGAAAAGGTTGACGAACAATGCAAACAGAAACGATCCACTCCCCTGTATCTCTAGTCGTCCGTGGCCTGTCGATCGACTGCCGGGAACTCAACCGGTTGATGGCTGCCGCGGTTGTCAACGAGAAGTTTTGCCGGCTGTTGTTGGAAGATCCTGGCCTGGCGCTTGACAGCGGCTATCAGGGCGAGAGCTTTTTATTCACCAGCGAAGAGCGCAGTCTCATCCTGTCAATTCGAGCCGATTCGTTGGCCGAGCTTGCCAGCCAACTCGTCCGAACTTTTAATGAGAATTTGGACTTACCTGTAAATCAACCCGTTCAACCCGCAGAACTTTTAGGATTTTGAACGGCGATACCGGATGGCGCGGCGGGAGGGGGCGCGATGATTAAGGGGAATCATCGTGCCCCGCGTCCGCGCCGCTGAATTCATATTTGGGAGCATGACCCTGATCTGAAAGTTGGAGAATACCCACTCGTGAACTGGTTGGATTCTGGTTATCTGGCAAAGTCGGACGCATCCCTGCAATTGGATGCGATTTTTCGCGCTTTTCCGGATATTCTCTTTTCAATGAACCGACAGGGCCAGATTCTGGATTACCGGGCTGGCAAGATGTCTTCGCTATACCTGGCGCCGGAACAGTTCCTGGGCCATTCCATGAAGGAGATCCTCCCCACCGAGGTCGGCACCCGCTTCGATTACGCCCTTCAGGAAGCCTTCCGGACCGGGAAGGTGGTCCCGCTCGAATACCAATTGCAGGTACCGGATGGGGACCGCTGGTTCGAGGCGCGCCTGGTTCCTTCGGACGAGCACCGGGTGATCGCCGTCGTGCGGGACGTCACGGACAGGGTGCGAACAGCCGAAAAGGTCCAGAGCCAGTTGCGACGGCTTTCCGCCTTGCATGCCGTGGATGCGGTCATTACGGCCAGCTTCGACCTGAACGTTACCCTGTCGGTCATTCTGCGCCAGTTGATCAACCAGTTGGGGGTGGAGGCGGCTGACATCCTGGTCCTCGACGAAAACACCCGCATGCTGGAGTTCGCCTCCAGCCAGGGTTTCGAGGTGAGACAATTCCAGCCTCTCCCGTTGATGATTGGGCAGGGCTATGCCGGCAAGGCCGCCCTCGAGCGGCGGACGATCAGCGTGGACGATTTAAAAAGCCACCTGGCCGATCTGGCGGTGCCCGCCAACCTGCTCCACGAAAAATTTGCCAATTACTGCGCCGTCCCGCTGATCGCCAAGGGACAGGTCCGCGGGGTCCTCGAAATCTACTCGCGTTCAATCGTCCAGCCGGACGACGATTGGCTGGATTTCCTGGCGACGATCGCCGGCCAAGCGGCGGTTGCCATCGACAGCGCCTACCTTTTCCAGAACCTGCAGCGGACCAATACGGAGTTGAGCCTGGCGTACGATGCGGTCATCGAGAGTTGGGCGCAAGCGCTCGAGCTGAGCAGCCGTGAGAGCGGCGCTCACGCTTATCGGGTTGTGGATTTGACCCTCCAGCTGGCCCGCTCGATGGGCGTCGAGGAAAAGAAGCTGATCCATTATCGGCGCGGCGCCCTGCTCCACGACATCGGTAAATTGGGAATCTCGGAAACCATCCTGAACAAACCGGGACCTCTGGACGAGATCGAACGGGAAGTGATCCGGCGGCACCCGCTGCTGGCATACCAGTTGCTCCTGCCGATCGATTATCTTGCTCCGGCCCTGGACATTCCCCACCACCACCATGAGCGCTGGGATGGCAGCGGCTACCCCGACGGCATGCGGGAAGGCCAGATACCCTTCCCGGCCCGGCTGTTTGCCGTGGTGGACGTCTACGACGCGTTGACATCCACGCGACCCTACCGGTCGGCTTGGCCTCGCCAGGCGGCCCTCGACCATATCCAAAACAATTCCGGGAGCTTGTTCGACCCGGCAGTGGTCACGGCTTTCATGCAGTTGATGGAAAAGAGATAAAGAACCCGGTTCGGAATGAACAGGGAAGCGATCCACGTCAGGGGGACGGAAGGTTGACGGGGGAAAAGCACGAATCCGTTTCGAATGATCGCTTCAGTCCGAACTGGCAGTCACGGATGGCAGCCATCCCGCTGAAGTAAAGTGCACGATCCGTCCGTGTCAGGTTTTGGAGTTACCCGGCTTGATTGAAAAATCAAGCCGGGTAACTTTTTGTAGCTTTGGAGAAGGGCCGGCCGGGGGAGAAGCTGCCGGCGGCCGTTTTGAATCCCCCTGGGTGTTCATTGGCCGGCGATTGTCGTAGGCAGCGCTAGTCTCCCGGGCCCCTCAGCAATTCCAGGAAGCCGCCGCGTGGTTTTGGCGGGTTTTCTTCGGCGGGTTGCTCGGCCTGGGCTTTCGCCAGAAGGGCAGCCAGCTCCTCTTCCGGGTTGCGGAATTGCATCGAATACAACCGGGCGTACAACCCATTCTTCTCCATTAATTCCTCGTGCGTACCCAGTTCGACGATCCGTCCGCTGTCCAGCACGGCAATCCGATGGGCAACCTTGATGGTGCTCAGGCGGTGGGCGATGATCACCGTGGTCCGGTTTTTCATCAGGCGGTTCAACGCTTCCTGGACCAGTTCCTCGGATTCGTTGTCCAGCGAGCTGGTGGCTTCGTCCAGCAGCAGGATGCGCGGGTCTTTCAGGATGGCGCGTGCGATGGAAATGCGCTGGCGTTGTCCCCCGCTCAGATTCATACCGCGCTCGCCTACCACCGTCTCGTATTGTTTCGGGAAAGCCACGATGAAGTCGTGGGCGTTGGCTGCCCGGGCGGCCGCGATCATCTCCTCGTCGCTGGCGTCCAGCCGCCCGTAAAGGATGTTCTCACGGATGGTCCCGCCGAACAGGATCGTTTCCTGCGGGACGATTGCCAGTTGGGCCCGCAGGCTCGCCTGGGTCAGGGAGCGCAGGTCGGCCCCGTCGAGCTGGATACTGCCTCCGCTCGGGTCGTAGAAACGCGGGATCAAGTTGAAGATCGTGCTCTTTCCCGCTCCGCTCGGTCCGACCAGGGCCAGGATCTCCCCCTCCCGGATATCCAGGGAGACGTCTTTCAGGACGGCGGCCTCGCCGTCGTAGCTGAAGGAGACGTTCTCGAAGCTGATCCGCCCCTGGCAGGCGGGCAGATCCTGCGCGCCCGGCGCGTCCTGCACCGAGGCCTTCGTGTCGAGGATCTCGAAGACCCGCTGCACCCCGCCGATGGCGGCGCTGAGCTGGGCATACAATCCTCCCAGTCCTGCCAGGCTTCCGGCGATGGAAATGCCGTAGATCAGGAAACCGGTGATCATGGCCAGGCTGAGCCGCCCGGCGATCACCTCGTGCCCGCCGTACCACATGATCGCGCCGATCGAGCTGAAGCCCAGGAACATCATCAGCGAGCCGAAGAGCGAATTGTTGACCGCCATCTGCAGCGAAGCTTTGAAGGTCTTTTCCATGGCGGAGTCATAGCGGCGGGTCTCATATTCTTCGCGTCCGAAGCTCTTGACCACCCGGATGCCCTGCAGACCCTCCTCGGCCACGACCGTCGAATCGGCCAGTTGGTCCTGGATGCGGGTGCTGCCTTTCTGGATGCGACGGCCGAAAGTGAAGGCGACGCCGATCAGGACCGGCACCAGCGCAAGAATGAACAGCGTAAAGCGGGCGTTCAGCGTCAGCAGGATGGCGATCGAGCCGATAAGGGTCAGGATCTGGCTGAGCAACATGGTCAGGTTGCTCGTCAGCATGGTGCGCATCTGGGTGACGTCGCTGGAGAGGCGCGAGACCAGGTCGCCCACGCGGCGGAGGGCATAGAAATCGAGCGAGAGTTTTTGCAGGTGGCGATAAAGTGACGTGCGCAGGTCGTAGACGATATGCTCGCCGATGTAGGACAACAGGTACGTCTGGAAGAAACTGAAGGCGGCCTGCAGCAGGAAGATGACCACCAACGCCCCGGCCAGCAGGTTGAGGGGGGCGAAACTTTTCGCCTTGGTGACCGAATCGAGCAGGCGCACGATCACGAGTGGGAAAGCCAGGCCAAACCCGCTGGAGAGCAGGAGGGCCAGGATGGCCAATCCCATCCGGCCGCGATAGGGTTTCAGGTATCCAAACAAGCGCCCCCAGTTGACGGACTTGAACGAGAGAGCCGGTCCGTCCTGTTTTTGCAGGACCGGCGGCCGGTCCCCCCTGCGATGATCGGAACGATTCAGCATGATCGATTTCTCCTAATTGGAATAGAACTCTTTCAGGCGGGCGGCGATCACTTTGGGGGCTTTCTGGTCCGGAGCCTGGTGGTCGTAGCCGGGGTATTCGATCCAGCGGGCATGCGGGATGATCCGCTCGAGAATGGGCAGACTGTCGCGCAGGTAGGCGGGGCTGCGGCTGCCGCTCATGAGCAGCGTATCCGCCCGGATGGCCGCGTAGCGCGCCTCGGTCGAATCCAACCGCTCGACCTCCCGGGCTTCCCAGATGGCAGTGGGGAGGAGCCGGACCATTTCCTGCCCATCCGCGTCACGCAGCATCTGGCGCGCCATCGGGTAGAGCAGCCAGAAGGGCAGCCTGGTCATCCAGTTCAGGCGCAACCCCTTGAGGAAGATCACGAATGCCGCCGCACCGTCCTGGTCCGACAGGGCCTTTTCCATCCGCGGCAGGAACGAAAAATCGATCGAACCCCGGATCGAGACCGGCGGCTCGTAGACGGCCAGCTTTTCGACCGGCAACTCGATGGCCGTCTCCAGGGCAATGAACCCGCCGGCGCTGTGCCCAAAGACCCGGCACGCCCCGGTCGCCTGCAGGAGCGCATCGAGATCATCCGTTTCCTTGTGGATGCTGTAGTCCTCGCCTACCGGACCACTGAGTCCGCGCCCGCGGCGATCCGGTATATATACGGTGAACCAGTTGGCCAGTTCGTCCGCCAACAACAGGTAGTGCTGGGAGGCGCGCCCTCCACCGTGCAGGATTACGACCCCCGGGCCGCGGCCTTTCTGGCGGTAACCGATGGTCGTGCCATCCTTCGAGATGACTTTGCCTTCGCTGTATCGGGGAAGGTCTTCCGTTTTCATTGGGTTTATCGTGTCCATTTTTCATTCCTTGCCTGTGTATAATGTGTTCTTTCCCGCCAAGGATAAACGGTCACTATAAACTCAGTGTTAACTGGCCCAGGGACGAAGGGAGCCTGCGCCAGGGAAGGATGCGAGGAGGTTCGTCTTGGAAGAGAAGAAATCGAGCGAGACTGCACAGGGGGTGTCGGTTCTCCGGGCGGCCCACCAGCTGATCGACGGGGAGCCCAAGATCCTGGACGACCCCGTCATCGTCCGGATGCTGGACGGGTCCACCCGCGCCCGTATCCTGGACCGTCCTCAGGATTACCAGTCGCCCCGGCTGCGGGCCTTGCGGACGCGCTTGCTGGTCCGGAGCCGTTTTGCCGAAGACCGGTTGGCTGCCGCGGCGGTACGCGGCATTCGGCAATATGTCATCCTGGGCGCCGGTATGGACACGTTCGCCTATCGCCAACCCGCCTGGGCCGCGAACCTGCGGATCTTCGAGCTGGACCAGCCGGCCAGCCAGGCCACGAAGCGCAGCAGCCTGGAGGCGGCCGGGATTCCCATCCCGCCCAATCTCGAATTCGTCGAGGCGGATTTTGAAAAAGACCCGCTCGAGACCGTTTTAAAGCGCAGCCCGTTCGACTTTGCCAAACCGGCTTTCTTCTCGTGCCTGGGAGTATTGATGTACCTGACGGAAGGAGCGGTTCATTCCATCCTGGAGTTCGCCGCTTCCGGGCCCCCTTCCAGCGAGATCGTCTTTTCTTACGCCAACCAGGATCCCCTCCCCGATCGCCCAAACCGGGTTTCGGTCACGGAAAGGAACGCAACGCAGATGGGCGAGCCCTGGCTGACGAAGTTCCGTCCGGATGCGTTGAAGGAAAAACTGGAGGGACTTGGATTCTCGGAAATCCT
>DATJPX010000189.1:0-8086 GCA_035506155.1 Anaerolineales bacterium
TAATCGGTTACATGGCTTTTGGAGCCTGAAAATGACGTCTTTTGCGATCGAAACCAGGGATTTGGGGCGGATTTACAAGATACGCGGCAGCAAAAAAGAAAAGAAAATCCGGAAAGAACTGATCGCCCTTTCGGGCGTAAATCTGCAGGTAGGGCGCGGCGAGTTGTTCGGCCTGCTCGGTCCGAACGGCGCCGGCAAGACCACCCTGATCAAGATCCTGACCACCCTGCTCGCCCCCACTTCCGGCCAGGCTTGCGTTGCCGGGCATGATGTGATCAAGGAGGCGGTCAGGGTCCGGCCGCTGATCAATATGGTCTCGGGAGGTGAATCCTCCGGGTATGGCCTGTTGACGGTCCGCGAGAACCTGTGGATGTTCTCGCAATTCTACGGGGTGCCGTCGAAGGAGGCCTACGACCGGATCGACGAGCTGCTCAAACGGGTCGGGATCTACGACCGGCGCCACACGAAATCCTCCGACTTATCCACCGGACTGCGCCAGAAGATGAACATCGTGCGCGGCTTCCTGACCGATCCCGACGTGCTCTTCCTGGACGAGCCGACCCTCGGGCTGGACGTGGGCGCCTCGCGAGAGGTGCGCGGCCTGATCCGCGAGTGGCTCGACGAGGACAAGCGCCGGACCCTGTTGCTGACGACCCACTACATGGTCGAAGCGGATGAGCTGTGCGACCGGGTGGCGATCATCAACCATGGACGCGTCCTGGCCTGCGATACGCCCGCGGCGCTGAAGCAGCGCCTGCAAAAGGACGCCCTGTTCGAGATCGAAACCAGCCCGCTGAACGGGCTGTCGGTCGATGCGCTATCCAGGCAAGCCGGGGTGCTGAAGGCCGCCTGCCTCGAAGTGGACGGCAGCGCCACCCTGAGCTTCATCCTGAAAGAGGAAGCCGCCCTGGCGGGCGTGATCAATACCCTGACCCAGGCGGAGGTCAAGATCCTGAAATTATCCAAGCACGAGCCGACCCTGGAGGACGTCTTCGTCGACCTGGTCGGACGCTCGATGGCCGACGTCGAGCAGGCGGGTGAAAGTGAATAAGGACGCCGCCGGGCATCGCCCGTACAGCACCAAATACACCGGCTGGCGCCTGTTCTGGCAGTCGGTGCTGGCGCGTTCCTACCCGCGTATCATCGGCCAGCAGCGTGAGCTCTCCTGGCTTTTCTTCGACGTGCTCCTGCCGATGGGTTCGGTGATCGCCTACGTGCTGGTCTATCGCGCCCTGAAGGCTCCGGCGGAATACGTCGGCTTTGTGGTGATGGGCGGGGCGATGACCGCGTTTTGGATGAACGTGCTCTGGTCCATGTCCAGCCAGCTCTACTGGGAGAAGGAGCAAGGCAACCTGGCCCTGTATATCATGGCGCCCAACTCGATGATGTCGATCCTGCTCGGCATGGCCCTGGGCGGACTGATCGCCACCCTGCTGCGGGCGGTCGTCATCACCGTGCTGGGCTCGTGGCTGTTCGACGTCCACTACGTGGTTGCCAGTCCCTTCGCCCTGTTCGCCGTCTTCGCCCTGTCGATGGTGGCGCTGTATGGGATGGGGATGATGTTCGCCTCAGCCTTCCTGCTCTTCGGGCGGGAGGCCTGGGCCATCTCGGACATGGTCCAGGAGCCGGTCAACCTGGTCTCCGGGATGTACTTCCCGATCAAGTCGCTGCCCTTCTGGCTGGCAGCCGCCGCCTCGGCCATCCCGCTGACCCTCGGCCTGGATGCCATGCGCCAACTGGCTTTCCCGGCTGGCTTCAAGCTGGGCTTCCTCTCCACGAACGTCGAGTTGCTCATCCTGGCAGTGCTGTGCGTCGTCTTCCTGGGCGGCGCCAAGCTGCTGCTGGACTACACGGAACGACTGGCCATCCGCGAGGGACGGCTGACGGAATCGCGCAGGTAAGCCATGGAACTCTCACCGGCAAAATCCTCCTGGACCGAATCCTGGCGCTCGTTCAAGATCGCCACCTGGCTGGGCTGGCAGATCGCCTCCAACTGGACCGATCCGTTCATGTTCGCCATCTACTCGGTCATCCGCCCGATCGCCCGGGCCGCCATCCTGGTGGTCATGTACAGCGTCATTACCGGCGGCGATTTCTCCAATCCGCTTTTCCCGTACATCTACCTGGGCAATGCCTTCTATACTTACGTCTTCAGTGTGATGAATGGAGTGGCTTACGCGGTCATCGACGACCGCGAGCATTACAAAACGCTTAAATACATGTACATCGCCCCGATCCGCATGCCGTCCTACCTGCTCGGACGCGGCGTGGCGGGTTTCCTGACCTCCTCGCTTTCGGTCATCATTACCATCCTGGCCGGAATCTTCTTCCTGCACGTCCCGTTCGACCTGCGCCAGGTCAACTGGCCGCTCTTTGTGGTGTCGCTGTTGGTCGGCGTGGCCATGCTGGCCATGCTGGGCCTCCTGCTGGGGGCGGTCAGCCTGCTGGTGGTACGCCACTCCGGCTTCCTGGCGGACGGGGTCAGCGGGGTGCTGTTCCTGTTCAGCGGGGCCATCTACCCGCTGGAAGTGCTGCCGAAATGGCTGCAGCCGGTCGGGTTTGCCATCCCGATCACCTACTGGCTCGAGCTGGTCCGCCGGTCGCTCATTGGCAACGTGGCCGAGGCCTTCCCGACCCTGGCGCGTTTCAACAACCTGGAACTGCTGGGCATCCTTGCCGGACTTTCGATCGTGTTCGGCGTGATTTCCGTCTTCGTCTTCCGAATCTGCGACCGGCTGGCGCGGGAGCGCGGCCTGATCGACCGGGTGACGAATTATTAGGAGGAAAAGATGAGCGATAAATCGACCCTCTACATCGGCCAAACCGGCCGGACCCCGATCGGGAAGGTCTGGCTGGCCGTTTCGGACCAGGGGCTGGTGGCGATCGAGGATTCCCCGACCCGGGCCGAGTTCGAGGCCTTTCTCGCCAGGCACTTCAAGCGGCCGATTGAATTCGCCCCGGAACGGGTCCGGGAAGTCGAAACCCAGCTGAAGGAATTCCTGGCCGGCAAACGGCGGGATTTCACATTCGCCATCGACTGGAGCGTCCTGCGGCCCTTCCAGCAGGCCGTCCTGAGGGCGACCTACGAAATCCCCTGCGGCGAGACCCGCACCTACAAGGAGATCGCCGAGCAGATCGGTCACCCCGGCGCCGCTCGGGCAGTCGGCCGGGCCGAGGCCACCAACCCGATGCCGCTGGTGCTGCCCTGCCACCGCGTCCTCGGCACCGACGGCAAGCTGCACGGATACGGCATGGCCGAAGGATTGAAGACGAAGGAATGGCTGCTCAAGCTCGAAGGGGCAGTGATCGCCTAATGACACCCGTAGTAGGACAAGATAATATCTTGTCCTACCCTTTTTAACAGCAAATTTTATGTGATAGACTCATTCCATGTCTTTAATCCTTCGTACACCTTCGTGTTCCTTCGTGGATAATCATGCCTGATTTCCGCTCCGGTTTCATCGCCATCCTCGGCAAGCCCAACGTGGGCAAGTCCACCCTGGTCAACGCCCTGCTCGGACAGAAGATCGCCGCCGTCTCCCCCCGCCCGCAGACCACCCGCCGGCGGCAGTTGGGCATCCTGACCCTGCCTGAAGCCCAGCTCGTCTTCGTCGACACGCCCGGGGTGCACACCCCGCACCACAAGCTGGGCGAGTTCTTCAACCAGGAGGCCGAAGAAGCGCTGGACGGCGTGGACGTGGTGCTCTTCCTGGCCGACGCCAGCACGGAACCGGACGAGGAAGACCGACGAGCCGCCGGTCTGCTCCAGGCGCTGCGCCGCAGGCCCAGCCTGTTCCTGGGACTGAACAAGATCGACCGGGTGCCGGTCGCCGCCCTGGAAACGGTCGAAAGCATGTACCAGGCCCTGCTCCCCGACGTCCCGGTGCTCGCCTTCTCGGCCGCCACGCATCAGGGACTGAAGGAACTGCAGGAGGCCCTGGCCGCCCGCCTGCCGGTCCGGGAGGCGGAATTCCCCGAGGACCAGATCACCGATCTGTACGAGCGGGAGATCGCTGTCGAGCTGATCCGTGAGGCCGCCCTGGTCTTCCTCCAGCAGGAGGTTCCGCATGCCCTGGCCGTCCGGCTGGACGAGTTCAGCGAGCGCCCGAACGGCAGCGCCTACATTGCCGCGACCCTGCTGGTGGAGCGCGACTCGCAGAAGGGCATCGTCATCGGCGAGGGCGGGGCCATGCTGCGCAAGATCGGCACGGCCGCCCGCAAGGAGATCGAATCGATGGGCGGGCGGAAAGTCTTCCTGGAGCTACGCGTCAAGGTGGACAAGGATTGGCGCGACGACGAGAACGCCCTGCGCCGCCTGGGCTACAAGATCAAGAGGCAGAAATGATCCCGGGGCTGATCCTGTTCGGGGTGGTCGCCGCAATCGACTGGGTCGCCGTCGCCCGCGGCTGGAAGAGAATCGAATATCTGGCCAAGCCCGGCGCCATGCTGGTCCTGCTCGGGATGCTCGGCCTGGTCGGCCGTTTTCGATCGGCGCCGGTGCTCTGCTTTGGCCTGGGAATCTTCTTCTCCTTGGCCGGTGATGTATTCCTGATGATATCTTTCTACCGGTTCTCGAACCGCTGGTTCGTGCCGGGATTGATTTCCTTCCTGCTTGCCCATGTCGCCTACATCGCCGGCCTGAACATGCCGTTCCCGAATGTTTCGCCGATCTGGTCGCTGGGCGTCACCCTGATCCTGGCACTCAGCGCTGCCAGGATCCTGCGCCGCATCATCGGCGGCGTGCGTCAGAAAGGGCTGCGCCGGCTGGTCTTCCCGGTCGGCCTCTACGGACTGGTCATTACGCTGATGCTGCTCTCGGCATTGTTGACACTCTACACGCCTGACTGGAAAAGCTCAGCCGCTGGCCTGGTCGCCCTGGGAGCCATCCTGTTCTACTTTTCTGACATCCTGCTGGCCTGGAACAAGTTCGTCAACCCGATCAAGAACGGCCGCCTGTCCAACATGATCCTTTACCATCTGGGACAATTCGCACTCGTAGCGGGAGTCCTCATCCAGATCAACAAGTAAGGCGGAATGTTGGGAAAATGATCATTGGTTCCCGTTTATGGCACCTAAAGTAACCGTCATCATCCCCACTTTCAACCGGTGTGAATTCCTGGCCGAATGTCTCGACAGCATCCTTGCCCAAACGCTCCCACCACATCAGACTATCGTAATTAATGACGGGTCGACCGATCGAACGCCGGAGGTCTTGAAGCCTTATCTTCCCAGGATCGAATACCTGGAAACGGAAAACCGGGGGCGGGCAGCCGCCTCAAATGAAGGAATTTTACGAGCCAGTGGGGAGTATATCTGGATCTTCGACGACGACGACGTGGCCCTGCCGGATGCGTTGGAACGGTTTACGGACACGCTCGAAAAACACCCCGAATACTCCTTCAGTTTCAGCTCTTACTACTACATGTCCTCGGATCCGGACGAAAACCGGGCAGGCTGTCCTGAGCGGGAGTTCGTTTTTCCGGACCTACAGACTCGCGGCGCTTTCCTCCCTATCCTAGAAGGGGGTTACATTAACGGCGCCGGACTTTTTTCCCGCGCCGTCTGCTATAAAACCCTGGGATTGTTGGATACCAGCCTGGTGCGTTCTTCCGACTATGAGTTCGCCATCCGCCTGGTCCGCCATTTTGAAGGGATTCGCCCGGAGGGGGGACCAACCTTCCGCTATCGCCAACACGACCTGGATAGGGGCAACAAACAGGATCGCTTTCGTGCAAAGGAGCGATTCGGGAAATGGATGCAATACGACCAAGTCATTTTCCGCAGGCTTTATCGGGAACTGCCACTGACCGCTTACCTGCCTCCCGGGTGTCCTCTGGAAAACCATGAGAGACAGGCTCACTTGGAACGCCTGGCGGTGATGGGCACCAAGCACCTCTTACCGGAAATATCCGCCGAACTGCAGATCCTGTCCCGGCTCCGGAACCAGGCCTCCTTTACCATGGCCGAGCATGACATCGTCGTCTCCATGGTGACGCGTTCGTCGGCTTACCTGGTGGATGGCATGTACGATCGGATGAATTTCATGGACGAAGTTCGCCACTTGTCCGCTTCGCCGGTCATCAGAAAACTCCGCCGGGAGATCGTGGCCGCCATCCTTGTCCGCCTGACCATGAAGCGAAAATGGTCGGACTTGCGGCAGGTTTATGGGGCTTTCCGACGGGCTGTCCGCCTGTATTTCCCCCTCTAATCCACTAACGTCTATTTTTTGAACGGCTGGAAGCCTTCCCCGATGGCTTCGTGAGCCACGCCCACCACCATGAAAGCCTTGGGATCGGCTTCGTGGACGATGGTCTTCAACTGCTGAACCTCCGAGCGGGTCACCACGCAGTAAAGCACGGGCCGATCCGAACCGGTGTAGGCGCCGGTCCCCTGCAGGATGGTCACGCCGCGTTCCATCTCGGTCAGGATGCGCCGCGAAACCGCCTCGGACTGGTCGCTGATGATCAGCGCCGTGCGGACGGTTCCTGCCCCCTCCATCGTGGTATCGACGACCAGCCCGCTGACGTAAAGGGTGATGATGGCATAGAGCGCCTTCTGCCAGCCAAAGACGAATCCGGCCGACAGGATGACGACGGCGTCGGTCATCAGGTAGCTCTGGGTCATCGAGACGCCCCGCCAGCGGTTGAGGATGCGGGCCAGGATGTCCGATCCGCCGCTGGTCCCTTGGGCGCGATAGACCAGCCCGTAACCGATGCCGCTGACGACGGCCCCGTAGAGCGAATTGAGCACCAGGTCGTTGGTGATGCCGGCTTTGGGAAAGAATGGCAGCCAGAGCAGGGCGTCCGCGAAAAACGAGTAGGCCGCAACCGCCACCAACGTCCGCAGGGCGAACCGTCGTCCGCCGAGCATCCGCCAGCCGAGCAGGAAGAGCGGCAGGTTGCCGAGGAAGACCATCAGGCCGATCGGCCAGCCGGTGTAATGGTTGACCAGCTGCGAGATGCCGCTGATCCCGCCCGAGGCCAGTTGGGCCGGGACCAGGAACAGGCGCAGTCCGATCGCCTGGACCAGCGCGCCGGCCAGGACGAGGGCGTAATCGCGAAGGGTCGGCCAAAAATGCTTGAATTGATTCATTTATTCCCTCATAGGAGCGGACTTTTTATCCGTCCGGCGCCGAACCGAAAATCAGCCCTGAGACTCCTGCAATTTGATCCCCGCTAATTCCTCGATCATCCCGATCACGGCCGAGTTGTCCAACTCGCCCATGCCGTTCTGTAGCATGGCGTTGTAGAGTTGGGCGTCGACCGCTGCCGAAGGCAGCGGGATGCCGTATTCGCGCGCCGTTTCCAGGATGATGTTCAGATCCTTGGCCTGCATGTAGGCTTTGAAGCCGGGCGTCCGGTTGCCGGCAAACAGGCGCGGCGGCTTGACGTCCAGCGTCCAGCACTGGGCCGCGCCGCCTTTGATCGCCTCGACCACTTTCGCCGGGTCCACGCCGGCCTTCTGCGAGAAGACCAGCAGCTCGCCCATCGCCACCATCTGGGCCGCCACCATGATCTGGTTGGCGGCCTTGGCCACCTGGCCGGCGCCCGCCTCCCCGACGTGCGTGACCGTCTTGCCCATGGCTTGGAAGACCGGCATGACCTTCTCCAGCGCCTCCGCCGGCCCGCCGACCATGATAGCCAGGGTGGCATTGCGCGCCCCGATATCGCCCCCGGAGACCGGAGCATCGAGGGAGAATACGCCCTTTCCGGCCAGGCGCTGGCTCAGGGTCCGGGCGACGGCCGGCTTGATGGTGGAATTGTCCACCCAGATCAGGCCGGGGTGGGCACCCGCCAGGATGCCGTTCTCGCCCAGGATAACCTTTTCGACGTCAGGCGTATCCGGCAGGTTGGTGAACACCACGTCCACCTGGCCGGCGACTTCGGCAGGGGAGGCGGCGGCTTTGGCGCCCTCCGCGACCAGCTCGGTGACGGCAGTTTGCGAGCGATTGTGGACCACCAGCGAAAATCCGGCCTTGTGGATATTGCGGGCGATCGATTTGCCCATCAAGCCCAGGCCGATGTAACCGACGGTAAGCATGGCAATACCTCCAACGGATGAATACGAAGATTATACCCTCCCGTAA
>DATJPX010000190.1:0-15904 GCA_035506155.1 Anaerolineales bacterium
GCTGAAGATGGGGTAATAGCTCTGTGGGATCGAGGCGTCTGTCTTGATGTTCGCCAGATTGCCGAAGATCAGTGTGAACACGATCATGATCATGACCGGCTGAATGATGGCCCACAAGATGCCCAGCGCTGCCTGTTTGTAGCGCACCTTGATGTCGCGCCAGGTCAGAAAATACACCAGCTCGCGGTACTTCCACAAGGCTGGCAGGTCCAGGCCGATCCAGCCCTTGGCGGGTTTGAGATAAGTCACCGGGATGGCTGTTTTACTTGCCATGTTCCTGCCTCAAACGGTTCGCCATATACCAGTCAATCGTGGCGCGCAAGCCGCGCTCGAAATCCACCTGCGCTTTGAACCCGAAAGAATTGAGCGCCCGGCTGGTATCCAGTGCCCGCCGCGGCTGCCCGTTGGGCTGCGAGGTATCCCATACCAGCCGCCCTTCAAATCCGCATAATCTGGCGATTGTCTCAGCCAGATCCTTGATCGAGATTTCAAAGCCCGAGCCCAGGTTGACCGGCTCGGAGCTGTTATAGCGTTCGGCTGCCAGCAAGATGCCCTCGGCTGCGTCTTCCACGTACAGGAATTCGCGCGTCGGCGAACCGTCGCCCCAGACAACCACCTCTTTCTGGTCGAGTTCCCTGGCTTCGATGCACTTGCGGATCTGGGCCGGGATTACATGCGAGGAGGCCGGGTCGAAATTATCCCGCGGGCCGTACAGGTTGACAGGCAGCAAAAAGATGGCGTTGAAGCCATACTGCTGGCGGTAGGATTGCGCCTGGACCAGGAGCATCTTCTTCGCAAGGCCGTAAGGGGCATTGGTTTCTTCCGGATAACCGTTCCAGAGATCGTCCTCGTGGAAAGGCAGAGGGGTGAACTTCGGATACGCACAGACCGTTCCCAGCGCCACGAACTTGCCCGTTCCACGCTGCCAGGCCTGGTGCATCAACTGAACACCCATCATGAGATTGTCATAGAAGAACTCGGCCGGGTGGCCCAAATTGGCGCCGATCCCGCCGACGCGGGCAGCCAGGTGAATGATGATCAGGTCTGCAGGCTTGAAATCCGCCAGCTTTGCCGGCTGAAAGCCCGCCGGAAGGAGGTGCGCAGGGCGCTGGTCAGGGGGCAGCATGGCATCGTCGAGCAAGCGGCGGATATCTTCCCGGTCCACCAGGTTGTAATGCTCGATGCGTGGGACCAGGATGTCCCCCGCGCCGCGCTGGATCAGCTTCTCGATCAGGAACGAACCCAGGAAGCCCGCGCCTCCCGTCACGATCACTCGCTTGTTTTTCCAGAAATTTTGTGTCATAGCTCACTCTACAATAAATCGGGCGTTGGTATATTTTTCATCCTGCGGATTGCGCAGGATCCCCATCCTCAAGGCATTGACGACTTCGCGGATGCCGTCATCGACGGTCTGTTCGGCCTTGAAGCCCAGAGCCTGGTGGATTTTTTCGAAGGAGACCCGAACATCGTGAACGACGCCGCCGAAAGTCAGGTCTTTATACGTAACCACGGTTTCAGGCAAGCGCTTGATTACCAGGCCGACGATTTCGTCCTTGGTGAAATTTCCGTCCTCGCTCCCCAGGTTGTAGACCTGGCTGCGGATCTTCGCCTCGGGCGCCCGCAAGCCGAGCAGAATCCCGGCCACCACATCCCGGACGTGGACGAAGGAGCGGGAATATCCCCGCTGGTAGATAACCAGCTCCCGCTTGGTGTATGCGTCCAGGACGAACTGGTTCACGACCAGGTCGAAGCGCGTCCGAGGCGAAATCCCGTAGAGGGTCGGCAGCCGGAAAATGAGCGGTGCCGGGACGGACTTGGCATGCTCGAGCAGATACTGTTCGGCTGCGAGCTTGGTCTCGGCGTACAGGGACTGCGGGGCGAGAGCGGAGTCTTCCGTGACCGGCTTGTCGTCCGATGTATGGTCATAGACATTGTAGGTCGAAGTAAATACGAACTTTCCGGACCCGAATTCCTCGGCCTGCTCGAAGGCACGCTTCACAGCTTCGACGTTATACCGCCAGGCCGCCTGTTTCCCGACCGCCTGGCAGGCTGGAAAGCCGACGATCCCGGCCAGGTGGACGATCGCCTGCGGTTTTGGCCAGTCCCGGCCAATGGCTGAACGGATGGTCCCTGGCTCGTTGACATTCCCCTTGTAGAAATGGAAATTCGGGTGCGCCAGGAAACCCAGGATCGATTCGCCGCCGTAGAGCAAATTATCCACCCCGGTGACGAGAAAGCCGGAACGCAAAAGTTCCGCGGTCAGGAGCGAGCCGATATAACCGGCCCCACCGGTGACGAGGATGTGTTCTTTCTCACTCATGACTGCCATCCATATTCAGGGACACCGTCAACCCGACGACTTCCAGGACAGGCGCCGTGCCCTCGGTCGACACTGCGATGCCTTTTTCCAGGCAGGACAGGCGGCAGATATCCGCCACGTCACCATCTCCATGGATTGCCACCGCATTGAAACCGGCCGACTTGATTTCTTCCAGGTGCTGAAGAACGCGCTGGCGCGTATTCCGGTAAAGCAGGAACTGCTGTTCGATATAGTCGACGGTCAGGCGGGTTCGTAAAGCAATGCCTTCCGGAGTGATGATATAACGCAGCTTTTTGCGTTCGGCCCGTTTGATCTTGACGTAACCCTTCTCGATCAAGCGCTTGAGGTGCCAGTTGACCGTCCCCACCGCCACACCCAATTGGGTCGCCAGGGACGCCTGGGTGACATCGGGATTGCTCTCGATGTGCTCAAGCAAGGCTAATTCGCGCGTCATTTCAGAGGATAGATCCATGGCAGGTTAGAGGGAATCCTTCAGCCGCTTCAGGTCAGACTCGACCATCAGCTCCACCAGCCCCTGGAATTTTACTTTTGGCTCCCAGCCCAATTTCTCGCGCGACTTGGAAGGGTCGGAGACAAGCACATCCACTTCCGAAGGGCGCAGGAAACGCGGGTCCTGAACAACGTAATCCTTATAATTCAGGCCAACGTATTTGAAAGCCAGTTCGGCGAATTCGCGTACCGAGTGGGTCTCTCCGGTCCCGATGACAAAGTCCTCAGGCTTGTCAAGCTGCAACATCTTCCACATCGCTTGGACGTATTCTCCTGCAAAGCCCCAATCCCGCCGGGCCTCCAGGTTCCCCAGGTGCAGTTCCTTGGCCTGGCCCAGTTTGATGCTGGCCACGCCGCTCGAGATCTTGCGTGTGACAAATTCGAGACCGCGCCGCGGGCTCTCGTGGTTGAAAAGGATGCCAGAGACGGTAAACAGTCCGTACGATTCGCGGTAATTGATCGTGATCCAGTGCCCGTAGACTTTTGCCACCCCATACGGGCTGCGCGGGTAGAACGAGGTGGTTTCCCGCTGGGGCGTTTCGGTCACCTTCCCGAACATCTCGCTCGAGGAAGCCTGATAGAAGCGCGTCTTCGGATTGACCAGGCGAACGGCCTCCAGCAGGCGGGTCACGCCCAGGGCCGTCACTTCGCCGGTGAGGACCGCCTGGCTCCAGGAGGTGGCAACGAAAGATTGCGCAGCCAGGTTATAGATCTCATCCGGCTTATATTGTTCGATGGCAGCCACCAGGGAGCTCTGATCGTGCAGATCCCCCTGGATGATGTCGATGTCCTTCTGGATGTGTTCAATGCGCTCGAAGGTCACCGTACTGGAACGTCGTACCATTCCAACCACGGTATATCCCTTCGAAAGCAGGTACTCTGCAAGATAAGAGCCGTCTTGGCCGGTAATCCCGGTAATTAATGCTGTGGGCATGAATGCTCCTTCGTTTCAAAATTCAGTTGCTGAATTATAACAACAAACAGATAATCGTCAAGTGCGACCTCTGGAATGCAGCCAGCGCTCCGCCAAACTTGAACCAGACAGGGAGAACATCCATCTTGCTTTAATAGGTGGCTATAGCGCCGGGAAAAGATGGATGGATAAGCAGCGACCTAGGATTCGGGTGCGGCTTTGTAGAAAGCCGCCACCATTTGGCGAATCAAAACAATAATCACGATCAGCAAGGCAAGCGCCAGCAATGGTTGCGGGATAATTTCCATGCCGAACAGGAAAGGCAGGTAAACAAAGAACGAAATGAGATTGATTGCCAAAGAGAGATAAAAATATTCCGGATAATAAAAAGCGAAGACGATTGACAATACATCCGCCGGGTAGAAATAACGATCATGTGTTTTAGGCAAAAAATAGGGCACGATGAGCGCAGAGACGAGGGCCAATTGGATGACCAGGTCCTTCGAAATCGCAATTCTGCTCTTCGTAATCACGACGACGTAAATAAAGCAAATGCTCAAAGCAAAGATGACACCCGCCGGGGTGAGCATATCCGACAGGTTGGCCGGGAGCCAAGTATACATATTGGGAGCGTTATGCACCAATCCCGAATATCCCCCAACCTGCGAGGCGTAAATGGTCAATAATTCCACGAAAGGTCTGCCCGCAATCCAGGCGGGAATGATCAATACGAAATAAACAACCGGGATGACAAGCAGATGCTTCCATGAAATCGTTTTTTTGAGGAGGAGGGCGATCAGCAAAGGCGCAAGGTATATGGTCTGTAACTTAATGGAAAAAGCGATTCCAAAGGCAATGCAGGCAAGCCAGTTTTGTTTTTTCAAGATGTAATAAACGAAAGCGACCAAAGCTGCCGTATAAATGCTTTCGATCTGGCTCCATGCAGCGCTGTTGAGAACAACGGTCGGCGCGAAAAGAATGGCGAGGAAGGCAAAGATCGGTATCGGACCCTCTGCGTATTTCAGACGAACTACTTTGTAAACATACGCGGCACAAACAAAATCGCAGATAATGGCCGGCAATTTGACCGCGGTAACCGAGGCCACCCGGGGGAAGACGAGTGAAACCAAATAAAGCATATAAAGATACGGCGGAGCGTAATTCGAAAAATCCTGTCCGAGCGCTGCAAACCCGTCCTTCTTTATAACCTGATACCAATATTGAATGATATTCACAAAATCCTGGGACTGGAAAGCCCGAAGGCTGTAGCGTAGACCAATCGCCAGGACAATCCCAATGGCAACGATCAAAGTGTCGGTAAAGGCAATGGGATGCTTAGATAAAACCTCCCTAAAATCTTGAACCACTCTGGCGTTTTTGATATTTTTCATAACGCTTCCTTGAAACAGCGAGGAGCCAATGAGCTTTGCATACTGGCGATCGATAAATCAATCCGTTATAAACTGATTTGTTCGCCCACGAAAGATCACACGTGCATGGATGAAGAAATAGGTGACCGATCTTTTTCATCGTATTCCCGAATTCAACCTATACAATCCTCCACTTTTTAGTCCGGCGACTGATTGAAACGCTTTGGGAGAATTCCCGGGCTATTTGCAGGGCTGTGCGCGCGGCGCATAAACTACCAGAGGAACATTGCCAAAAGTCGAGATGGGTTCGTAGTAACAAAGTAACGGCACAGATACTTCCTGCACCCATAAATTATTTTCTTCGGAAAAATCCCTGTTCCGCTCGTAGATATGAACGTTCTGGGGTTCGGCGATGATCAAGGCAAATCGCTGCTGGCTAAGGTCCTGCTGGAAGCGCTCGACATAGGGCATGTTATGGGACATGAGCATTTCCATCATGTAATCCTGCTCGTAATCGGGAATTAACGGCACCCGTACGGTTCCCAACGCCAACAACTGGCGGTCTGAAATGAATAACACTTCTCCGCCCTTTTGGGCAGCCTGTTGGGCTTCGGTGCGGACGGTGTCGATGGCGCTATCAAAAGCCGCCTGATTCCAAGTGAGCAGGAATCCGCCTGTCTGCAGGATGAACCAGACAGGGAGGATCGCCGTTAACGCCAGGGGTAGTGGACTGGTCCAGGCAGGGAGGCTGGCATCCGATTCCGGCATCCAGCGGCGAAAGTAAAAATAGCCGCCAACCAGCATCAACAAGGCAAAATAGGCGTCCAGGTTGTGAAGGTCAGAGCCGCCTCCGATTTTGACGCTGACGATCAATCCTCCGAAGAATAATATTGCCAGGGAAATATAAATCCCTGCCAGGCGCAACGGGTGAACTTGCCTGATATAGCCGCGTAAGGATAGAACGATGACCGCCAGAAGCGGGAGGGACGCCAGGAGGGCCGACAGCAGGACACCCATCGGGAAGGTTGGGTTTGGAAACAACCGATACCAAAGCAGGGTGGACGTCAGGCTTGACATGAACTGGCCGCCTTTGATGGAATTGCCGGAGGCAAAGTTATAAGCATAGTTGGCGGCCAATGCCGTCAGAACTCCTCCCAAAAACCAGGTCGCCGGTTTCCAAAGATATCGAACCCCCGACTCGGTTTTGCGATAGGGCGCTTCAAGAAAATAGAGCACTGCCGCAAACATCCCCGGGACCGGAAACCAGTTTATCCGGCTCAGTCCTGCCCAGATGGAGGCAAAAAAGACCAGGAGAGTCGTGCGCCAGAATTTTTTGGGATCGGCCCATCCAAGGATAAGGATCAGGCTTGGAAGCAGGCTGAACATGAAGGAGATCTGCCGCAGGAAGAGGAAGGCCCAAAGTGCGATGCCCCAAAAAACAATTTTATTCTTTAATCCCAGCCGCCTGGAAAAAACGATCCCGGTGGCCAGCGTAATTGCAAATTGGAGGAAGGCCTGCCAGAACCGGTGAACCCATAATGGAAGGTTGCCAAAAAAATATGGGATCGTCAGCAGAAGATGCCAGGTTGGATGGAGAACAGGGAGGGAGTACGGCCGTCCGTAAATGCTTTTTGCAAAGAAAAGGGATGCGCCATAGTAGCGGCTGACTTCAGACCAGCTTAGGGAGAGAGGGTAGGCATTGACGGCCGAGAAATCCACCGCCAGGCTATACACGACCGCGTTCAGCAGGATCGAAAGCAGCAGCGCAGAAAGCCAGGCCAATTTTTTCCATGCCACCTTGAGACAGGCCATCCCAATCAGGCTGAACATCCAGAACAATAAAAACCGGATCGAAATGAAATGAATTGCCGATGTAAAAATCCGCACGGCCATTCCCAACGGCCCGGTTATCTTTTGCCCGAGGAACGGATAGTATGGATTAAGGACCAACAAAGAAAGAACTGGCAGGATCGCCGCGAAAATCAAAACCGCGATCGCCCGGATTACGCCTTTCGATTCGGCTTTTTGTTCCGAGAGTGCTTCAAATACCTTCCGGCCGGGCCCAAGCCACGAGAATACAAACAAGCCGAGTATCATCACAAAAGGGATGGCCCAAAGAATCGTCCACTTGGAATTCAGAATGGAAACACTGCCACGCGTAAGTTGGCCCATTCTCCATAGACTGGCAAGATAGATAAGAATAGTGGCCCCCAATAACGCGCGCCAAAACGACAAGGCTGATTTCATAAGGATCTCGCAGTTCTCCAAATGTTAGGCTGTTCCACTCTGTCCCCAATCTGGCTGACTCATATCACTCCCCGGGATGGAATCTTGTTCATCCTCATTGTTTCAGCCAGAAGGTCGAACAGAACGCGTTTCTCCAAAAGAGAGATTTTTTGTGGTCGATATATGGCAAAAACTGTTCGGATTTCTTTCTAAAGAATGTCATTGGTCATCAACAGGATTAAGGAGTTGCACTTTGTGCACAACGGAATCCAAGGGTATCGTAAGAATTCAAGGGGTTTTCAAAGTTGCGATTGGTCACCCGCAGCCCATTCGGGTCGCTGTACCAGGAACCGCCTCGCTCGACCCGATAATCGCTTTTGTCCGAACCCGGCGGGTCATTTGAAGGCGAGACTTTATAATAGCCCGGATCATAGCGATCGTTGACCCATTCCATGACATTGCCAGCCATGTCCAAAGCGCCATATGGGCTGGCCCCCTGAGGGTAGCTTCCGACCGGAGCGGTATCGCCGGTGCAGGTCCGCCCAGACAGGGTCAGGTTGGCGATCAGGCAGGTGGGCGAATCGTTGCCCCAGGGATAGGTGCGGCCGTCGGTCCCCCGGGCAGCTTTTTCCCATTCAGCCTCGGTCGGCAATCGCCTGCCGGCCCAGGCGCAATAGCTGCGCGCATCCAAAAAATTCACGAAAACGACCGGATAATTCGCGAATTTCAAATTTCCGTAATACCACGAATGTCCATACGATCCGCTCAGGCTCGGCTTCTGGCATACCTTGGCAAGCTCGCATAATTTATACATTGCATTCGTGACCTCGGTCCTGTCGATCCAGAATGCCGAGAGATGAACCGTATGCTGAGGACTTTCGTCATCGATGCTGTCATTGCCCATCGAAAAATCCCCCTCCGGTACGTATACCAGGGTCATACCGTCGACAGGCGAGACCTTCATAGAGCCGATACCCAGTGGCGGTAGGGGAGTTTCGGTTGGCGTCCCGGTGGGCGCAGGACTCGAAGTAACGCTGGCCGTGCCGGTCATTTCGAAAGTAGATGTGGACTGCAGTGTGGGGGTCGCACGAACCTGCGCCGAACTGCAGGAGCTTACCAACAAGGCGGTACAACCCAGTATCGTTCCGATAAAGTGCAATCGCACGGGATTATTCAAACTTGTTATTCTGGAAAACATGCTCTCTCCTAATTATTCTCGGGAGATGCCAAAAGGGGAGTCAACCTGATACTATGCGATTTCGACAAGCCGGTCAAGGTTGGGAGGCGATTGCAGATTTCAATCGGCAGGCTGTTTTTTTCCACGATAGCGAACCCAGAGCCAGTCACCGAGCAAGATGAGCGCACTGACCACGACAAACGCACCTGCCATCCCGCCCAATGGCAGGACGGCGGGGCTGGCGTCGTAGCGGCTGATCGTCCAGGCAGAAAAACAGGCGACGAAGACCGCTTCCACCGCCAACAGGCGACCCAGCCCGCGGGAATGGGTGATACGCTGCAGATTCAACACCTGGGCAGCCAGGACGGCCTGGAAGACCAGCAGGATCGCCCGGTAGCGTGGATTGTCCCACTGGTCGCCGCCTCCGCGGGCGGACGAGATGATCATCCATACCGCCATTGCAATCCACAGCCAAAACCACGCCAGGCGCTCGCGCTTGTCGGTCATTTTCCACAAGGCAAACGGACAGTAGATCAGGAACGGCAGCATGGCAAACCAGCCCAATCCCCTCAGGATCCCCACAGTTTGCATCGGCCAGACCGCCTTCACATCCCCGATCGCGGCGGGCAGGACCGGTTGAAGAATCCCGTAGCCAATAATGAAAGGCAGGTGGAAAACCTTGGGGACATGGCTGAAGATCGTCTGCACCCAACCCGAATTTTGCTCCAAAACGTAGCTGTCGTATTGGGTGGTGTACCGGATCCAATTCACGAGGGTGCTGATGGGGCCACCCTTCCCGGGAGCGGAGCCGCGCAGCGCCCAGGCGAACAGCCCGGCTGCCAGGACGAGAATTGCCAGCGTGCCCGCCCAGGCCCACCACGGAATGCGGCGCTCCTTTCGGCTTAGCCAGATCCAGCCGGCAAGGACCGCTACGGCAGCAACAGCGATCCCAGGATGGAAGAGCAACAATCCAACCAGGCTGCCGGTCATCCAGGCAATGGAGGTGCGGCGGTTTTCCGCCCAGGTTGCCAAACCCCAAAACATCATTGCCACGAAGGCCATCAGGAAGGGCTCGCGCATTTGCGAGCTGCCCAGCAAAACCGCCTCCGGATATAGCGCCATGATCCAGCCTGTCACGACAGACAGGCTTCCACCCCATACCTTTTGCGCCGCTTTGTAAGCGAACGCAACGGCAATCGTCCCGGCCAGGGCGGACAGCACGACCATCAGCCAGGGACGGTGTGCATCCGGGCTCAGGAAGCGGTCAAGCAGACTGCCGGCAAACAGCAGCCCTCCGTATTGGTCGACGCTGAAGGACTTGTCGAACGCCTTCAGGAGCGAATCCCCCGAGGATGCCAGGGTCCAAGCCTGGGTATCGCGATGATAGGCGTCCGAAAAGATATATCCGGCGTTCTGGACGTCGGTATCATTGCCATAAGCAGGCAGGATATAAGAGAATGCGATTCCCAGCCCAAGGCGCAGGACGAGCGCCAGAAGCAGCATCAGCCCCAGAGTCCGTGACGTCCCGGCAGAGCGCCACAAGGCCGACAAGGCAAGCATGCCCAAAACCAGCAGGAGGGAGTAAGCCAACCAACCGATCCACCATGTCCCCCCGCCCAGTAGTGAAAGGAGCAGGCCCGTACCAAGGCCGGCGGGCAGGATCCAAATCAAATCACGCAAGAGAGTTTTCATGTTCCGTCCGTGAGAGCAGGGAGACGCCCCAGTAAATGACGACCAGCAGGATCAGCGTCTGAAGGGGAATCGAATAACGGGGATTGTCTCCGTATTCGACCAATGTTTGAAGCAGCGAAGCGGCCCAGATGCTGCCGAGGGACAACCAAAGGAAGGGTTTCATGCGCAACCGAAGCCGGAATCTTTTCGAGACCAGGGCCAGCGTTCCGGCAATAAAAACCAGGTTACAGAGGAACAGACAGCCGCGCAATATCAGGATGATACCACGTTGGAGGAACCCAAGCACAGGCCGACCAGGCAGGGCAGGCGTCCAGTGGACCGGCACCCGCCAGAAGTTCAGCCAGCCGAGGGCGACGTTCTTCAAGTACAGGCCGGGGTGCTGCAGGATCAGCCGGAAGGCAATCCGGGAAAGCAGGCGGGACAGGTCGTCGAAACCCAAATGCGAGACCTGTTCCAGCTCGGGGATGGCGTCCCAGATGGCATTCCCGGTGCTGCCGGTTTTGGCGAGCTGGGCAGCCTGGTAGCGCAGGAAGGCGTCGCGCACGGCCGCGTACTCGTCAGGGGCATCTTGGAAGAAAGGACCGACATGGTTCATCAAGTGGTAGCCGCCCATGACATCCAGACCCCACGTGCCGGAACGGGCGTGGATGTAATTCACCCACGTCCCGACCAGGGCCAGCGAGACGGCCAGGACTGGCAGCGCCGCAGCCCACCGAATCCTCCAGCGGGCGCGCCAGGGCAGAAGCAAGGCCAGCGCCGCAAGGAACGGCAGGAAGATGAACAACGGACGGACCATGATGGTCAGCCCGGCAGCCAGGCCGATCCCCATCCCGGCCAGAATCGCCTTCCAGGACGCCGGTTCGGATGCGGAATAAAGCAACCAGGCGGTCCCAGCCAGGCAGAGCGCGAAAAGGAAAATCGTCAGGGTTTCGGTCAGCAGGTCGGCTTCGACCAGGAGAGTTTGCGGGTTGAGCGTGTAAGCTGCCGCCGCCAGCGCGGCGAACCAGCCCCGGCCGGTCAGGCGCCAGCCGAGGTAAAAAAAGAGCAGGGTAATTAAAAAGCCAAGGATGAGCTGGGCCGCGTAGACGCGTTCATCCGGGCCCAGCCAGGCCAGGAAGATCGGGTACCCGGGCAGGCGCGTCCCATCATAGGCCGGCCAGCCTTGCATCACCTGTCCGGCAAGACGGCGATATGCCAGGGTATCGTTGTATGAAACCGGGTGATAAGAGAAGTAAAGGCAGAGGCGTTCCAGCGCGGCGACAACCGCGACGACTACCAGCCAGGTCCGGCTCTTGATATGCACCAGGAAATGCCCGATCCTAGACATCTGCATCCTGCAGGCTGCGCTTGGCGCGCTCCGTCCACGAATAACGCCCCGCGGCAGCTTGTCCGTTCCGGCCAAGTTCATGGCGGCGTTTCTCGTCCGCCAACAGGCCGCGCAAGGCGGGTTCCCAGGCATCCGGATCGTCCAGCGGGCAGAAGACCGCCATCGAGTCGTCCAGTACCTCGTGCAGGACAGGCAGGTCGCTGGTCAGGATGGCGCGCCCGGCCGCCATGTATTCGAACATCTTCATCGGGCTGCAGATCTCGGCCGTGTTCCCGCCGCCGGAGGTGGCCACGCTGCGCTGGTAAGGCATCAGCAGCACGTCGGCAGCAGACTGATACAGGGGAATCCGCTCGTTCGGCACAAAACCAGTGAACAGGACGTTGCTTAGGGAGAGACCAGCCGCACGGGTTTTCCACGCCTCCACATCGTCTGGACGGCCGCCCACCCAGATGAAACTGACCTGGTGGAATTTTCCAGCCAATGCCAGGAACAGATCGGCGCCGCGGCCGGCGTAGAGGTGTCCGGTGCATAATACCGTCTCGACCTTGGGCAGTCCCAACTCCCGCCGGGCGGCAGCCGGGTCGGATAAGGATGTGTAACGCTCCAGGTCGACGCCGTCCGGGGCGACAATCACCTGTCCGGACGGCAAGGCGCCGAATTTGCGCGCCAGGACGCCGCGCAGGGCTTCGGTGATGGGCAGCAGGCGCTTCCGTCCAGGCAGGGACACGAACAGCCGGAACCAGAGCGGACCGAACGAACCGGACGGAAGGTCGTGCATCTCCAGCATGCAGGACATACCGCTCAATAACCCGAGGGCGGCCGATTGGATCGGCCAGGCATACAGCAGATCCGCCTCCAGTCGGCGGGCATGCCGGACGGCCGCCCAGGGAAACAGGCGGCGGCTGCGCGTTGGGAGCCATTCGATGGTGAAGAGGGTTTGCAGGCCGTAGTGTTTTTGCAGGGCCTCCGGCTTAAGGCTTCTCGGCTGCGCGCCCGGCACGAGCAGGACGACCTCATGCCCCATCCGGGCAAAAGCCTGGCAGACCTTCATCACCTGGATGCTGTTGGCCGTGTCAGAGGGGACCTGGGAGGCGGAGATGCAAACGATTCGCATGGCTAAGCAGCCTCAATTGCCTGGCGACGGCGGACTTCCCAGAGACCGCGCAGGGTGATGAAACCGATCGAAACGATGAAGTAGCCGGAAAGGATCGCAGCCAATGCCAGATACCCGTACTGCGGGACCAGCGCGAAAATCAAAGCCAACTCGATGATCCCGGTCAGGACGGCGATCAAAACCGGGTACCCGGGCTTGCCGAGCGAAAGGAATAGTGAACGGTTCCATTGGAAAACGCTGGCAAACCCGTATCCCGCGATCAGGATCAACAACAGCGGGTAGACCGGGCTGGCCTGGGGCTTGTACAGGGTCGGGATGATCCACCAGCCGGTCAGTGCCCAGCCGCCCCAGATCGCCAGGACGACCCCGCCGGTGATAAAGGTGATCCGCCTGAGCAATCGGAGGGTCGTCTGCCACTCGGCCTTGGCAATTGTGCGGGAGATTTCCGTAAAGGTCGGCGCGATGAAAGGGTTGAGGATCAACGTCATCGGGATGATCAGGGTCATGGCGATCTTGAAATATCCTGCGGCCGTGATGGAAAGCAAACTCGCCAGGTAAAGCGGGATGTTATCCCGGACGAACAGGTTCACCGTACCATTCAGGTTGGTGTTCAGGGCAAACATCACGAGCGAGCGTTTTCCGGGCAGGAGCTTCAGGGAAACTCTCCACCAGCCCGTTCCCAAGACCCGATTCAATTCCCGGGTCGCCAGGATGATCTGGGATACACACCAATACGTCTTCCCAAGCACATAAGCGAGCAGGATGGCCACCAACAGGTCGGGAGCCGGGAGCAAACGACTCCAGCGGAAGAGCACATACGTCCCACCGATCACGGAAAGGGTGATGATGCTTTGGATCAGGTTGACGCGGGCCAGCTTGTCATAACGGTGGGTGGCCTGCAGGACCCCGGTCGAAGTTTCATAAACCAGGTTGCTCAAAATGATCAGGCCGTAAAAAATGAAGACGGGAGCCTTCGTGATGTCCCTGGCGAAGACCCTGGCCGCCCAGGGGGCAAGCAGCACAAGGACCAGGAAAGCGACGATCGAGGTGGCCGCTTCGGTCAGCCCGGCCGCCTTGACCAGGGCGGCAGCTTCCTGTTTCTTGTCGTCGGCCAGGGCCGGGGTCAGGTGCTTGACCACCACTTCGCTCATTCGGAAGGAAAGGAATTGGTTGATATTATTCGCCAGGGTTTGCACCACTCCGATCAAACCCCAGTCAGCCACACCGAGCATGCGGACGGCAATCACCGTCTGGGCGAAGCTCAGCCCGAAGGAAATCACATTGCTGCTGAAAAGGTAGCTGCTGTTCTTGACCACCCGGCGCAGCAGGTGGTCTTCCTTCCAGATCGAGCTAAGTCTATCGATCACGCTCACGGCTTCACCGTCTCCCGAGCCCAATCACGTTCGGCGTTGTACCAGTCCACCAGGCGCCCGATCCCTTCCTCAAGTCCGACCTGCGGCTGCCAACCGAGAATCCGCTTTGCCTTTTCCACGTCCGCCAGGCTGGCGCGGATATCGGCCGGGTTGGCCGGGAGCTGGTTGACCCGGGCCTTCTTCCCGATCAACTTTTCCAGGATGCGGATGAGCTCAATGAGGTTGAGCGGCTGGTGGCCGCCAAGGTTGATGATCTCGTAGCCGAGCGGCTTCAGCGCAGCCAATGTACCGCTGACGATGTCATCCAGGTAGGTGAAACCGCGGGATTGTTCGCCATCCCCGAACAGTTCGACCGGCTGACCTTCCGTGATCCATTTTGCGAAGCGGAAGATGACCATGTCGGGGCGCGGGGCCGGGCCGTAGACATTGAAGTAACGCACCACGGTCACATCCAACCCATAGAGCGCGTGATAGGAATGCGCCAGGACTTCGGAGGCCTTCTTGCTGGCTGCATAGGGCTGGAGCGGGTGGTTCGAATCTGCTTCCTCCGAAGTGGGGCGCGGGGCTTTGTCCCCGTAGACCCCGGCCGTAGAGGCAGTCAGGAATTTCGGGATGCCGCGCTGCCGGCACAGTTCGAGCAGATTGAGCGTCCCAAGCACGTTCGATTCGTAGAACACCCATGGATTTTCGACGCTCGCCCGGACCCCGGCCCGGGCGGCCAGGTTGATGACCGCCTCGAATTTCTGGCCGGCCAGGGTCGAATTGGCATCCAGGATCGTTCGATCGGAAATATCCGCCCGGAGGAAGGTAAATCCCCGGATGGCCTGAAGCTTGCGCAGGCGGAAGTCCTTCATGCGCACATCGTAGGCGTCGTTCAGGTTGTCCACACCTGTGACGGTATGGCCCTGTTCGAGTAATACCTCTGCCAGGCGCGAGCCGATGAACCCGGCCGCCCCGGTGACCAGATAATTTGCCATCAGAGCCTGACTACCTTCGGGCTGTCCTTGCCGATCTTGCCCAGCGCATTGCGGCTGTCGAAGATGAATTTGGCTTCCGCCAGGATTGCCCGGTAATCATAGGCCTTATGGTTCGTAACGATGATCACCGCGTCCGCAGAGCGGACCGCCGCCATCACGTCGGGCACCGAATGCATCTCCACCCCGTCGTGGGTTCTAAGGGCCGGGATGTACGGGTCGTGATAGTCCACTCGCGCCCCTTTCTTGCGGAGAAGGTCGAGAATTTCCAGGGCCGGGGATTCGCGAATATCATCGATGTCGGGCTTGTAAGCCGTCCCCAGCACGAGGCAACGGCTACCCTTCAGAATCTGCCCATGATCGTTGAGCGCATCGAGCAGGCGGCCCACCACGTAGCGCGGCATGCCGGTGGTGATCTCCGAAGCCAATTCAATGAAGCGGGCATTGTATTGGTAGGATTTCATCTTCCAAGACAGGTAGAGCGGGTCGATCGGAATGCAGTGCCCGCCCAAACCCGGCCCGGGGGTGAATTTCATGAAGCCGAACGGCTTGCTCGCCGCCGCATCGATCACCTCCCAGACGTCTACATTCATCAGGTTGCACATGATCGCCATTTCATTGACCATGGCGATATTGATCATGCGGAAGGTGTTTTCGAGCAGCTTGGCCATCTCGGCGGCCTCCGCCGAGGAGACCATGTGAATCTTCTGGATGGCCGCGCCGTACCAGGCCCCGGTCACTTCGCCACAGGCCGGGGTGATCCCGCCGACCACTTTGGGAGTGTTGAGCGTGGTGAAGTCCTCCCGGCCCGGGTCGACGCGCTCCGGCGAGAATGCCAGGAACCAGTCCTCGCCCACGGCCAAGCCTTTTTCCTCGCCCAGCTTCGGCAGCAGGACTTCGCGCGTCGT
>DATJPX010000191.1:0-12788 GCA_035506155.1 Anaerolineales bacterium
TCCTTGAGGATCGCCCCGGTCGCCTGGATGCGATGCACCAGGCGGTCGAGGCGGTCGAAGTCCTTGACCAGCCGGCTGGCTTCCGGGCTTCCGCCGTTCCCGGCCGTGCTCTGGACGAGCGGCCAGTTCTCCGGCTGGAGGCGCAGGATCGCATCCCGGATGGTCATGACCTCCTCTATCCAGGGCAGGATCTCCCTGAGGGTCTTCCGGGCTTCCTCGATGGTGAAATGGTCGGGCATCCGTCGCCTTTGCGGGGACAGGCAGGACGATCCATCCCGCCAGTTTCCTAATGCATCTTGGCGGCGTTCTTGCCGGCTTCGCCCAGGTATTTCCCGGGGTCCTTGTCGAAATCCTTCTTGCACCCGGGGGCGCAGAAGTAATAGGTCTTGCCGTTGTACTCGGACTTGCCGGCCGCCGTCTTCGGATCGACCAGCATGCCGCAAACAGGATCTTTTTCCATGCTTTCCTACCTTTCAAAGGATCAAGAGTTATGGAACTACAGATGAACACAGATAAAAGTGGTTTTTAAGTCGTCCGATTCGATCTGTGCCTATCCGGGTTTGTCTTTCGTGAATCTCATATTTTCGCCCGGCGCAGGCGCAAACTGTTCGACACCACGAACACGCTGCTGAAGGCCATCGCGCCGGCGGCCAGCATCGGGTTCAGGAAACCCAGGGCGGCGGCCGGGATCAGGATGACGTTGTAGAAGAACGCCCAGAACAGGTTCTGCTTGATCGTCCCGAGCGTCTTGCGGGACAGGGAGATCGCCCGGGCAACCCCGCGGAGGTCGCCGCTGATCAGCGTGACCGGGGCGGCCGCCATGGCTACGTCCGTGCCGGTGCCGATCGCCAGGCCCACATCGGATTGGGCCAGCGCCGGGGCATCGTTGACCCCGTCGCCGACCATGGCGACGATCTGTATGGGCGAGGCATGCCTCGCCCCTCCCTGGAGTTTCTTGACTTCTTCCGACTTACCTTCCGGCAGGACCTCGGCCAGGACCGTATCCACGCCAACCTGCCTGGCGATGGCCTCGGCGGTCTTGCGGTTATCCCCGGTGATCATGGCCACCTTCAGGCCCATCCGGTGCAGGTCGTCGATGGACTCCTTCGAACCGTCCTTGACGGTATCCGCCACGGCGATCACGCCGTGGACGACGCCGTCCACGGCCACCAGCATGGCCGTCTTGGCCTCGGATTGCAGCCGGTCCACTTCCTCCTTCAAACCGTCGAGGGAAAAGTTCCGGGTTTCCATCATGCGGAGGTTGCCCACCGCCACCCGGTGACCGTCCACCTCGGCTTCGACGCCCGCCCCGGCTTCGGCTTTGAAGCCAGTCGGCTCGACGAGCGCCAGGCCGCGGACCGTGGCTTCGGCCCAGATGGCTTCCCCGAGGGGATGCTCGCTGCCTTTTTCCACCGAAGCAGCCAGGCAGAGCAGCTCCTCGCTCGTCTCGCTCCGGGTGACGATATCCGTGACGGCCGGCTGGCCCTTCGTGATCGTCCCGGTCTTGTCCAGGACGACCACCGAGACTTTGCCCGCCCGCTCGAGCGCCTCGCTGTTGCGGAAGAGGATGCCCAGCTCGGCACCCTTCCCGGTCCCGACCATCACGGCGGTCGGGGTGGCCAGACCCATGGCGCACGGACAGGCGATCACCAGGACCGCCACCATGTTGATCAGGGCCCGGGTGAATTGCGAAATGGCCGGATCGACCGGAACAAGAAAATACCAGACCAGGAAGGTGACCGCGGCCGCGGCCAGTACGGCCGGGACGAAAATCGCCGAGACCTGGTCCGCCAGCTTCTGGATGGGCGCCTTGCTGCCCTGGGCTTCCTCCACCAGGCGGACGATCTGGGCCAGGGCGGTTTCGCGGCCGACTTTGGTGGCCTCGAACTTGAGCAGGCCAAGTTTGTTGATGGTCGCGCCGATCAGCGGGTCGCCGGGTCCCTTTTCGACCGGCAGGGATTCACCCGTCAGCATGGATTCGTCGACCGCCGAACGGCCTTCCACGACGACGCCGTCGACCGGGATCTTCTCGCCCGGGCGGACCAGCACGAAGTCGCCGACCCGCACCTCGTCCACGGGCACTTCCTGCTCGAGGCCTTCCCGGATGATCCGGGCCGTCTTGGCGCGCAGGCCCATCAACTTCTTGATGGCTTCGCTGGTGCGGCCCTTGGCCCGCGCCTCCAGGAATTTTCCCACCCGGATGAGGGTGATGATGACCGCGCTGGTCTCGAAATAGACGTGCCCGGGCAGGAGGCCCAGCATGATGAAGATCGAAAAGACGTACGCCACCGAGGAGCCCATGGCAACGAGCACATCCATGTTGGCGGAGCGGTTGCGCAGCGATTTGTAGCCGCCGACGTAATACTGCCAGCCCACGTAGAATTGGACCGGGGTGGCCAGGGCGAACATGACCAGCTTGGCCCAGGCGCTTTCCATCCATGCCATCGGCAAGATGCCCAGGTCCATCCCCATCGAAAACAGGAAGAGCGGGACCGTGAAGATCAATCCGATCGTCAGGAGGCGGCGCTGGGTGTCGATCTCGCGCTGGCGGGCCCTGGCTTCGGCGTCCTCGGCCTCCCCACCCAGCTCGACCGCTTCGAACCCGGCCCGGGCGATCGCCTGGCGGATCTCGGACTGGCTGATGACCGTAGGGACGTATTTGACCCGCGCCTTGACCGTGGTAAGGTTCACCGAGGCCTGCAGCACGCCGTCCAGCTTCGCCAGGGCCTTTTCGAGCCGGCGGGCGTCGCTGTCGTCGGCCAGGCGCTGGAGGACCAGGTCGGCTTCGCCGGTGGCGACTCCGTAGCCGGCCCGTTCGACCCGGGCGACCAGGTCCGGCAGGCCGATCGAGCCGGGATCGAATTCCACGCTGGCGCGTTCCGAGGAAAGGTTGACGACGGCCGTGGAGACGCCGTCGAGCTTCTTCAGGTTGCGTTCGACCGTGGCCACACAGTTGGCGCAGGTCATTCCGGTAATGGGCAGGGTAAGTTGTTTGGTTTCTGGCATGATTTCACCGATAAATTGCATGAGCACGATGCATCCTGCCCATGCACCTATGCTGCGACGGGATAATTGATCTCGGCCAGCAGGGACTTGATCTTCTCCTCGGTCGCCGGGGCGTCGAAGGCGATCTCGACCAGCTTGGTCGCCTGGTCAGCCTTGACCGACTGGACACCCTTCACGTCCGCCACTTCGGTCTGGATGGTGTGGACGCAGTGGGCGCACATGATGGCAGGAACGGAATAGGTAACAGTAGTCATGGTTTTCTCCTTGTTTGGTTGTATGGATAAACGCTACACCTTGGTAGCGGTATCGAACACATCCGTGATCTCTTTGAGGACGCGCTCGCGCTCGGCGGGATCCTCCCCGCGGATCGCGGTCGTCACACAGGAGTTCAAGTGGTTTTCCAGGATCTGGGCGCTGACCTTGTTCAAGGCCGCCTCGACCGCCTGGATCTGGCGGATGACGTCGATGCAGTAGGCATCCTCCTCCACCATCCGGACCACCCCCTTCAGGTGTCCCTCGACCGTCTTCAAGCGTTTCAAGACATTTTCGTCCTTCATCCTGGATCCTTTCTCTTTGTACCCCCCCCCGGGGGGGTGGGGTATCCTTATTGTACTTTTCTTGTCCGCTTTGTCAAGAGGTAGGCAGGAACATCTTTCTCCCCTATAATGGGTTTTATCTATTGAACCGGAGGAGAGATGCCACATACCGCCATTATCACGGACACCGACTCGAGCCTGCCGCCTGAACTCGCCAAAAAATACGCCATCGCCCAGGTCCCGATCGTCATCCAGTTCGGGAACGAGTCGTTCCGGGCCGTCTACGACATCGACGACGCTGCCACGTTCGAGCGGGTGGACCGGGAGGGCAGGATCCCGACGACGGCCGCGCCTTCTCCGGGCGAGTTCGTGGCGGCCTACCAGGCCGCCTTCGACCGGGGGGCGGATTCGATCCTCGTTTTCACCATCAGCAGCGAGATGAGCGCGGTCTTCTCGGCGGCTCGCACAGCCGCCGGCCAGTTCCCCGACCGGGACATCCGGGTCATCGATACCCGCATGGTCTCCCTCGGGGAAGGGTTCATGGTCCTGGCGGCCGCCCAGGCGCTGGAAAAGGGCGCCTCCATCCAGGAAGCCGTCGACGCCGCCGAAGCCCTGTGCGAGCGGACCTTCCTTTTTGGGGCCCTGGCGACCCTGAAATACCTGGCGATGAGCGGGCGGGTCGGACAGGTCGCCGCCGGCCTCGCCGCGGTGCTGGACGTCAAGCCGATCCTGTCAGTGCAGAACGGGAAGCTCGACCTGCTCGAACGAGTCCGTACCCAGGGCAAATCCTGGGCCCGGACGATCGAGCTTGCCAGCGAAGCCGCAGCCGGGCGGAAAGTCGAGCGGTTGGGCATCCTGCACGTCAACGCCCTGGAATCGGCCAGGCAGTTCGAGGCCCAGCTGCGCGCCTCCCTGCCGGACCTGCCGGAAGCGGTCTACACCGAGATGACCCCCGGGCTTTCGGTCCATTCGGGCACCGGCTGGGTGGGGCTGGTGATCGTCGTCGAAGGCTGAACAAAAATCCGGCTCCTTCTCGAGCCGGATTTCTATTTTCGTTCGGGGGAATCGGATCAGAGATCCCGTTTCTGGAAGACGCGCACGGTCCAGGCCACGACGACGACGAGATAGACCAGCGCATACGCGATCATCAGCAGGCTGGGCACCGACACCGTCCCGAAGGGCGAGAGTCCGAGGGCGCCCGCCAGGGGCGTTTGCATCTCGTAGGCGGCCCGGTGCCAGAGCGCCTCGGTCGGGACGATCAGGCTCGTCACGATCCCGACGTTGATGGCGGTCTGGTTCTGGATCACCGAGCCGAACTGCTCGACCCAGCCGCCGATGAAGGCCATCCCGTACAGGCCGAAGACCACGCCGCCGGTCGCCAGGGCGGAGAAGCGGCTCGAGCACAACAGGGCGATGGTCATCACCAAAAGGCTTTCCAGGTAGATCAACGCCAGCCCGGCCGCCAGGTGCGGGGCGGCATAGCCGGATTGAAGGAAGACGCTCAGGGAGGTCCCCCCGGCCAGGAGCAGGAAATACAGGAGCAGCAGCCCGGCGAAGCCCAGCCACTTCCCGAGGACCACGTCCGAGCGGCGGATCGGCTTGGTGACGATCGTCTGGATGATCCCGGAATTGATCTCCCCGGCCAGGGCATCCGCCCCCAGGAGGGCCGCCATGGCGATCGCCAGGAAGGTGACCGTATACAGCCCGGCCAGGAGCAGGGCGCTGCTGCGCTCGGTGTTGATGATGCCGATGAAGCCCTTCCCGCCCGGGATGGTGACCTTGTCCGTGGCGGCGCTGATCAGGTGGAAGCCGAGCGAGAAGATGACCAGGAAACAGACCCCCAGGACCAGGCCGGTCAGGACGATCTTCTTGCGGACCGCCTGGCGGAAGGTCATGCGGGCAAGGATCAGGACGACGTTCACAGGCCGCCCTCCTTCCCAACCGTCTCGATGAACAGTTCTTCCAGCGAGACCCGTTTGGGGGAAATCTCGTACACCGCCACCCCGTGTTCCACCAGGTAGCGATTGATCTCGGGCAGGGCTTCCTCGCTCCTGGCGGTCAGGGTCAGGCGGTGGTCCTGCACCTGGATGTCCCCGGCCCAGGGGGAAAGTCCGGCGGTTATCTTTGGGTCGATCTCTCCGACGCGCAAGACGGCGGTCACCCGGCCGGTGTCGAGGGAAGCCAGCTCCAGCGTCCGCACGACCTCGCCGTGGCTGATGAAGGCCACCCGGTCGCAGGTCACTTCGATCTCGCTGAGCAGGTGGGAATTCAGGAAGACGCAGGTGCCCTGCCCGCGCAGCTCGTGGATGATGTCCCGCACCAGGATGCGGCCGACCGGATCGAGGCCCGAGGTGGGTTCGTCCAGGAAGACCAGGGCCGGCTGGTTGAGCAGGGCCTGGGCCAGGCCGATGCGCTGGAGCATGCCCTTCGAAAAAGTGGCGAGCGGCTTGTCGTGGAAGGCGGTCAGGCCCACCCGCTCGAGCAGCGCGTCGATCCGCGTCAACAGGCGGCGCGGGTCCATCCCGAAGAGCTGGCCGTGCAGGGTCAGGAACTCGCGGGCAGACAGCCAATCCTGGAAGCGGAAGTGCTCGGGCAGGAATCCCACCCCGGCGCGCGTGCTGCGGTCCCCGAGCGGCTTCCCCAGCAGGGAAGCCTTCCCGGAGGTCGGCGTGATCAGCCCCACCAGCATCTTGATCGAGGTGGTCTTGCCGGCCCCGTTAGGTCCCAGGAATCCAAACACCTCACCCTGCTGGATCTGCAGGGTGAGGCCTTTGACTGCGGCGTTGTCGCCGAATACTTTTCTCAGTTGTTCCGTTTCAATGGCAGGGACAGACGGCATACGGGTCCATTACGGGAGGGAATTGGCGATGTCGAGAGCCTGTTGGGAATTCGTGCCCAGGCTGCTGATGGCGTAAATGATACCATTCTTGACCCACAGCAGGGCGTACTGGGGGGCATCGTCGGCCGGGCGCTGGATCAGCGTGCCGTTCACGCCGTCGACCATCACCTGCTGGTAGGTGGCCGCGTTCTTGGGCAGCGGAATGACCAGGGTGGAGGTCCAATCGACCGTCTGGGTGAAGGCGGCGGCCTGGTCGCTGGTCATACCGGAGAATTCCAGGCCGAGCTGGGCCAGTTGGGCGATGTCCAGCCCGGCGGGAGCCGAGACGGTCGGGGTGGGGATCTCCGCCAGGATGATGCAGTCGGGATACTTGCGGCCGGCGGTCGTGCCGAGATCGGCAGGGTTATCCTGGGCGGCCGGGTCGGGGCAGGTCCCGAAGGCGACCGTGGCGCTGGCGGGAATGGTCACCGACACGTCCGAGCCGTCGATCGAAGTGGGCAGGACCAGGTCGGGCCGCCCGGCCTCGTTCAGGAGCGCCTGGGCCTTGGCCACGTCGACCTTGATCGTGAAGGCGGCCCCATTTTCGACGCTGATGCGGGAGGGGGTCATGGCCGGGGGAACCCGGACGGTGAAACCGGCCAGCTGGCTGGCCTGGGCGGCGTCCGTCGCGGTGACTGGGTCGCCGGGCTTCTGCTGCATGGTGACCGAGTCCGAGATCAGGTCGCTGACCTGCTTGCCGATCGTGCTGTTCCCGGTCAGCTGCTGCATCCCGGTGAAGTCGACCGGCACCACGACCACCTGCTGGACGCGGAAGAGGTTGAGGATCTGGTCGGCCAGGGCGCGGCCCTGGGGGAAGGACAGCATGACGGCCAGGGCGAGGACGATCGCCAGCCCGGCGCGCAGAAGAGGCGAGGCAAAAATCTTTCTGAACATGGAAATCTCCTTTTGGGTGGGGTTGCGTTGATGGAAACGGTTCAGGGCGGTCTTGGCGGCCGGAGCGGTCCGGGGGGCCGGAGAGGCCAGGAAGGACAGCCCGCGGGCGGCCTGCTGCGACTCTGCCCTGATCAAGTCCTGCCGCGCCCGGCAAGCGGAACAGCTTTCCAGGTGGCGCATGTTTGCTCCGTCCAGCTCTCCGTCGAGAGCGGCGCGCAGCTGGCCTTCGGTCAAATGTTTGTTCATGCTTCCTCCTGTTCAAGGGCGCGGTAGACCTTCGCGAATTCGCGTTCGGCTCGCAGCAGCAGCGGTCCGATGGATGTGGGGGAAAGGCCCAGGGCGGCGGCGATGTCCTTGTAAGCCATGCCGGAGTAACGCATCACCAGCAGCTCCGCCCGGCGGGGGTTCAGCCTCGCCAGGGCCAGCCGGGCAAGGCGGTGGTCCTCTTCGTTCTCAAAGATCGCCGCAGGCTGGTCCTCGGGCGGGGATTCGAGGGCCGCCTTCCCGGCCGCCAGCTCGTACCGCTCCCGGCGCTTGAAGCTGCGGATGGAATGCAGCCCCAGGTTGGTCGCCACCCGGTAGAGCCAGCCGCCCGGATTGTATCCGTCGCCCGCCTGGGGAGGCCGCCGGTAAAACCGGAAGAAGGTCTCCAGGGCCAGGTCCTCCGCTTCCGCCGGATCACCGAGCATGCGCACGAGCAGGCGGTAGACCGGACCCCAGTTCTCGAGGAACAGGTCCTCGAACGACCGGGCGGACAGGGAGGCTTCGATCGGGACAATCCGGGGTTCGACCGGCTCCGCTTTGCGGGCTTTCATCGCCGGGATTGCCCTTTCGTGGGGGAGGAATTCATCCATCGGTCCAGTGTGTCTTTCCTGATGATTAAACCCCTCCCGGCGGGGAGATGAGACAGTTCCATGCCCGCCAGCTTACCACGAAACGGGTTCGCCGGGATGATCCCTTTCGATGCAGTAAAAAAAGTAGGACAAGATATCATCTTGTCCTACGGTCGAGATCGACTTATATCCCCGGTCCGCCCGGGTTTCGTCTTTACCCCCCCGCCAAGCGGAGCAGCGCGGGCGGGACCCAGAAGCCCCCCCGCCCCTGGAAGACCAGGACGAAGCCCGCCGCCAGCATCAGCACGCCGAAGGCGATCAGCAGCCAATCCTTCGTGTGGTAGGTGAGCTTCTCCAGCCAGGTGCGCGGGCCGATGCCGAAGGCCCGCAGGTCCATGGCGTCGATGATGTCCTCGCTGCCGATGATGGCGTGGATGGTCACCGGCACGAAGATCGGCCCCAGCTTGCGGACCTGGGCGAGCAGCCCGCCGGAGATCCTCTCCAGCTCGTAGCCGCGGGCCCGCTGGGCGTCCATGGTGAGCTGGAAGTCCCGCCCGAAGGTGGGGATGAAGCGCATGGTCAGGTCCATGGCGTAGGCGATCTTGTCGGGCAGGCCGATGCCGCGGAAGGTGATCCCGTAGAGGGCCGGGTTGAGCGTATAGGGGATCAGGATGGTCATGATGGCGATCCCGAAGACCCGCCCGAACTGGCTGACGGCGAAGAAGGCCCGCTCGACGGTGATCTTCAGGGTGGGAGTCCAGCCGAGGATCGAGAAGGAGGCCTTGAACTCCCGGATCAGGTGCTCCTGCCGGTAGACCTCCGATCCGCCCCGGCCGGTCAGGAAGGTCAGGAAAGTAAAAATGAAAATGAAGCCGATGATGAACAGGAACGCCCGGCGGATCTCGCGCCACTTCAGCCCGGAGGTCAGCAGGACCAGGACCGAGATGGCCACCAGCGGGAGCAGGTAGCGGATGTCCCAGAAGAACAGGGTCGTGACCAGGAAACAGCCGTAGAAGATGATCCAGGCGCGCGGGTCGAACCACTGGATGAGCGACTTGCGTTTGCGGTAACGCCAGGTGACGAGCATATTAGCAGTTAGCGATTAGCGATGAGCGGTTGGCTGTTAGCGGGCAAAAAAATCCGCCCGCTAACAGCCAAAAGCCAAACGCTGTCCTAGCGTCCCGATTGTTTCTGGACGGCCGCGTAGGCGACCACCAGCAGCGGGACGAGGATGGCGGCAAAGACCAGGTTCGGGCCGGCCGCCGGGAGGAACTCCCCGACGATGGCCGCCGAGGGACTGTAGCCGTTGATCCAGATGTCTGAGATGGCGGCGAAGCCGATGCCCAGGATGTTCCCGAGCATGGCCCAGGTGACCGCCGCGGCGATGTCGATATTCTTGCCAAAGACGAAGCGGACGATCAGGACCAGCACCAGGCCGATCAGGATGGCGCCGCCGCCCGCCAGGAGCGTGATCTGGGTCTCACCGAAGGTGTCGTTGGCCGGGTTGTAGTAGTTCAGGTTGGAAATGGTCGGGTAGAGGAAGTACAGGCCGGCCGCGAGCAGGGCCAGGATGCCGCCGACGATCGTGACGGTGTTCAGGCTCTTCTTCTTGTCGGCGAAGAGCATCGGCAGGCCGGCGATCAGGCCGATCAGGCCATTGGCGATGCTCCACTGCGGGCTCAGGCCGAAGCCGGTCAGGGCATCCCCGAACATGTTGCCGACCGCCCCGGTGAAGAAGCCCACCACCGGGCCGAAGGCGTAGCCGAAGAACATCGGGATGGCGATGGCCGGTCGCAGGGCCACCTGGCTCAGCGACGGGACGACGAAGACGGTCCCGTTGAACAGCCAGGAGAAGACCGCGTAGAGGGCCGCGCCGATGGCCATCCAGACGACCTGGCGGGTGCCGATCTCCCAGGCCTTGTTCTCGCGGGTGAACAGGTAGATGGCGAAGGCGATCAGGGCGCCCAGGACGACGAAGGCGAAGCGCAGCATCACCGTGGCCTTGTCGGTCTGGAAGCGGGCCACGCCCATGACATTCCCGACCAGGAAGACGGCCAGGGCGAAGATCGCCAGGACGACGACCAGGGTGAGCAGCATGTTGAGCAGTTTCTTGTCCATACTTTTCTCCTCTCAAGATTGGCTAATGAAGATGCGCCAGGGCTTCGGCGCGCAGGAAGCGCTGGGTGCGCGGCCAGGATTTCAGGTTCTCCGCCAGCAGGCTGGTGGGGACGAGGCGGCATTCCTCCAGCCGCTTCAGGTCGCCGAGGACCTCGTGCGGCGAACCGTCTGCGGCAATGCAGCCGTCGGCCACCAGCAGGACCCGGTTGGCATAGATAACGGCCAGATCGACGTCGTGCGTGATGAATAAGATAGCTTCGAAACCGGGGAGCTGCAGGATGGCGTCCATGAAGCTCATGTAGTTGCGGTAATCCTGGCCGGCGGTCGGCTCGTCCATCACCAGGATGCGCGAGCGCATGGCCAGGATGGCGGCGATGCTGACGCGCTTCTGCTGGCCGAAGGACAGCGCCAGGGGCGGGTCTTTCTCTTTATCGGACAGGTTGACGATTCGAAGGGCTTCCTGGACCTCCTTTTCGATCCGGTCTTTGGGATGCTGCAGGTTCTTCGGCCCGAAGGCCAGCTCCTCGTATACGCTAGGGGCGAAGAGCATGTGGCTCGGGCTCTGGAAGACGTACCCAAGGGTGGCGGCGATCTGGGCCACGCTGGCTTCACGCGTGTCGCGGCCGCCGACCAGGACGCGCCCGGCCTTGGGCTTGAGCAGGCCGATGGCGTGTTTGACGAAGGTGGTCTTGCCCGCCCCGTTCGGGCCGAGGACGGCGATGACGTCGCCGCGGCGGATGTCCAGGTCGATCCCGTGCAGGACCTCCGCGCCGCTCTCGTAGTCGAAGGCGACCTGCTGGAAGCTGACCAGCGGCTCGGCCGAGGGGCCTGTCCCGAGCGCAGACGAGGGAAGGATCTTCAGCTCCGCCGGGGCCGGGTCCCGCTTCGCCCGCTCGATGACGACCGGGGCGGAGAGCTTGACCTCGTGGTAGTCGACGACGTCCGCCAGTCCCCCGAGCGGCCCGAGGTACTTGATCTCGCCGTCGGCCATGAACATCACCCGCTCCGGGCGGATGCGCAGGACGTCCTCCACCCGGTGCTCGATCATCAGGACGGTCATGCCCTCGTCGGCCAGGCGGCGGACCATGTCGAGGGTCTCGTAGGCCGAGGCCGGGTCGAGGCTGGCGAGGGGCTCATCCAATAACAGGATGGAAGGGCGCATGGCCAGCACGCCGGCCAGGGCCACCTTCTGCTTCTCCCCGCCCGAAAGGTTGAAGGTCTCCCGGTCGCGCAGGTAGGCGATGTTCAGGTACTCCAGGGCCTCGTCCGCCCGGGCGAGGATCTCGGGGCGCGGCAGGCCCAGGTTCTCCAGGCCGAAGGCCACCTCGTGGAGCACCCGCGTCCCCAGGATCTGGCGCTCGGGGTCCTGCAGGACGGTCCCGACCGCCTGGGAGATCCGCGAGAGCGACCAGCCGGCCGTGTCCTCGCCGTGCAGCAGGACGCGCCCGCCCAGCTCGCCCTTGTAGGAGCGCGGGATCAGGCCGTTGACGGCCCGGATCAGGGTGGTCTTGCCGCAGCCGCTCGCCCCGGCGATCAGCAGGATCTGGCCCGGGTTGGCGGAAAAGGAAAGGCCGCGGACGGCAGTCGTGGCGCGGTCGCGGTAGCGGAAGGACAGGTTTTCGACGGTCAGGGGGGATGCGGAGGGGGCTTCGGCCATGGATACCCAATGAAGATAACACCGGACTGGTCTTGCGGTTCTATTCTACCCCAGGGAGGCGGGCTGAGTCAAAAAAAGCGCTCCGAATTGGCGATCCGGCCTAGCCGGAGATGAGCACCTCGACCACGTCCCCGGCCTGCGCCCCGAGCAATTGGGCGGCGCTGCCGTTGACCGCGGCGATCTCGACGAAGCCCTGGCTGTCGGCCAGGGCCACCAGCGCGCCGGGCTGCTCGTGGCCGTACGAATCGACCAGGCCGCGCACTTCCCGCCCGAGCAGGCGGAAGAGGACTCTTTCGCGGCGCTCCAGGGCGCTCGCCGGCAGGTCGGTGGTCAGGTTGCCGAAGCTGTCCACGCCGGTGACATGGGCGTTCCAGCCGGAGGCGGTCTTTTCGGGATGCGGGAGTGGGATCCGGACCGGGTCGGTGATGGCCGGGCCCAGCTCGGCCAGCGGGACGCCGCCCGCCAGGTGGGCGGCGACCGGGGCGAAGAGGTCCCGCCCGTGGAAGGTGCGGCTGACGTCGGGCAGCCAGTAGCGGGGATTCGTCAGGTGGACGAAGTCGAGCGCTTCCCCCTTCCGCTCGGTCGCTTCGATGACCGGGGTGAACAGGCCGTTATCCGGCCCGACGAAGAAATGGTCCCCCAGGCGGGCGGCCAGCGGGCGGCGCTCCGTCCCCACCCCGGGGTCGACCACCGCCAGGTGGACCGTCCCGGGCGGGAAGAACGGGCAGGCCCGCGCCAGCACGAAGGCGCCCTCGAGCACGTTCTGCGGGGCGACGCTGTGGGAGAGGTCGGCGATGCGGGCCTCCGGGCAGATGCCCCAGATGACCCCTTTCATGACGCCGACGAAACCGTCCTTGAGGCCGAAA
>DATJPX010000192.1:0-3453 GCA_035506155.1 Anaerolineales bacterium
TGCGCCGGGATTTCGAGGCAGCCTTCGAGCAGGTCGACGCCCTGGTCGCCCCGACCTGCCCCACCACCGCCTTCAAGCTGGGCGAGAAGACCGGCGATCCGCTGGCGATGTACCTCTCGGACATCTACGTGACCGCCACCAACCCAGCCGGCGTCCCCTCGCTGTGCGTGCCATGCGGCTTTTCCAACGCAATGCCGGTTGGGATGCAGCTGATCGGCAAACACCTGAGCGAGGACGTGCTGCTGCAGATCGGCCATGCTTACCAGTCCGTCACCGATTGGCACCTGAAAAGACCGGAAGGAATTTAACACGAAGGACACGACGAAGAACGACAGAAACTCCTTTGTGAAATTCGTGTCCTTTGTGTTTAGGATTTTTTGAAGGTGGAATTATGACAACCTACGAACCCGTCATCGGATTGGAAATCCACGCCGAGCTGCAAACGAAATCGAAGATGTTCTGCGGCTGTTCGGCGGCCTATTCGGAAGCGCCCGCTCCCAACACGCTGGTCTGCCCGGTCTGCACCGCCCTGCCGGGGGCCATGCCAGTAGTGAACGCCAAAGCCGTCGAACAGGCCATCCTGGTGGGATTGGCGCTCAATTGCGCCATCAACCCGATGAACCAGTTCGCCCGCAAGAATTATTTCTACCCGGACTTACCCAAGGGCTACCAGATCTCCCAGTACGATCTGCCGGTCGCTTCGGACGGCTGGCTGGACATCCTCGAAGAATCCGCCCCACAGCGTGTGCGCGTCCGGCGGGCCCACCTGGAGGAGGACACCGCCAAGCTGGCCCACTCCGCCGACGGCGCCCTGGTGGACTACAACCGGGCCGGCGTGCCACTGCTGGAGATCGTCTCCGAGCCCGACATGCACACGGTCGAAGCCGCCCTGGCTTATGGGACGAAGATTCGCGCCATCCTGCGCTACCTGGGAGTCAACTCCGGGGATATGGAAAAAGGCGTCCTGCGTTTCGAAGCCAACGTCTCGGTCCGCCCAGCCGGATCGGATGAATTACGCACCCGCACCGAGATCAAGAACCTGAACAGTTTCCGGGCGCTGACCCGGGCCTCCGCCTACGAGATTCAACGCCAGACAAAGATTTACGAGACGGGTGGAGAGGTCGTCCAGGAAACCCTGGGCTGGGACGATGTCAAGGGTGTGACTGTGTCGCAGCGCAGCAAGGAAGAGGCTCACGATTACCGCTACTTCCCCGAGCCGGACCTGCCTCCGCTGGATATCTCCCGGGAGCACGTCGAGGAAATCCGCGCCCGCCTGCCCGAGCTGCCGGAGGCCAAGACGGGGCGCTTCGTCAGCGCCTTCGGCCTGACGGCCAAGGAAGCCCGCCTGCTGACCTCCGAGAAATCCCTGGCGGACTACTTCGAGAAGGCGGTCGCAGCCGCCAAGAGCCCGGCCAAAACGATCAACAACTGGATCGCCGGCGAGTTCCTGCGCCACGTCAACGAGTTGGGCCTGGAGATCGAAGGATCCCCGGTCCCACCGGCGGCCCTTGCAGGGCTGGCCGACCTGGTCACCGCCAAGACGATCAACGACAACACCGCCAAGGAGGTCCTGGCTGAAATGTTCACGACCGGCCAGACTGCCGAGGCAATCGTCAAGGCGAAAAACCTGGGCCAGATCTCGGATGCCTCCGCCTTGGAGGCCATCGTCGCCCAGATCCTCGCCGACAACCCCAAGGAGGTGGCCTCCTACCTGGCCGGCAAAGAGACCGTCTTCCAGTGGATGATGGGCCAGGTGGCGCGCCTCACCAAGGGCAAGGCCGATCCGCAGGTGGCCCGGCAGCTGCTCCAGCAGGCGCTCGAAAAAGAGAAGAATAAGTCCTAAATCGAAGATCAGGTCCAACGGGAAACCGCTGGACCTGATCGTTTTCTGCGCAACCGATCGGTATTCCTTGCCCGCCTATACTTTCGCCCAGCCTCCATCCTTGATCAATGCGGGGATCTTATCCTTTTCGGCATCCGACACATACATTTCGGTATACCCACACTGAGTACAAAGGTAGGTATTCAGGAGAACATTCTTCGAGGACCACGTGCCCATTTCGAAGTGACATTCACCAGTCGCCGCCTTCAGCCCGCCGTTGTAACGATAGACTTCCGTCGAATTGCACTTGGGACAAGTTCCGTTCTTCATTGACCGCCTCCGTGGATGATGATTATGATGGTGCCCAATCGCGCCGATGGATCGTCAGCACCCCATCATTATAGTCCGTCCGGCCCCCGGCAAGCCATCCTTGCGAAGGTTCGGTCCCACCCATATCCTGGTTTGAGATGCAATTTCTGTCAGAAACCGATTTTTCGCTGGAATCGAACCTTCGCACAGGCGATTCATCTTCCCCGTGCGCTATAATAAGGCCCACAAGGAGTCTTTATGCCCCCGATTATCCGTGTCGAAGAGATCGCAAAATACATCGGCCAGGACGTGACTGTCCAGGGCTGGATCTACAACCGCACCGACAAGGGCAAGCTGGTCTTCCTGCTCGTCCGCGACGGCTCCGGTTTCGTCCAATGCGTGGCCTTCAAGGGCGATCTGCCCGAGGAGGTTTTCGATCAACTCACCCGCCTGCCGCAAGAATCCTCGGTCATCATCAGCGGTCCGGTGCGCGAGGACAAGCGCGCCCCCGGCATCCCCGGAGGGTACGAGGTCGGCGTCAAGGAAATCAAGATCGTCCAGCTGGCCGCGGACAATTACCCGATGGCGCTCAAGGAACAGGGCGTCGATTTCGCCCTGGACAACCGCCACTTGTGGCTGCGGATGCCGAGCCAGTGGGCCATCCTGCGGGTGCGCGCCACGGTCATCGCCGCCATCCGCGAATGGTTCGAGCTGAACGGCTTCATCAACATGGATACACCCATCCTGACCCCGGCGGCGGTCGAGGGAACGACGACCCTCTTCGAGACTGAATACTTCGACGAGGGCAAGGCCTACCTGTCGCAATCCGGCCAGCTCTACAACGAAGCGAATATCATGGCCTTCGGCAAGGTCTATTGCTTCGGACCGACCTTCCGGGCGGAAAAATCCAAGACCCGCCGGCACCTGACCGAGTTCTGGATGGTCGAGCCGGAGATCGCCTTCTGCGACCTGGATCAGCTCATGGAGGTCGAGGAGCAGTTCGTCAGCCATATCGTCAAGCGGGTCCTGCTCGACCGGACCCCTGAGCTGAAATCCCTCAACCGGGATCTGTCCAAGCTGGAAAAAATCACCGCCCCCTTCCCGCGCATCTCCTACGATGACGCGGCGAAAAAGATCCAGGAGCTGTACGAGGCCGAGACCGATCCGGAAAAGAAAGAGCTGCTCAAATTCGAGTGGGGCATCGACTTCGGCGCCCCGCACGAGAGCGCCCTGACCAACCTCTACGAGAAGCCTGTCTTCGTCTACGGCTACCCGACCCAGGTCAAGGCCTTCTACATGGAACCCTGGCCGGGCCGGCCGGA
>DATJPX010000193.1:0-16680 GCA_035506155.1 Anaerolineales bacterium
CCTGACTTCTAGCTTGTATTTGAATACTTCCGTATAAGACCAATGGGATTGTATAATCTGCCACTGGCCAGCGGCCGAACGGCGATAAACTTCCGTGCAATTCCAACGATCCGGCTCGTCGCCTTGGTATGAAACGTAATTGAAAGTCAGCACAGCCAGATCCCCATCGACCTGGACAGACGGTTTGAGCAGCTCGAAACGATCGATGTGGATCTGGCCCCAAAGAGCCTGATAGTATTCCTTCAATGCAGCCAGGCCGTCGATCCGCCTCGGGATGTATGGATCAAAATACACCACATCCGGGGCCGAAATCTCGAGAAAGCCCGACGGATCGCCCTTCCCCCAGCGCTCCAGGGCGGCCTTTTCCATCCCGACGATGATTGACTCGATATCTCCCATCGCGTCTCTCCTGAACCGTCCTAGGAGCCCAGGATACCCTGTACGAAGGCATCCGGATCGAACGGCGTCAAGTCCTCGGCCCTTTCCCCAAGGCCTGCGAACAAGATTGGCAAACCCAGCTCGTGGCGGATGGCAAAGGCCATTCCGCCGCGGGCGGACGAATCCAGCTTGGCCAGAACGACGCCAGTGATCCCAACGGCTTCCTTGAAAGCCCGGGCTTGAACCAGGGCGTTCTGGCCGGTGGTTGCATCCAAAACCAGCCAGACGGCGTGCGGGGCTCCCGGAAGGGCTTTCGCGGCCACCCGATGGACTTTCTTGAGCTCCTCCATCAAATTGTATCGGGTGTGCAGGCGTCCGGCCGTATCCACCAGGACGAGGTCGCTGCCCCTGGAGGCCGCCGACTGGATCCCATCGTAGACCACCGCGCCGGGATCGCTGCCCATCTGACCGGCAACCACAGGCAGGTCGAGGCGATCCGCCCAAACCTGGAGCTGGTCGGCAGCCGCGGCGCGGAAAGTATCGGCGGCCACGAGCAGGACCTTTTTTCCTTCATTCGCGTAATGGCGGCCGAGTTTGGCCGCGGAAGTGGTTTTTCCCGAGCCATTGACGCCAACCAGCAATATGACGTATGGGCGGGAGGAGAAATCCAAGGGCGGGACTTCCCCAAGCCGGGACCGCAATTCCTCCAGCAGGATCTGGTGAAGTTCGCTCGACCGGGTCAGACCGCGACTCCTGACGGCCCCGCGAAGCGAATCCAACACCGATTCGGTCGTCTCGAGCCCGAGGTCCGCCTGTACCAGCAAGGCCTCCAAATCCTCCCAGGTCTGGCCGGTAATTTCGGTCGCGCCCAGAACGCCAGCCAGCCGGCCAAAGGCCGCCTTGCTGCTACGGGCCAATCCATCCTTCCAGCGTGAAAACAGGTCAGCCATAACGGGCAGATTATACATCATCCAATCGGGTGGAACAGTCGGGATTGGCTTCGAGGTCAATCGAAATGCAACTTTTCTCGTTCTCCATCATCATAAGATATAATAAGAAAATCATTCTCTTACCGGAGGAATCATGGCGGAAGGTTGGACCGAGATCACTGCGGACTGGAAGAACGAATTGACCTTCGTCGGTCAGAATGAAGCCGGAGGGACCGTTCAGATGGGTACATTGGACGGGAAGCCCGGGGTGGGTCCGATGCAGTTGCTCCTGGTGGCGGTCGCCGGTTGTACAGGCATTGACATCGTCTCGATCCTCGAAAAGAAGCGCATCAAGTTATCCGACATGCGCATCCGCGTCCGGGGTAAACGCGCCGCCGATTACCCGATGATCTGGACCGACATTAATTTGACCTACATCCTGTGGGGAGAGGACATCCCCTCCAAAGACGTCGAACAGGCCATCAAACTTTCGGAAGAGAAATACTGCTCGGTTGGAATCATGCTTGGCAAAAGCGCCAAGATCGTTTCGGATTATCAAATTCTAAAACCCGGCGAAAGTGCCGAATAAGGAGCAACCATGAACGAACCAATCCATGTTACCGATGCAGCCTTCGACAAGACCGTGCTTCAGAACCCCCTGCCGGTCATTGTAGATTTCTGGGCGCCGTGGTGCGGACCATGCAAAATGGTCGGTCCCATGCTGGACAAACTCGCCCAGGAAATGCCCGGCAGGCTGATCGTCGCCAAAGTCAACACGGACGAAAATCCCGAATGGGCCACCAAGTACGGCGTCCAGGGGATCCCGACCATGCTGTTCATCTTTGGCGGAAAGATCGTCCACCGTCAGGTGGGTGCCCTGCCCGAGCGGATGCTGCGCGAGGTCGTCACCCAATTCATGGAAGTAACCAGCCAGGCCAAATCCTGACCTGTCCATGGCCCCGAAAAACCAAAAAGAGACGCTTAGAAAGGCGTCTCTTTTTGGTTAATTCCATGCAAATACGAAACACCCTACTTTTCCTGCAGCCTCTCGATCCTGGCCCCCAGGGCGCGCAATTTTTCGTCCACCTTTTCATAGCCGCGGTCGATCTGCCCGACATTTCGGATGGTCGAATTTCCCGGCGCAGCCAGGGCGGCCAATAAAAGGGCCATGCCTGCCCGGATGTCGGGGCTTTCCACTTTCTCGCCGTACAGCTTGGTCGGGCCGGTGACGATCACCCGGTGCGGATCGCACAAGACGACCTGGGCGCCCATCGAGACGAGCTTGTCGGTGAAGTACATGCGGCCGGGATACATCCAATCGTGGAAGAGGACGCTGCCGCGGGCCTGCGTGGCAACGGTAATCGCAATGCTGATCAGGTCGGTCGGGAAGGCCGGCCAGACGTTCGTCTTGATTTCCGGAATTGCATTGCCCAGGTCAGGTTCGATCTTCATCCGCTGACGGGCAGGGATCAAAATATCCTCGCCATCGACAACCCAACTCACGCCGAGGCGGCCAAAGACGAAGCGGATCATGTCCAGGTATTTGGGGCCGGCCTGGCGGATGCGCAGCTCGCCGCGAGTAACCACGGCAGCGCCCACGAAGCTGATGACCTCCAAATAGTCCGGGCCGATGGTGAATTCACCCCCGTGTAAGCCATCCACACCCTGGATTCGCAGCATGTTGGAGCCAATGCCGTCGATGCAGGCCCCCAGGGTGTTCAACATCATGCATAAATCCTGGACGTGCGGCTCGGAAGCGGCATTGCGAATGATCGTAGTGCCCTTAGCCGTCACGGCTGCCATGACGACATTCTCCGTCGCCGTGACGGAAGCTTCGTCCAAGAGGATGTCGGCGCCCTTCAAGCGGTTCGCCTTGAATTCGAAGGATGAGCGGGCGTATTTGAGGCTGGCGCCGAGGGCCTTCAAGGCAAGATTGTGAGTATCGAGCCGGCGCCTGCCGATGACATCTCCACCAGGGGGCGGCAGGTGGAATCCGCCGGTTCGGGCCAGCATCGGTCCTGCAAGGAGGATGGACGCCCGGATGCGCCGACAGAGGTCCGGATCGAGATCCGCCGGCCGGACCGTCCGGGAGGTGATCCTCCAGGAATGCTCGCCGACTTCTTCGATCTTCACCCCGAGGCTGGCGACCAGTTTGCGCATATCGTTGACATCTCGGATATTCGGCACATTGTGCAGGATGACCGGCTCGGCGGTCAAAAGCGTGGCCGCCAGGATCGGCAAAGCCGCATTCTTATTCCCCGAAGGGGTCACCTCCCCTTTCAAGGGGACCCCACCTTCGATATGGAATTTTTCCATTAAAACCTCCTGCGCGGTAGAAGCGCAGGCGAGATTGTAAGGCAAATTTGCAGTTCCGCCAAGTAGGCCGGGCTTGCTCTGTTGGCTACACGATGTTGCCGATGGAAGGGATAGGAATCGGCTATAATTGACCCATGAGCCCAATTCTCATCGTTCCCCTCTTGATTGGATGGCTTTCCGGCTGGTTGGTCAACTATCTGGCAGACGTGTTACCGGTCACCCGGAAATTCAGCCGGCCGGTCTGCCATAAGTGCCAGGCGCCTTACAGATGGTCAGACTATTTGTTTTTTAGCCATTGTAAATCCTGCGGGAAGGGACGATCCGCCCGGACGATCATCACGCAAATCCTCATCCCCTGCATCTCGGTGCTGCTCTGGATCTATCCACGCCCGCGATTCCCATACGCCCTGGCGCTCGTCCTGATCATCTACCTCGCCGTGGTTTTCACCATTGACGTCGAGTATCGCCTGATCCTCCACCCGGTCAGCCTGGCCGGCGCGGTCCTGGGCCTTGGAACCGGGATTTACATCTACAGCCTTCGCTCGACGCTGGTAGCCGGGGTCATCACCACGTTGATCGGAGGCGCCTTCGGTTTTGGCGTGATGCTGATCTTTTATTTCGTCGGGGAATGGTATGTCAGGCGAATGGTCAAGAGGAAGAACCTCTCGCCCGACGAAGTCGCCCTGGGCTTCGGGGACGTCAACCTGGCCGGAATCCTTGGCCTGCTCCTCGGCTGGCCGACGATCGTCGCAGGTCTTTTGTTTGCAGTCTTCGCCGGTGGGATTGCCAGCCTGGGCATTCTCATTGCTATGCTGGTCTCGAAAAAATACAAGGCCTTTACTGCGATACCTTACGCGCCATTCTTGATCTTGAGCGGCGTGGTGATCCTATTTGTACTCTATAAATAGAGCCGGCTCTATTTTTTATTGGATTTATCACCATCCAGCGGGGGCCTCAACGGGCCGGTCCCAAGGCGATAGCCAAACCCTCGTACCGTCCGCACCCAGACCGGTGACGAGGGATCAATCTCCAGCTTTTTGCGCACCATCAAAATATAGCGCCGGACGAGCGCCGGGTCGCTACGCGTCGAACCCCACACCTCCCTGAACAGGTCTTTCTCGGAAGCCACCTTGCCTTTGCGGCGCACCAGCGACTCAAGCAGGCGGAATTCAGTCGGGGTCAGGTCCAGCGTCTTGCCGGCGACCGAGGCCTGGAACTTTTCGAGATCCAGGACGATCTCCCCATGGGCGACGTAGCCGGTGGAATTCTGTTCGTCACGGATACGACTCAGTACAGCCTGGATGCGCGCTACCAATTCCGCAAAACTAAAAGGTTTGGTCACATAATCGTCAACGCCTAGGCTGAAGCCGCGCAATTTGTCGGCTTCGGTCGCCTTGGCGGTCAGCATAATGATCGGGATGTTGCTCATCTCGCGCAAGCGAGCGCAGACCTCCCAGCCATCCATGCCGGGTAACATCACGTCCAAGAGGACCAGATCGGGCCGCTCGTTGTACGCTGATCGCAGTCCAGCCTGTCCATTGGGGGCCTCGAAGACCTGATAATCATTTTCCCGCAAGTACTGGCTGAGCAAACTCAAGAGCGTCAGGTCGTCATCGATCAGCAATATTTTCGTTTTCATCGAGACACCTTAAGATCGAAATAAAATCGCGCCCCGCCTTCTTTCGGAGCATCAAAGACGAGTTCGCTTCGCATCGCTTTCAACATCTTCTGAGAGAGGTAGAGGCCCAAGCCATACCCATAAACGGATTGCGAGTCCCGGGCATCCAACCTCTGGAAACGCTGAAAGAGCAAAGCCCGTTTTTCTTCGGGAATACCCGGACCCTGATCCGTGATGGATATCCGGACCTTGTTCTTTACACAAAAGGCTTCCACCTTGATCCAGCCTCCCGGGGCATATTTCAGGGCATTGTCGATCAGGTGATTAAATATACTCTGAATCAAGGCCTCGTCTGCCATGACTTTCGGGAGTCCATCCGGGAGGTTGACCCGGATGGTTTCGCCGCCGACGATCACACTGAACTGGTGAATCACCCGATCCATTATATCTGCCAATGACAGCGGCTTCGGGGAGACATTGATCCGGCCAGCTTCGATTGCAGACAGGTTGAGGATGTTCTCGACGAAGCGGGTCAGCCTCTGAACCTCGTTTTTCATCAACTTCAATGTTTTCTTATCACCGGCAGAATGGGACTTATGGGTCAGGAGCAATTCCAGGCCGCCATTCAGGCTGGTCAACGGAGTCCGCAGTTCGTGCGAGACCATGGAAACAAAATCGCTTTTCAGCTTGTCCAGCCCGAAAAGTATCTTGTTTTGTTCTTCCAACTTCTCGTAAGCTTCGCTGAGGGTCCGGGTGCGATCCTGTACTTTCTGTTCAAGCTGGGCGTTTAATTCCTCGAGTTTTTTGTAGACCGACTGAAGTTCGTTATAGGCTTTCTGGATCTCGTGCTGCTGGCGTTTTTGATCGCTCAAATCATGGGCAGCCCCTGCAATCAGGATCTTCCGCCCTTCGGTATGGATTGGGCTGAGAGACAGCATATAAGGAATCCGGTCGGGGCGGAGCAGGACTTCCAAAGAATATTCCCCTTTGGAGGCGCGGGCGAGCATGTCGATTGGGATCGTCTGATCCTCGAAGATGCTTGTCAATGGCGCCCCGGTTACTTCACCCGCCTCGAGGTGCAGGATCCGCAGGAGGGCCGGGTTCTCGAGCAGGAATCTTCCCTGTCCGTCACAAATAAAGGCCGGTTCGGCGAGACTGCTGAAAAGTTGCCAGTATTTATTCAACTCGACTTCCCCGGCCCGCATGCCCAAGCGCACGACCAGGACAACGGACATCAGCAGGGTCATCCAAACACCCACCAGGGAGAGGCGCCCGGTCAGCCGCCAATCGACGAGGACGAGCCAGCATAAGACCAAAACAAAAGTGATCGGGAACACGTTCTGGATGCGCATGCCCAGGTCGAGATCGCTATCAGGGGGACTGGGTTCCTCGGGCAAAGAATCGGCCGCCACGGCGGCTCCAATTGCAAGGAGCAAACTCCCAATCGTCCAGCCAAGACTCTCGGGTCCCCCGGTCTGGTATCCATTTACGGGAATGAGAAGGCTGTATACGTAATCGGAGAGCAGGAATGCGAACCAGCCCGCGCCCCAAAATAACAAGGTTCGCCTGACATTCCGGTAGGCCAGCAACATATTGATCAGGATCATCAGGAGAATCAAGTCGGCCAGCGGATACGCCAACGGCGCCAGACTCAGGATGCTCAACGGCGTGGACGAATGCCCAAGCATCAACCAGCCAAGGGTGGCCGCCGCGCCCGATGAGACGATGGCATCCAGGAGAAAGCGAATCCGGCCAGGTGTATTGCGATTTTCCAATGGCAGGGAAAAAAGGGCAGCGAGGAACAAAGGATAGGCGAGAAAATTGAAGATATCCGCAGCGGAGAATGCAGTCGATAATGCCCCCTGGATTCCTTCGAAAATAGTTCGTAAAAAGCTGCCGATGGACCAGCAAATCATCCCCAGTCCGAATAGACGCCAGGCGCGACGGCTGCTTTCAGGGATCTGAGGCAGGAACCAAAAGATCAGGATCCCGGCCGTGACAGCCGGGGCCAGAATCGAAAGGCTGCCGATAAACAGGCGGCTCGTGGATTCGGGCGGGCGGAAGATCAACCAGAGGGTGTAGGCGGCCAGAAACAACCCCGACTCGAGCAAAACCCCCTTCCAACGAATCTGCCAAGGCAAGAATCTTCTTAATAATTTTTGCACGCCAGCTCCTCAGCAGGAATTATACCGATGTTCACTTCCGCGCGCAGGCTTAAATGGGGGGAGGCCTGCGGTCCCGTCGACAGGCCTCCCTGCTCTATTATTCAATCCATTTCAGTCACTATCCATAACATCCATCGCAACTTGGCGTCGGCGACTTCGACGGCGAAGCCGTACCCGTCGGCATGGGCGTACGCGTCCGGGTGGGCGTCGGCGTAGCTGACCGGGTCGGACTCTGGGTGGGAGTTGCGGACGGAGAGGCCGTGGGGGTATTGGTCGGTGTAAACGTCCGCGTGGGTGTGCCCGTCGGCGTGGACGTCCGGGAGGCCGTGGGAGAGGCAGTCGCCGTCGCCGTATTGGTCGCGGTCGCCGTCTTGGTCGGGGTCGCGGACGGCGTAAAGGTCTGGGTAACGGTCGGCGTGCCTGTCTTCGTGGGGGTCGGAGTCGCAGTAAACGTCTTCGACGGCGTGAAGGTCACGGTAAAAGTGTCTGTTTTCGTCGGCGTGCTGCTCTTCGTCGGCGTCGGTGTGCGGCTTGGCGTAAACGAGGCGGTAAATGTGATCGTAAACGTCGCCGTCGGGACGGTAGCGGTGTTCGTTGCCGTCTTGGAAGGGGTGCTCGTCTTCGTCGGAGTTTGCGTGATGGTTGGTGTGTTCGTAATCGAAGCAGTCTTGGTCGGCGTAAAGGTCTTCGAAGGTGTATAGGTGGTCGAAGGCGTCGGGGTGGGCTGGGCAGTTGTAGTAACGACGCAGTCGTTATCCAAGGTAACAGACAAGCCGAAGTTATTCGCCAAGACGTTGGCCGGCCAGGCATTGGCCAGGTTGAAATCGATCTGGAAGGTCATCTGGCTCCCAGCGCTGATATACAGGCCGGAAGAAGGAGTTGTGCTTCCCAGATCCCAGGTGGTGTCGGAGGAGGTTGTATTGACCAGCGGCGTCAGCGAGGTCATCGAACCGGAGCCGAAACGGATGCGGTTGACTGTTTGCGTGGCATCGACAAAATGGTACCAGTCCCAGTCAAAATCCAGGTCGGTAATGTAGTCGCTGACCGAGCTGTTGTTCTTCATCGTGATCGTCAATCGCGGTTTACTCCCGGATGTCGTTTCGGCAAAGGGGACGCTGAAGACGAACTGGCTGCAGTTGGGAGTTGCCGTCGAGGTTGGAGAAGCGGTCGTGGACGGCGTGATGGTCGACGTCGAGCTGGGCGTTGGAGTGTACGTCTTGGTCGGGGTGTTCGTCCGCGTCGGTGAGGCAGTCGAGCTTGGCGTGGACGTGTCTGTAGGAGTGTCCGTCTCCGTAGGCGTATCGGTGATCGACGGGGTCGGGGTATTGGACGGCGTACGCGTGTCCACTTCGATCCCGCAGGTCGCGCAGTAAGTATAGAAACGGGAAACGCGGAATTTCTCGACAACCCCGCGCTGGTTGGAGGCCAGGTGGACCAGCTTCCACCAAGTCATGTCCCCGCCGCCCGGGATGATGCTGAACATCTCGAGGAACGGGGTAATGAAGGGGTTATTGAAGTCCACCATGACTTCCACAGTATCGCCAGGCCCTCCGGGATCTTCTTCCGTTAAGAGGGTGTTCGGGTTGATGCAATCACCATAGGTCGATGAACCGGTCACGCCTTCCACCGTTTTATGTTTCCAGGCAGGCGTTCCGGTTTGTCGCCCGGAACAGACCATCACCTGCAAGTAGCCGGCTTTATCCTGGTTAGCCGCACGATCGCTGCTGGTGAATGTGTCTGCCCCGCTGCCGTACTGGGCATCCCAAAGATCGCGGTCGAACATCAGCCCGGCCCGAAAATGAGCTGCCTCGTCGTGGATGGACTGCAGGCGGGCGGCGTCCTGAAGTTGTGTCTGCAGGTCGGTGTTATTGTCGACCGTGCAATCCGGATGATCCTCCGGGCAGTAGGTCGTGTTGAACTCGCCTGTAACGGCATACCGGACCGCCTGTCGGGACATGTTCTGAATGAGGATCCACGCCGAGAAGAGCAGGGAAAAATCGATGATCGCGAAAATGAAAACCAGCAGGACCGGCAACGCCAGGGCAAATTCGACCACGCCCTGAGAACGGCCCGCTCCCTGCCAGAATGATTTTCGAGCCTGAGTTGGCGATCGAGGATGGATTCTCATATCCATATTCCTTTACTTCGTAAGGCGGGTGGCCAGGTTTTCTGCGATCTGGCGGAAGATGTCGGTCAACTGGCCTGCGTTCGGTGCAGGATAATATTTCCCGTTTCCGACCGTTTCGGCCGCATACTTCAGAAATTTGGTCCCCAACCCAACGCCGTCCGGCTGGGGGTAATCGTTGACTGCCGGCCCCAAACCAATAGAATAGATGAGGGCGCCCTGGCCAGCCGGGTAGGGTTTGCCGACAAAATCCGCGCCATCGTAGGCATAATCTTCTGCATCATATTCGGAATCGCCGTTCGCGTGCCGCGTAGTTGCAACGCCATCATTGCACAATGGATGGGCGCCAAAGTCACTGGGATTCTGAAGGTCCGCCGGGCAAAAATAACCGGTCACGGCGCCCGATCCGTCGGTCGCGTATCCCGCATTCGCCACCCCATCGGTCAGGAGGATGACCACCCAAAGGGCATTGGCGCGCATTTGCGAGCCGGCGAACTGCTTGCCGGCCAATTGCAATCCGCCGCCTGTGTTCGTGGTCGTGCACTGCTCCGTGGTCTTGTCCGCAGGCGTTGGAGGATTATCCCACAGCGGACACTGGAAACTTTTGTAATTGCTGTCCGGGGAATAAACTGGAGGCTGCATGTTGTCATCCCCGTACCCCCGCGAGGGATTCCCGTCTGGATATATGGCATTATGTCCAGGAGGGGTCATACCTGCCGTATCATAGGAGGTATCCCCTTCAAAGACAGTCAAGTGAATGAGGCGATCATCGATCCGGCTCTTGATCGAGCTGGCAGTGCAGGGCGCCGTTGGGCAGTTGTCATCGAACGTCATCACCTGGGTGACCGTCTTGTCAAAAGTAATGATCGCCACCCGGTCGTAGGGGAAGTACAACTTGCCTACGAACGAAACGGCCGCATTGATCACGTGGTTGAACGGCTCGCACGAGCCAAGGTTCGTGCCGTCTGAATTGGAATTGCAATAATCCGGATCGCGAAGTGGATTGGTCAGAGGCAGCTTGTGGTCCGGGTCGGGCCCCCAGGCCATCGATTCGGACCGGTCGATCAAAAGGACGACGTCCATCGAGGCGGTCTCCGAAACGGCGGAGGCTGTCACGGTAACCGCATTCGGCATCCCGGGGATGACCGGCAGGAAAGCCAGGTGGGCGCTTGCCGAAGCCTGCACCTGGACCAGCTTGCGGGGCGGGTCAGTGCACAATGGGTTGGAAGCGTCATAATTGTTCGGGTCGCAAACTGACACGACCACAGATGAAGTATCCAGTCCATTCAAGTTGAGGTACTCTTCCGCCGCAAGGTTCAAGCTCGGAATGGTGAAGCCGGCCCTGACCTGCTGGGCGGCTGCCAGGGCGGCCGAATCGACAGAGCGGCGCAGGCGGGCATCCGTGATGAAGACGAGGCCCACATCCAATGCCAGGCCGACGATGGCGATGATCCCAACCATGGCAAGCGTGACCAGTAAAAGCACTTGGCCGCGCTCCATCCGCTTGAGTTTTCTCTTGGCAGTTCGGATCAATTTAGTCATACGCTTATGGAATGATATTCGTAGGCGTCGGCTCGGCCGACGGCAGGGGCATGACCGAATAGACGTAAACCGGGATCGGATCTCCCAGCATGGACAACACCGGCAACTTCAACAACTGCGGATACCCGTAAATGATCTCCACCATGACCATACCCGTTGCCGGGGCGCCGGGAGTCTTGGCGAGGATCGTCTGCACCTGAGAGGTGCGGATCCGAGTCTTCTGTACTGAACAACTATCTTCCCACTCCGCTTTATGGTCGAACAATCCTGGGAAGTTATCATATGGGATCGGCGGGTCTTGGTTATCCATCCAATACTCCAGGCCGCTAAAATTGGCACACAGGCTAAAGCCATCGGGATTACTCACGCCGTGTCCATCCTGGGGGTAGCGGATCGGGAAACCATTCGCAACACTGAACACAGAAACGACGATATCATCCCCATGAGTGGGATCGAGAACGATCGGGTCCATGATCTGGACGGCCTGGAGGATGGCGCCGTAATAAAAGCTTTCGTAGGTCGCACCATTGGCTACGTTAAAGGGTTCCACGGAGAGGGCGGCGCGGGAGGATTCGCGGGCGGCATCCAAGAGATGGAAATAACTGTTCATCAGGAAACCGAACTCGACCACCCCGGCCAACAGAAGGGCCAGGATGATGAGGACCACCGACAGCTCCAGGAAGCTCTGCCCACGCCGGTCTTTCTTGATTCGTTTGAAAAATCGTTTTATCATAGGCAAAATGGGCGCTTTGAAAGATTAACGCCACGTTAATCATAGCAGTCCGACCGGTCATAGTCAACAAAAACTGCCATTTTGTAAAGCAGCATGGACGGTATTTTCACACAATATCAACAAAACACCCCCAAAAAAGTGCGTTATAATGCCGTCCAGCCTTTCGAAAGGAGGTGAGACAGCTCGGACATATTTCCAGGGAAAGCAGCGCATGGCCCGGACTCCTGGGTTGGTTGGAGAACGGGTGACGAGGATGAGGGTTCTCCGCCTCACGGCGGAGCCAGCGGACCGGTACCCGGTCTGCGAAAATCGAATGATCAGCGGATGCCCTCCGGGGTCGCCATACCCCCGCCTTCTTTCCCTCCGTAGAAACTTTGCAACAACGCCGCCCCGGCAACGGGACGGACAAATCGCAAAGAGTGGCGCAATTGATCGCCAATGCATGAACTTGCCTGCCGGGCGAATCGATCCTTCGGGAAATTCGTCTCGGGCCGGGCTGGTTGTATGCATGGCGAAACTAAATCGGAGGAATCCCATGTGTGGAATCGTCGGTTATATTGGCCCGCGGGATGCGACGCCAATCATTCTCAACGGCCTCAAACGGCTCGAGTACCGCGGTTACGACTCGGCCGGCTTGGCCATCCTAACGAAAGGCCGGATCGAAGTCCGGCGCGATGCGGGTAAGCTTGCACGCCTGGTCGAGTTGGTGGACAAATCACCCGTCAGCGGCGCGCCCGGGATCGGGCACACGCGCTGGGCGACTCACGGAGCGCCGTCAGCCCGTAACGCCCATCCGCACCTGAGCGCCAACGAGCGAGCCGTCGTCGTCCATAACGGCATCGTGGAGAATTTCCTCGAACTGCGCGACGAGCTGACAGACGAAGGCGTCGAATTCCAATCCGACACGGATACGGAAGTGATCGTCCAACTGGTAGAAAAACATCAATCCACAGGCCTGGACCTGACCGAATCCGCCCGGCGAACCTTCCAAGAGATCCAGGGGGCCCACGGCATCGTCCTCATGTCGGCCGGGGAACCCGATAAGATCGTCTGCGCCCGCATCGGCAACGCCGGCGGGGTGGTGATCGGGATCGGCAAGGGCGAAAACTTCATCGCATCCGACATCCCCGCAATTCTGGACCATACTCGTCAGGTCATCTTTCTCGAGTCGCATCAGCTGGCCGTCGTGACCCGTGACAACGTCAGGGTGGAAACGCTGACCGGTGAACCCGTCGAAGTGCAGGTCCATGAAGTTGCCTTCGACTCGGCAGCCGCCGAAAAGGGCGAATATCAGCATTTCATGCAAAAAGAGATCCACGAGCAGGTTCGTTCCTTGACGGAGACCATGGCAGGGCGGGTCGACTTTCGCGAGCGGCGGATCCGTCTGCCGGAACTCAACCTGACCAGCCGGACAGCGCATAAGATCCACAAGATGTTCATCACCGCCTGCGGGACGGCTGCTTACGCCGGGATGGTCGGCAAAATCCTGGTCGAGAAGATCACCCGGCTGCCATGCGAAGTCCAGATCGGCTCCGAGTTCCGTTACAGCGACCCGATCGTGGACGAGGCGACCGTCGTACTGGCGATCAGCCAATCCGGGGAGACGGCCGATACCCTGGCGGCGATGGACGAAGGCCGGAAGCGGGGCGCGCTTCTCTGGTCGATCGTCAACGCAGTCGGTTCGCAGGCCATGCGCGTGGCCGATGGATCCATCTCGATGCAGACCGGGCCGGAGATCGGTGTGGCATCCACCAAAGCCTTCACTGCGCCGCTGGTGGACCAATACATGCTGGCAGTCCTCCTGGCGGACCTGCGCGGCACGCTCGACGAGGCAGCCCGCCGATCGCTGGTGGATGACTTGCGCCTGGTTCCCGACCTGGTCAGCCGGGTCTTGAACACCGAAGCGGAAATTGCAAAGGTTGCCGCCTCCTTGAAAGGCGTGCGGGATTGTTTGTACCTGGGACGCGGCATCAACATGCCGATCGCCTACGAAGGCGCCCTCAAACTCAAGGAGATATCCTACGTCCACGCAGAGGCCTACCCGGCCGGCGAGATGAAGCACGGACCGATCGCCCTGATCGACAAAAACATGCCGGTCGTTTGCATCGCCCCCAAGGACCCCTGGCGGGAGAAGATGGTCAGCCAGATCCAGCAGGCCAAGGCACGCGGCGGGACGGTCATTGCCGTCGCCACGGAGGGCGACGAACTGGTTGCCTCGTTGGCAGATCACGTCTTGTGGGTCCCGGATTGTCCCTGGCTGCTCTCCCCCGTCGTGACGGTCATCCCGCTCCAACTGCTGGCCTATCACATTGCCGCCCTGCGCGGCCTGGATGTCGACCAGCCTCGCAACCTTGCCAAGAGCGTAACGGTCGAATAAAGAAATACTCCAGTTTTCCAGAAACACAGGAAGCCACCCATCCACGCGGGTGGCTTCTGTATCTATCCCAACCTTTGGAGATACCCGCGGGAATCCTGCGAGATCCGGCTCGAATCCGGATTATCCGTTAAAATAAACGCAAAGATCGAGGAATGGAGAGAATCGCTATGGCAAAAAACAGACAAGCTATCAAAGCCCGGCGACATCGCCGGAGAACCATGAACAGGGCGATCAAAATCGCGATTTGGGTGGTCATCGGTCTGGCCGTCGCCGGCGTCATCTGGCTGGCGACTTCCCACCCGGCAGTGCCGACCGCTCTTCCCACCGTGGAGAATACGCCGACTTTTTCGGGCACACCCCAACTGGTCGGGACGAAGCAATACGCCTACGCCCCGCCCATGCTGATCGACACGACCAAACAGTACTTCGCGACCGTGAAAATGGCCAAGGGCGGGGAATTCGTCATCCAGCTTTATCCCGACAAGGCGCCAATCACGGTCAACAGCTTCGTCTTCCTGGCCAACCAAGGATTTTTCGATGGGACCACTTTCCACCGCGTCCTGCAGGGCTTCATGGCCCAGGGCGGCGACCCGACCGGAACCGGAATGGGCGGCCCCGGTTATGAATTCCCGAACGAGATCAATGATCTGAAGTTCGATAAGGCCGGGGTGGTCGCCATGGCAAACTCCGGGCCGAACACCAACGGCAGCCAGTTCTTCATCACATTCGGACCGTATGGATTATCCGAGAGCAACTACACCATCTTCGGCCAGGTCATCAGCGGCATGGAAGTGGTCAACGGCATCACCCTGCGCGACCCGGATACCAATCCCACCTTCACTGGCGATGCGATGGAGAGCGTGACGATCACTACGAAGTAGTCCCATCCAAAATCTTATCAAAAGGCAAATCCTCATGAATGCATCTCGCAAGCTCCTGTTCGTCCTCTCCGCTGCTATATTGGCGCTGGCGATCCTCGCCTGTTCATCCGGGTCAATACCGGTGGTTCAGGCCATTGCCACAGCCGCCGCGCCTACTCTTAATGCCATCCAGACGGCCTCGGCACAGGCCCAGGGCGGGGTAAAACAGTATTCTTCCGCCCCGGCAATGCAGATCGATACGACCAAGCAGTATTTCGCCACGGTCAAAATGGCCAAGGGCGGGGAATTCGTCATCCAGCTTTATCCCGACAAGGCGCCGATCACGGTCAACAGCTTCGTCTTCCTGGCCCGCCAGGAGTTCTTCGACGGAACCACTTTCCACCGCGTCCTGCAGGGCTTCATGGCCCAAGGCGGCGATCCGACGGGAACCGGCATGGGTGGACCCGGTTATGAATTCCCGAACGAGATCAATGATCTGAAATTCGACAAGGCCGGAGTGGTCGCCATGGCAAACGCCGGGCCGGATACGAACGGCAGCCAGTTCTTCATCACATTCGGACCGGTCAGCCTGTCCGAGAGCGATTACACCATCTTTGGCCAGGTCATCAGCGGCATGGACGTGGTCAACGGCATCACCCTGCGTGACCCGGATACCAATCCCACCTTTACCGGAGACGCCATCCAGACGATCACGATCAGCGAGAAATAGCCTGCCATGACAGCCGCACGCCTGAGCAGCTGTGCGATCGTGTTCGTTTGCCCGCGGGTCGAGAAAACTGCCGAGTATTATCGGGAGGTGCTGGGATTCCGGGTCGTCGAACACTACGAGCAGGCCGAGAAATTCGCCGCACTATACCGGGATGCGGTGGAGATCGTCTTGGTGCAGGCCAATCAGGGGGAGGTCTTGCCGAATCGCGAGCGCTACGGCGCCGGCTTCGACGCTTACCTGGTCCCGGACTACCCGGACGAGACGGTGGAATCTTTTTATAACGAGGTCCAGGGGAAGGGTGCGCAGATCGTCCAACCGCTCGAGACCACGCCTTACGGGAGCCTCGAGTTCGCCTTTCGGGATCTCGACGGTCGGATCGTCGGGGTCGGGCACGTCAAGAAGGAAGATGGTCGCTTCTTCGGGTCCAAACCAGTCACGTAAGAAAATCCATACATGACTCACCCCGAACTTAATCTAAGGAGTAAGGGGGGAGGATAAGCCAGCCAAAGACGGCTGAGAGCAGAACGCAAGCGATAAAGTGGAGCCTTGACCTTGAGGCTCCACTTTCCTGTTCTGTGGCACCAATGATGGAGTAAGGTGGAGATCAGATCGTCCCAAGCCAGCAAAGAGAGCAGGAAAGCATGAGCCAGGGTAGCGATCAATAACAAACGCATTTGAGTTTCCCATTTACGTAAACGGGGGCTTTCGAAGGCGAGTTCGCATTTATCGAAGCGGAGCGATATTTCGATATTCCAGCGGCGGGCATAAGCAAAAACGATTCGCCAGGCATCCTGAGGAGTATACACAGGGAGATTGGTGAGCAGATACCAGGGTTCGCGACCCAAGCCCGGGCGAGCGACCACCAGCCACAAGGGTTGGCCATGCTCCCGATCAGTGACCGGGACGG